>NZ_JBYUOW010000003.1:0-340464 GCF_058136395.1 Pseudoflavonifractor sp. HNCC25GI2
TTCAGTATCTGTCGAAATTTACATTCTCACTCTGTTGTGTGTGCTGAGAACGTTAATTGCCGCCTCAAATGTCTACATATTGAGGCGGCAATTATTTCTATACACCGAGAGATTTGACGGATACTTTTATACCGCTAAAAGAAGCAGTTCATCATAGTATTTTAACAGTTGATGATTACTTGGTAATTCACCTATCCAAGTTTCAATATCGCGGCAAAGTTTTTCGAAATCTTCTTTGAAGTCTTCTGGATTCTTTTGACCTGATAAGAATTGTTCGGCTTGCGCCTCTAATTCACCAACTGTATCCGTTGGTTCATTTTCTTCCGTTCCTACTGATTCTTTGTCAGTTGTTGCTTCATGAGTATCTTTCGCTACCCAATTGTTGCCCTCCCAGTCTTTCTTGGCATTATTAGCCATGTCAACCGCAATTGTCCAACCGACAGCTTCTGTGACACCTCCAGCAACGGCCGCAGAAACACCCCAACCAAAAACCGGAATCAATTTTACCAAGTTTCTGCCAACGAAAGTAGCGGCAACCGCACCTATTAAACCTTTAGCGGCTGATTCTGTTATTTTTCGATCAAAAATCTTTCCTAATGCAATAACCATAGAAACCTGAACTGTAGTAATGGGCACGGCATCTACCATAGGAACCGGGACTGCCCCAGCCGCAGCGCTTGCGGCGGCCGCCGTATGTATGGCTATATTGCACTTTGTAAGTTGATTGGAACTCATGAGGCGAGCAGCCTCGGCCTTTTTTTCAGCGATTACTTTTTTATATTCATTTGCCACGGTATTCACCCCTTATACATCCGCATATTGATTATCCAAGCTACGCACATACTTGCCCAATTCAATAATGATACCATTCAGGGTGTTTATATTTACATCCTTATTTGTAAACACATCAGGATAACCAAGTTTTAGTTCCTCGATGTTACCATTGGCAGAATATTTAATATCATTATAGTAAACGGTATCACGAATGTTGTTCTTATCAACTACTGCAATGCCGTCTGTGCAGAAAATGAGGTCAAAATCTTTCTTGGTTTTATCATCCAGTATGGCGAATGCCTTCTGCCGAACCAAGTATAGATAACCATTTTGGATGCGCAGTTTATCATTGCCGAGATAGGAATTGAATGCTATGCCATCGTCCATTAAGTAAATACTAACACGACCGGGGTTTCGGATCAATTCTCCCATGTTGTCCTGAATAATTTTTTTCATGTGCTTACGCATTTCTTCGCTGTCTTGATTGCTTCGCTTCTCGCCAAGAAGTTCGTCATCAAACGATACAATGTGAGAATACGCTATGGGTTCCTGCGATGTTTCTTTATACATATGCAAATATTGCTCCGGAGCAGGAAGCGTATGCCGTTCACAGAACTCACTCAACTCACGGTCGAGCAAGTCAATGGACTCGTAATCGACGACTGCATTGATTGCTTCAACAATATGTGCTTTCAGCATTTCATAAAATTTCTCTGTAAAAAATTGATAGGAATAGGTCCGAACCAAATTTTTGTAATCCTCATAACTGAAATTGAGTTCATCCAGTTTGGCTTGAAGCCTGGTCAATTCTGGCCTCGCCAAACGCAATCTTCCCTCAATTAGACGAATCAAGTTATCGTGCTTTTTTAGGCCTCTGAAGCAGGATAACTCTTCAATTCCTGCTACTGTTTCATTTAATACATCGGTAAAACCGATTCTAAATCCGCGCTCTTTTAAGCGACTAATATACTCTGCCTTGGCCTTGCTGTCCAGAATCTTTTTTGCCGCTTCTTCTCTGTGCGCATTGGCTGCACTTGTATTACTATAATAGGTATCACGGCATTCAGGTGGAACATCCTCTGGAGCTGGAAGAACAGAATTGAATTTTATAATCATTCTTTTTGCGTAGGCATCTAATGTGTTCCGATAGGCCTTCTTTAAAATTGCCTTCTGGGTACGCATAAACTTTTCTTCAAGCAATTTATCTTGATTGCCCTCAGGTAAGCCTTCAGGCATAGGATAGAGATACAGTGGGTCAACCTGTGTTTCCAATATGTTATATTGAGTAAAGGCGGCCGAGTCTTTGCCAGACAGATATTTGCTGACATAGAGACGACTCAAAATCTTTGCGTTGGCGACTGTGTTATACTCTTCATTGACAAGTATTTTCAACAGTCTGGCCGCATCATCACTTTTTCCGACTTTGAGATAAGAAACAGCGCACAGCTGAATAATATCGAAGGAATTTGGAGACATCCGCTCGGCCAATTTCAACAAACCGTATATCTTTTCGCTGTCCTTCTGATCCTCATTCCAAAGGAGATCGACATATTCCAAAGCACAGGAGGCCACAAGCTGATCTTCACGCAGAATGTGATTTCGGGTTAATTTATAGAAATGCTCGTAATGATTTTTGGCCAGTTCACTATATTCTTTTACAATAGAGGAATCCTTATAATACGCTTGCAGTTCCTCTTCGGTTTTTCTTTTGTTTTGCTCCAGCCTTCTCCGAGCCTGCTCCGCAATGCAATTGGCAGTATGACCATAAAAGTACCAAAACGGTGGATAGGCTACAAACCTATTGGAGATTGCCTCCAGACGTGCATATTTTCTAAATTCGTTTGTATCAAGCAAAATTTTGTTATACTGCTCGATTTGTTTTTCTGTAAGCCGCCACTCATCATCAAAATCATACTCGTCCGCCAGACGCCATGCAGTTGTGAATAATTCTCTCTTCAGTGCGTTGAACTGTTCAATGGCGGTGATTTGAAGTTCGATTTCGGCATCTTCTTTCGCCATTCCGGCATTGGCTTTTTCCCTGCGATAGTTCATATATCCAGATCCAATCTGCGTTGCAAGCGAGACGGCGATGGCAACCGGATTTCCTGCCATAATAACGCTGAAATTCGGTATGGCAGACCAAATGGCATTCTTTAACTGCTCCTGATACTTTTTCTCAATTTGAGCTTTTTTGATATTCTGAATGCGAAAAAATGTGATAACATTCAAAAGCTCGCTTAGGATGCGAAGCAGGGCTTCATCCTTTGGCATTTCTTTCAGATTCAGATTATTTAAGATGGCATCGTATTCCTGCTCCAAAATATAGGAGTCATTATAGTCCACAATTTGCGATACCGAAACGGTACACATATTCAGAGCATAGGCGGCCTTAAGCTTTTCTTCGTGGCTATGCTTTTCGTGGCTGACAGCCGCAACATTGCTTGTCATATTCTTCTTCCTCCCTGCATAGTGTAAAAATGATATATTGCGATAGCTGCGATTTTCGGTTCTTAAACCATGGTCCCAAAGGATTTATCGAAAACTCAATTCAACAACAATAGGGACGTGATCCGATACCTTGTTGTAATACTGCTCGAATCGTTCTTCCTCTTGCTTTCCATCATCGCCTTTTGCGTGAACCGCGTCGACTCTATTCCAACTTTTAACAATTCTCTTTGTCCTCTCATTATAGGAAAAATGATCGTAATTATTTGCATAATCGCTCTTGCTTAATGTTGTTTTATCACTTTGAACGGTGTACATTACCTCACATCCTGGTTCAAAGCTGGTCAAAGGCTGCCCGTTGGGTGAGAAAAATGCAGTATCCTTTAGTACGGCTTTCCCAATCCCACTGGACTCCAAATTGAGATTATAATCTCCCAATATCAGCGTATAGGGAACAGTTGGTTCCACATCTTTCCTATAATCGCTAATTTTTTTATAAACGCTGCCTGCAAGCACTTCAAATTCGTGCTGCCTGAGAGCAATTGCACCACCATCAAAGTCGGTTTTCATAAGATCATCAGACGGTTTCCCAAAAATGATATGTGTTGTAATAAGGCGAAGCTCGATTTTGGTTCTTTTTATTTTGAAGCGGCCATAAAGCGGATCACGAGCCAGCCTTAGTGCTCCGCTGCCGAAATTTGTTTTATAATTTCTGAAAATGCGGGGATTGTTTGGAACATCCATAAGTTCAATTTTTTTGGTATTCCAAAGAAATGCATATCCTTCGCCCCGACTGTCCTTGCCCAAGTATGGATAAAACTTAGAACTTGTTTTTGGATCTCCCCAAAATGAATCCCATTGCTGGCCTAACCGTCCAATCAACGATTTCTCAATGGCCGTTTTTTGTGCCATTTTATTCTGAACGGGAACGCCAGAGATTGGCCGGCCTGATGCCAGTACTTCCTGCATGGCGACAATATCGAAATTTTCCTCTTTAATGATCGCAGCAATTCGATTCAAATCCTTATCAGTTGCCAATGAAAAGTTTTTCATATTAAAAGATGCGATTCGATAACTCATTCCGCCGCCTCCTCGATGTAAAGCCCTTGGCTTCTCAGCCACATTTCAACGCCTTTTCCGAATACCTCGGCCTCCACGGTCCACCCCTTCGCATCCTCTGATAAAATTTCCGCTGTGGGAAGCCGGTCCAGTACGGCCTCAATGGACGGTCCGGTATACTTGAACCTAATCCGCTCCAACTTTCCGCCGTACATGAATTGCACCCGCTTACGGAATTCCCCCTCCTGGAAACGATCTTTATAAGGAACTCTGAAGTGCTCGTCCAGAACTTTGAAATACTTGATTCGGTCAATACGGTAGATGGTAGGGAATAAATCGTCCGGGTTTTCAAAGGTAGTTTTATCCTCCAGGAAAGCTGTCAAGTAGAAGTAATATTCTGAAAACATGATACCCACCGGCTGTATACGCCGATGAACTAATTTAGGCTCTTTCATCCTCGTATACTCAATCTCCATCACCCGGTGTTCCTGCACCGCCTGTCCGATCTCCCACAGGCCGGGGAGAATATGCTGATCATGGTGAGGCTCCACATAGTGATGCTTTTCGTTTGCCAGCAACTCTGCTACCGCCCGCTTACTCCGTGCCGGCACGCAGCAGGAAATGAGCTTATCCAGTATTGGTAGCATTTCGTCCCGGCGCATGGAGCGACTCTCCAACAGGATCTTACATACAGCCAAAATCTCGCTGTTATTAAGCAGAGGCAGGGCAGGCTGCTCCAATCGGTAGCCACGTTCTCCCTTATCATAGACGATATCTTGTTGCAGACCTTGTTCTGCAAAAAAACAGCGCAGCGACTCCATGTCACGCTGAATGCTCCTCTCCGTGACATGAAATTGCTGCGCTAATTCTTTTTTGGGGAGAACATCACCACTGACTAACCGTGAATAGATTTGCAGCAAACGCTCTGACTTCACCGATATTCCGTCCATATGTTCCTCCATGAATAGCCATGTGCTGACAAGCATATATTACTATCTAAAAGATATAGTAATATATCTATAAGCTCATGTCAATTTTTGTCACGATTCGCTACCATAGGTGCATATGGAGGAATCGATTATGAAATCCATCTACGCCGAACAATACCGCCAAATTGGGTTAAAGATTGCCTACTACCGGAAGCTCCGAGGACTGACGCAGGAGGAACTTGCGGAGCAGGTCGGTTTAACCCCCGCCTATATCGGGCATCTGGAGGCCCCTAACATCTCCAAAGCACTATCCTTAGACACCCTGTTTGATATTGCCGCAGTCCTGGAGGTCGCACCTCAAAAATTTTTGACCTTTGAGGACTGATGTTACGCCTATTATAGCATATATCATAGACAGTAATTGTCACTCTCATCCTTTTTCTTGCTTTTTTATTTGTGAATCGACAGTATTTTTCTGCGCAGCACGATTCTTTAATTTGTGCCTGGATATTCTGATATTTCTGTGGTATCGTGTCTTGCTGCAAGGAGGCGAGACACATGAACGACACACTGAAATTGTTGTATGACAGGTTTTACATCGCTTTACCCATGGCGGAGGCCGAACAGGAGATCGAGATCTGCCACCGGGAACTCATTGAACGGCTGGAAAAACCAGAGAGAAAATTGATACTGCGGATCATGGACGCACAAGGCCTGATTGCGGAGGAACGCTCCGTGGACAGTTTCCTTTGCGGGTTTAAATTGGCGTGGGAACTGGCATACGAACTGAATCACTTTGAAATGGACAGGCATCCATCTCCAGCGGAAGAAGCGGAGATGGATGCCTGATTCTATCCCTGCTGAATGACAAGGGTGCCACCCAGCCGATACCGGCACAGTCCAAAGCCTGTTTCAGATCGCTCTAAAATGGTTTCCGGGATTTGTTTCAGATACTTCCGCCCAAAGCTGGTGGTGCCGAAGTATGCATCAAAATTGGCCACCGGCAGCACCACCCAGTCGGAATCCTCCGGCTTATTGGCAAGGTAGTAGGACACCAGAGTTGTGACCATATCCAGAGGAACCCCCTTGGGCGTGAGCGTGCGGAGTTGTTTTACTAACTCAGGCGGCAGTGACTGCTCCTTATCCCGGAGTGGGCCCAGCTCCAAAGCCTGAGCCAGAAAGCTGTCAAACCGCAGGCCCCACTGTCCCTTAGTGGTGGGAGCAAACAGAGGGATCTGCATTTGGATTACCTTGTCCCGCCAGGCCCGGTCAAAGCTCTTCTCAATGGCAGCACACTTCTTCTGGGCACTGCTGGATATCCTCTTCGGGTTTTCCCGCACAAAGGCCGCCACCCGATGCACATGCCTATGGAACCATCCGCTGCCGTTTTCATCCACGAGGCCGGGAAAATCCTCATGGAATTTCCCAAAATCACTGCCGAACTGCCACGCCTCCCGGGGCGTGGCTTTTTTGTTGTCCGGCACACTGCACCAGGCGCATAAGCCCCGCTTGGCATAGTCGATGCGCTCCCGGGGCGCTTCGATTGGGTTGCCATTCTCGTTATGAAACAGAAATCCTCTTGCCAGGATGGTCAGTACCCGGTTGAGCCCCTCGAAATCCAGGATGGTGTCGAAGGTAAAACGGCCCAGGTAGGTGGTGTCCTGCTTGTTCCGGGCAGTGTAGTTTACCACACCGGTGTAGTCCTGAAACTCCTTCCACTCATTCAGCATGGTCCACCTCCAGAACATGTTCCTCAATGTGGTCCGGCAGCAGGTCCCACAGCAGGTTCCGCTTACCCAGAGCCACCACATAGGGTACCGCCAGGCTGGGCCGGACGATCTTGTTCAGCAGCTTGCGGCAGACCTTGGACACCACGGCCCGCTCATTGCCGCTGAAGGGGGCAGACAGATAGGCCTCCATCATCTTCTGGAAGGCCGGGGAGTCCGCCGGGCGGCGGAGCTGCTTCCGTTCCCGGGCTGTCGCCAGATCGTCCGTATCACAGACCAGATCTCCCAGCAGACGGAACCCGCCGTGGCGGAAGTCGGTCAGGAGATCGTAGTAGTTGGCTCCCTCCGGCAGCCACTCCCGCAGGAATGTTTCTCTCTGTGCTTCTGCCATCAGATGCCACTGCTGCTCCACAATTTCTTGCCGCAGGGCGGTGATACGTTCCGAGGAGATCTGCTGGAAGAAGGCGTACAGTTCATCGCTGTCGTAAACTTCCTCCTGACCTCTGGCATAGAGGATGCGGTCAATGTCCGTTTTCCGCTGCTGTCCGTTGGCGGGGGCACGGCAGGCCCGGACGCGGGAGAGACAGTGCTCGTAGTCCCACAGCAAGGCAGAGACAGAAGAAAGAAGGTTTTGGTCCAGCTGCTTCTTCCAGTTTCGTTCCTGGGCGAAGGTGAATAGTTCGCTATCCTTCGCTGGTTTCTTCTGAATCTTGGGCGTGTTGCGCTCCAGCTGGCGGGCCAGCCAGGGCAGCCGCTCCACCGGGGAGTCCACCGTGTCCCAGTCGATCCCGGCAAAGAAGGTCTCCAGCCGCTCCCGGTGGGTGGGCTCATACCAGGCGCGGCGGCGCTCCTCCGCGCGCTCCAACAGATATTTGTACTGGAGGAAAGGAGTGCGCTTTACCTTCCGTCCGCCCAGAAATTCATCCAGGTTGGGCCGTACACCGGTCTTGGCCGCGTCGATCTCCAGCCCGCTGTAGATGGCCAGGGCTTCCAAGTCCCGGCGGCACCGCTTGCGCTCCTCCGGGTCGGCGTGCTCGTTGTAGGCGATGACGCTGCGGTCCAGGGCGGCGTTGCAGATCTGTCCGATGCGTGCGGCAAAGGTGTTCTCCACCGTCTGAAAACGGGCCTGCCAGTCGTTGGCGTCGGACTTGGGTGCGGACAAGGATGGAATTTTCAGCAGGGGCAGGTTGGCGTTGTTGGAGAGCTGCTGATGGACATCGTAATCATAGTTCCGCTTTACGCAGCGGTTGAGGATGGGATCGGCAATGGTCTTGATGAGGTCGCCGTCGTAGTCGGCACCGCCCAGCCGCTCCGCTGCCAAACTGTCAGCGGACACCATGACCACATCAGTGAGGTGGCCCAGGTAATGCTGGCGCAGTGCGTCTCCCTCCGGGTACACTGACAACTGCAATTCCTCGTTCCGGGCGATGTGGGGATTGCGGAGCAGAGTGCAGCTGTCCTCATGGTCATAGGCTGCACCAGGAGCAAAGAAGCTGTCCTCCGCAAAGAAATCTCCCATCACCTGATTGCAGAAGTCCCGCTCACCGGGCAACTGGAACACACGGGGCGCAATTAACTGCCGCAGCAGTTCCAGCAGGTCACCTGAGAGAAAACGGTTATCCCCCGGCACCAGCAAGCGACCAACGGCGTAGCCTCGGAGGATCTTCCGGGCCTGTCCGTCCAGCTGTTCCGCATAGATAGATTCCCGGATAAACTTCGGGTTCTTCTCCAGCACCTGGGCCATGATGTGCGCCCGGCTTCCCCTGGGCTGGCTCAGGCCCCGGCGAAAATATTCCTGCTGGTATGTTTCGTTGGCACGAAAGTTATAGTAGGCCGTCTCGGTGGCCTTAGTCAGCCATTGCCGTGGATCATCCGCTGGACTATGGTCCCAGCCCTCCGGCAGGTCGGCGGGACGGAACTCCTCCGGCTGGATGGAGAGGGTGGAGAGGAACTGGTAGTTGAGCTCCACCAGATGCTCCGGCTCCGTCTTGCTCAGGTTGGTGATGTACAGGGCGTGGTTGTAGTCCCGAAAGGCGTCCCAATAGTCCTCCCAGGTCATACCGTTCTCCCGCAGCCATCCGTATGCCTTGAACTGACTGCGGGTGAGAATGATGTCCACACTACGGACGGGGTGTGCCTTGCCCCAGATGTCCACGATGCTCTGGGTACCGCTTCTCTTCAAGAAGTCCTTGAAATCCACCTGATGGAGCATCCCCTTGATGTAGGGCATCCGAATCTGGAAGGAGGTGTGGGTGTGGCTGCCGCAGCAGGCCTTGTCCACCACATCGGCGTACTCTTTGGAGATGAGGCCCACGCCGTCAAAGCAGGTGATGTCCAGATCTTCCAGCGTATCTGCCCGGTAGAAGGTTCCTGGCTCTCTGCCTTCTCGCAGGGTGATGACAGGGGCTCGTTCCACTCTCTTGGTTGGATTGTCTATGACGATGACCCGGTAAGGTTTGTCAATGCGGATGCCGTCTACCCGGGTTCCGCTGGAGAACATGAGACCGTTGTAGGCGTAGAGTTTACTGAGTTGGCATCGGCCCAGTTCCATATTCAGCATGATCCGCTGGCGCATGGGCTCGTACAGTTCCGCCCGGATGAAGGAGAGGCGGGACTGGCGGCTCATGCTGGCGGAGCGCTCAAAGGCCACATAGCGGCAGGGACCGCCGCCGAAGTCCAGGGTGATCCCCTCGGGGCGGAACATATCTCTGGCCTTTTCCCGGCGGGCCTGCTGCGTCTTTCCGGTTCCACGCCGGTCAAAGATCCCGGCGAAGTCCATGTAGAACAGCACATCGGAGAGAGCCGTTACCTTCTCCTCGCCACGCTCCCGCCAGCCCTTCCCGTGGAGTTGGTACATAAGCTGATGGAACATGGCGCAGCTGTCCTGCTCGTGCTTGGCACCCGGTACCTTGCAGTGCTCGGTGGCACTGCGGTTCAGAGCAAAGATGTAAATGCCGTCTTTCTCCGCGGCATAGCTCATCACTGCCCGGGCAGAGAGTTCGTAGATCTGATAGGTCGCCATTGGCTCACCTCCGTTTGCTCCATTCTACCATAAACCATTTCAAAGTCAAAATGAATACTACTCCCACTTCTTTTGAGGTGGGAGCTTTTTGTATTCAAATTTTTGAAATGGAGGTACCAAATATGAACAACAAAATGAACCATCCCCTGATTACAGTGGACGGCAGAACCCTGATGGATCGTCCGCTGGAACCGCCCAATTTTGTGGTGGATACCCTGATCTCTCCGGGTCTGCACATCCTGGCTGGTTCCCCGAAAGTGGGCAAGTCCTGGCTTGCTCTGTGGCTGGCAGTGACAGTGGCCAAGGGAGAACCGGTCTGGAACATGACCACCAAGCAGGGTACTACCCTCTATCTCTGTCTGGAGGACTCCGTCCTCCGCATCCAGAATCGACTCTTTGAAATCACTGAGGACGCGCCAGACAGCGTCCACTTCTGCACGGAGTGTGCGCTCATCGGTCAGGGGCTGGAGGAACAGGTGGACGCATTCGTCGCCGCACACCCCGACACCGTGCTGGTCATTATCGACACCCTGCAGATGGTTCGTCCGATCCACGATGCCACTTACGCTAACGACTACCGGGATCTGTCTGTGCTCAAGCGGCTGGCGGACAAGCACGGCATCGCCATCCTGCTCATCCATCATCTGCGCAAGGAAAAGGCGGAGGATGTGTTCCACCGGATCTCTGGTACGACTGCTATCAGCGGCGCGGTGGATTCCAGTTTCACACTGGTGGAAGAAAAGCGGGGCAGCGGCAGGGCCAGACTGACCTGCGTGGGCCGGGACATCGAATACCGGGAGTTGGAATTGGAACGCGGCGGTGAAAATGTGTGGGAGTTGGTTTCGGACAGCCGGACACAGCCTGAACAATTGGAGGGGCAAATCGTCGTTCTCCTCTCTGCATTTATGAGCACCAGAACAATATTTATCGGCACTCCCACGGAACTCTCCGAAAAGATCGACCCTGATAAGTCTGAAGGGGTAACGCCCAAAAAGATTTCAAGGATGATCCTGCAAAGCGTTGAGGCCCTAAGGAAGAACGGAATTGCTGCAGTGATCCGCAGAAGCAACGGCAAGCGTGTGATCGAGCTGCGTCGTGCCGATAGTGTCGATTTAGAGAGGACCGGAGAAATCGTCCCTATCGACCCTGTCGAGGCGCTGTGCGGCGATTTGCGGGCAGTTTCCAGGTGCGGCGAGTAAACCCCGCAAGGCAAAAGAAACGCCGTGTTGGGCCGCTTGTGGCCGAAGGAGGAGTGCGGGTGTTCGGCGCGGGAGAATCACCTCAAAAGGGGCCACCGGCAAAACCCAGCAAAGCGGTTTCGCTGGGGAGAGGAGGAAGCACGGAGCGAGGGAGCTTTTGACCTCGGTCGGAAGCGACAGATGCGCAGTCGCTTCCGACGAGGGCCAGCATCGCGTTTGTCTGGTCACCGGCAAAGCCGCCGCCCGCCTTCCGCATAATTTCCGGGCAGAAGCCCGGACCCACTTTTTCTGCAATTTGGAGGAAACGATATGAAAAAAGATATCAAATTCAGCACCCGGATGGCATCCGAAGACCGGGAGGCCATCAAGGAATTGGCGAAACGCTCCGGGATGTCTATGAGCGATTATGTGACGGCCTGCTGTCTGGGAAAGCAGGTAGTGGTCATCGATGGACTGAAAGAAGTGCTCAAGGAGCTGAAGTCCATCGGCAGAAATCTGAATCAGCTTGTCACCCTGGCGCACATGGGGCGCGTCACAGTGATCAATCTGGACGGTGTGCGCCAGGCGTTCTCTGAACTCTGTGCTGCTGTCCGGTTGATTCTGGAACGAAAGCGGTGGTGAAAAATGGCGATCATCAGCTTCACTAACTACAAGCGAGGACAGACCACCGGATGCATGGGAGCCGTGATGCGGTACACCATGCAGAACAAGAAAACCGAGTGTGACGGTCAACAGTTGGTCACAGGCATCAACTGCCAGCCGGAATCTGTCTACGCGGACTTCATGACCACCAAGCGCCTGCATCACAAAACCGACGGTGTGCTGTTCTACCACATGGTGCAGAGCTTTCCAAAAGGCGAAGCGGTAGATCCGGTCACCGCTCATGCGGCGGCGCTGAAGCTGGCTGAGTACTATGAGGGCTATGAAGTTCTGGTCTGCACCCACACAGACCGGGAACACATTCATTCCCACTTTCTCATCAACTCCGTCAACTTCGATACTGGGAAGAAACTGCACATCGCAAAGAAGCAGCTCCAGGAACTGCGACAGCGCAACGATCAAGTCTGCATGAAGTTTTCTCTCCCTGTGTTCAACCCCACGAACGGGAAAGGGAAGACCAAGACGATGTCCATCGGCGAGTATCACACGGCCGCCCGTGGCCAGAGTAAAAAACTGCAGCTCATGAACATCATCAACGACTGTATGCGCCACGCCTCTAACCGTGAGGAGTTTATTGCGCTGATGGAGAGCGAGGGCTACAAGGTGCGCTGGGAAGCGTCCCGACGGAACATCACCTACACCACACCCAGCGGCTGGCAGTGCCGTGACCGCCTGCTGTTCGGGGAGAAATATCTGAAGGAGAATATGGAATATGAATTCAGGATCAGAGAAGAAATTATCTATGGACGAGCTGTTGGAAAAGAATCGTCCCGCGCAGATGGTACAGACCACGCCGCAGCCTCCGGCGCAGGAACTGACACCGCCTCCCGGAGTGCATCCCACAAGAGCGGAGTGGGAGGAACTGCTGAGCAGCCTCTATGCACTGGGGGACCACACCGAGAGACAGACTGGCTATCTCAAGAAAGTCAGCGAACTGCTGGCGCAGCTCCCGACCCGGACGCAGATGGACGAACTGCTGAAAGCGGTGAAGCATCTGGAGAAGATGAGCGAACAGGCTGGGAAGCGGAACGAGAAGCGTTTTTCTCTGCCCAGCATCAGGCTGCGCAGACTGAGTCTGCCGGACATTCCATGGACCAGTCTGCTGTTGGGAGTGGCGGCCCTGGCGCTGACTGGGCTGGTGCTGTGGGTGGTGTGGTCCAGCTTGGACACGCTCTGGAGCGCGGCCAGGGGCCTGCTCCCGTGAAGGACGCCACCACCACGCACTACCACGCAGACAGCAAGGCCCTCCGGAAAGAACGGCAAAAGAAAATCGCCCAAGGCCACGCCGAGGACGATTACGAAGAAGAACAGACTTGGCAGCAGACCATGTAAAGGAGGATGATCACATGAGTTATCAGCAGGCAATGTATGATCGGGAGCATCCCCGATACTCTGAGCCGACAGAATATATCACGATGGAAGTGGACGGACTGATTGTTGCTCTCCGCTTCAAAAACACTATTACACAGCCTGATACAGTGTCTAAAATTGAGCGGACACTGCTAATGGCGCAGGATTTTGAAAATCTAAACGAGCCTGCTTGATTCAGTAGACTTTTTACCAGTGGTGTGGGATACTGTGTGTGCATATGAACCTTGACAATTTAATCTGAGCAAACCATATGCACCGCAGTCCTATACCAGAAAGGACAAGGTGCAATCATGGAAAAAAGCAAACGAGTATACTGCCTCTATCGAGTCTCTACCAAAGGACAGGTAGAAAAAGATGATATCCCGATGCAGAAACAATACTGCCGTGAATTTGCGGAGAGCCAGGGATGGACGATCATCAAAGAATTTGCGGAAAAAGGTGTCTCGGGTTTCAAGGTGGCTGCTGCTGACCGCGACGCGATTCAGGAGATCCGTCAGGATGCCGAGGAACGGAAGTTTGACATCCTGCTGGTGTTCATGTTCGACCGCCTGGGACGGAGAGATGATGAGACACCCTTCGTAGTAGAGTGGTTCATCCGCAACGGAATCGAAGTGTGGAGCGCAATGGAAGGGCAGCAGAAGATGGATGATCATATCGACAAACTGCTGAACTACATCCGTTACTGGCAGGCCTCCGGTGAGAGCCTCAAAACCTCCGCCCGAACAAAGACCCGTCTGTCGCAAATTGTGCAGGAGGGGAGGTTCCGCGGCGGGATCGTTCCCTATGGATACCGCCTGGAAAAGCAGGGGCGCTTCAATAAAAAGAATCACGAAGTCAACGAGATTCTGATTGACCCGGATGAAGCTGCGGTGGTGCGCATCATCTTTGAAAAATATGTCTATGAGGGGTTCGGCGCACAGCGGTTGTCCCGGTGGTTATATAACAACGGCTATCTCAATCGAAAGGGGACCAACTTCGCCAATACCACCATCATCAAAATGCTGAAGAACATCATGTATGTGGGAATCCTGCGCAGTGGGGAAACACGCTCAGAAATCTTTCCGGAGCTACAAATTGTTCCGCTGGATCTGTATGAGCGGGCACAGGAGTTGATGGAGGCCAGGACAATGCACCACAATGAGGTGCCCTTTAACTCCAAGGGGAAGGCTCTGCTCTCAGGGATGGTCTACTGTGCCCACTGCGGTTCTAAGCTGGTGCTGACCACCAGCAGTGGAAGACGCGCCAAGGGTGAGCCCAAACGGGAAACCCGTATCCGATACGCCTGCCACTACAAGATCCGCCATCCTCAGGACTGTGATGGTCAGACCGGATACTCCGGTGAGAAACTGGACGGCATTATTGATAAGATTGTCATCCAACTCTTTGAGCGAATGAAGACTGCACCCAGGAGCCAGCTCATTCAAAAGCAGCGGGAGAAAGAACTCCAACTGGCAAACAGTTCGGTGGCCAATCTGGAGAAACTCCATGCCGCCGCAGAACGGGAGCTGGAAAGCTACAAAAAAGAGATCATCAAGACCATCAACGGGACTGGTAGTTTTGGAGCGGACATCCTCGGTGAGATGATAGAGGACACCCGGAGCAAACTGACGGCACTGGCACAGGAGCTGGAACAGGCCAAGGAAAAAGCGGCTGATCTGAAAAACTCTGCCGTTGCCGTTCAAAAGGAGTATGACAAGATCATGTCCTGGGCCGACCTGTATGCGGGCAGCAGCATTGAGGGAAAGAAGATGATCCTGCGGCAGCTCATTGAGCGGGTGAATATCGGGAAGAACTTTGAAATCGAAGTGGAATTCAAAATCAGTGTCACACAGTTCTTCGACTTCCTGTATCCGGAAGGGGACAAGAGTGTGTACTATCGCGCATCCTGAAGGCATGAAAAAACTCGGGAGATCTCGTTTTGAGATCTCCCGAGTGTGGTGGACCCGAAGGGGATCGAACCCTCGACCTTACGGATGCGAACCGTACGCTCTCCCAGACTGAGCTACGGGCCCAAATCAACAGTTCCAAAAGCGGAACAGAAGAATAAAGCAATATGAAATTATAGATGAGGCAGAAAACCGAACCCTTTGCGCTCCCAGACTGAGCTACGGGCCCAAATCAACAGTTCCAAAAGCGGAACAGAAGAATAAAGCAATATGAAATTATAGATGAGGCAGAAAACCGAACCCTTTGCGCTCCCAGCTGAGCTATAGGCCCATATTTAACAATTGTGAATTATAGATACACAGACCTAATTAAGGACTATGCGCTGCAACTTACACAGCTCTTATATTATAGCAGATTTTTTTAAATTGTAAAGTCTAAAATTTCATGTGTCTGTTCAAAATTGGAATAAAGCAATTTGGAGAACAAGCCAAGAGGCAATTTTTGATGGTCTTATTTTCCTGCGAAAATTATGATGGATTTAACTTGAAGAGAGAAGGTGTGAAACAGGGAAAACGAATCGGTGCACTGTTTAAAAAATTTTCATTGATCATTGGCGGGAGATATAGTACAATATTTACCGCCCTGCTTTACGTTTCGGCGCAAAGCAAGGCCGCACTAGTTGGGGAGATAGCGGTGCCCTGTACCCGCAATCCGCTACAGCGGGGATGAATCCCGGCCCCCGGACGTATGATGTGTCGTCTGACCTGAATAAGCAGTGATGATAAACCGGTCCCGCGCAACGTGGCTCCGTGAACCGTGTCAGGCGGGGAACCGAGCAGCACTAAGCGGCCCGCCACGTGTGCCGCGGGGGTACTGTTTTTGAGCCGGCTGTTTAGGTAACGGGCATATTGTGCGCTTCAAAGGTCGGTGTGCGGCCTTGTTTTGCGCCGAATTTATTTGACCAATGACACGATGAGGTGATTTGATGTACCAGGCCCTGTACCGCAAGTGGAGACCCCGCACCTTTGACGATGTGGTGGGCCAGTCCCATATCACTGACACCCTGAAGCGTCAGGTATCCGGCGACCGGCTGTCCCACGCCTATCTGTTTACCGGGACGCGGGGAACGGGCAAGACAACCTGCGCCAAGATTCTGGCCCGGGCGGTGAACTGTCAGAATCCGCAAAACGGAAATCCCTGCAACCAGTGTCCTGCCTGTCTTGGCATTGAGAATGGTTCCATTCTGGACGTACTGGAGCTGGACGCTGCCTCCAACAACGGCGTGGACCAGGTCCGCGCCCTGCGGGACGAGGCGGTCTATACTCCGGCGGCGGTGCGCAAGCGGGTATACATCGTGGACGAGGTACACATGCTGTCCACCCCCGCCTTCAACGCCCTGCTGAAGATTCTGGAGGACCCCCCCGCCCATCTGCTGTTTATTCTGGCTACTACGGAGCTTCATAAGGTCCCTGCTACCATTAAATCCCGGTGTCAGCAGTTTTCCTTCAAGCGCATTCTGCCCGGACAGATTGCCCAGCGGCTGGAGTATGTGGCAGGTCAGGAGGGTATTGACCTGACCCCGGAAGGGGCCGCGCTGCTGGCCCGGCTGGCTGACGGAGGTTTGCGGGACGCCCTCTCCCTGTTGGACCAGTGCTCGGGAAGCGGGAGTAAGGTAGACGAGCAGGAAATTTTGAATACTCTGGGTCTGGCAGGCAATCTGGAGACCGCCGCCCTGATGGAGAAGGCCGCCAAGCGGGACACCGCCGGGGCACTGGAGACCCTGGGGCGGCTGTATGGAAACGGAAAGGACGTAGGTTCCGTCCTGGGTGAGCTGTCCGCGCTGGCCCGGGACCTGCTGCTGCGCAAGACGGCTCCCAGAGGGTGTGCCGCCCTGTTGACCGGCGGCTATGACGAAGGCACCATGCGCTCTCTGGGGGAACAACTCTCCGCCCAGCGGCTTTTGCAGATGCTGGAGCTGCTGCAGAAAACGGGTGCGGAACTGGCCCGGAGCAGCAACCGCCGTACGGATGCGGAGCTGTGCCTCATCCGCATGTGTGATGAGAGCCTGGACGCCTCCTTTGCCGGACTGTCCGCCCGGGTAGCAAGTTTGGAGGAGCGGCTGGCCAGTGGTGCCGCAGCTGCTGCGTCCCCGGTGCCCCAGGCCGCTCCGGCTGAGCGCCCTGCGCCGGTTCGGAAGCCCGCGGCGGCACCCGCTCCGGTATCGTCCAGACCTGCGGCGGAAGATGTCCCGCCCTGGGATGTGGAGCCCCGGCAGCAGGAGCCCCAGAAGACGGCAGCTCCGGAGCCGGTGAAGGAACCGGAGCCTTCGGCTCCCCAGCCCCAGCGCCCGGCGGAAGCACCTGTCCGGAGCGGGGGAGAAGACCGGGCCTTTTGGCCCTCCTTTGTGGCGGGCCTGCGGGGAAAGGTCCCCCCGTCCGTTACTCCCTATCTGAACAATCCGGCCAAGGTGACCGGCGTCTGGAAGAACGGAGTGCTTACCTTGTGGGTGGATACGGAGTTTACCCGGTCTATGCTCAATAAGCCGGCGGTGCTGGAGGGCCTGAAAAATGCGGCGTCTGCGGCATTTGGCGGTCAGGTCCGGGTCAGTGTGGTGACAGGCAAGGCCCCCGAGCCTGAGGCTGTACCTCAGCCGGCCCCTTCCCAGGCAGAACAGCCGCAGGAAGCGGCCCCGGCGGGGGATGCGCTGGATGAGCTGCTGGCTTTTGGCGAGCAATATGACAACATTGTGATTCAATAAAATAAAAGAACGGAAAAGGAGTTTTAACCGATGGCAAAAGGCTTTGGCGGTCGGGGAATGCCCGGCATGGGCGGCATGAATATGAACATGCTCAAGCAGGCCCAGAAGATGCAGCAGGATATGATGCGCATGCAGCAGGAGCTGCAGGAGAAGGAGTACCAGGCTGCCGCCGGCGGCGGCGTGGTGTCTGCCACCGTGAACGGCAAGCATGAGCTCAAGGCGCTGACCATTGATCCCGAGGCGGTGGATCCCGAGGACGTGGAGATGCTCCAGGATATGATCGTGGCGGCGGTCAATGAGGCTATGCGCGCGGCCGATGCGGATGCGTCGGATACCATGTCCAAGCTTACCGGTGGGCTGGGCCTGCCCTTCTGAATCTGGTTTACACAAAAAGCTGCAAGCCGTTTTGAAATGGCTTGCAGCTTTTTCTGTTTGGCGTTACAATAGATTTGGCACCTGACCAGGAAGGGCGGATGCACAACCGGAACGAGAAAGCGAGGGGCCTATGCAGCTGCATCACCACCAAAAATTTCATCCCGACCAGCGCGAGCGGATGCTGGAAACTCCGGTTCCGCAGCTGATTTTGACGCTGGCGGTTCCCACCATCATCAGCATGATGATTACCTCCATTTACAACATGGCGGACACGTACTTTGTATCCCAGATTAACACCAGTGCCTCTGGAGCGGTGGGGATCGTCTTTTCCGTCATGGCCATTATCCAGGCGGTTGGCTTTACCATCGGCATGGGGGTAGGAAGTGTCTCGTCCCGTCTTTTGGGACAGAATCATAAGCAGCAGGCGGCGGAATATGCCTCCAGTGCCATAGTGGCGGCCATTGTCTGCGGCAGCCTGTTGACTGCTTTGGGCCTCACGTTTTTGGATAAGCTGGTGTGGCTTCTGGGTGCCACCCCTACGATCTATCCCTACGCTTTAGCTTATGCGACCTACATTCTGTTGGGGGCACCGGTGATGTGTGTGTCCTTTACTCTGAACAATTTACTGCGCTGGCAGGGAAAAGCCAACCGGTCGGTCATCGGGCTGGGCACCGGAGGGATTCTGAACATGGTGTTGGATCCGGTTTTCATTTTTGGTCTGGATCTTGGTATTGCAGGAGCGGGTATTGCCACCCTGCTCAGCCAATGTGTGAGCATGTGCATCTTGGCTTCCTTCTTCCTGCTGGGCCACAGCGACATCAAGGTGTCTCCCCGATATATCTCCCGTTCTCCCCGGATTTACATCACGATTCTGGAGAGTGGAATGCCCTCCTTTTTTCGCCAGGGTATGTCCAGCCTGTCCACGGTGGCGCTCAACTTCAACGCCGGAGTCTACGGGGATGCGGCAGTGGCGGCCATGGCCATTGTGACCAAGGTGTTTAACTTCCTGCTCTCGGCCATCATTGGCTTCGGACAAGGAATGCAGCCGGTGGTGGGTTATAACTACGGAGCGGAGCGCTACGACCGGGTAAAGCAGGCGGCCCTGTTCTCCATCCGGTTCTGCACGGCTATTTTGACCACCATGGCTGTGCTGGGCGCTGTGTTCGCGCCCCAGGTTGTCGCTTTCTTCCGGAATGACCCTCAGGTCATTGACATCGGGACCCGTGCGTTCCGGTATCAGTGCATCTCTCTGCCTCTGGGGGCGGTGCTGGTGTTTGCCAATATGCTGTTCCAGTCGGTGGGCAAGTACTGGCGGGCCTCCCTTTTGGCCTTGTGCCGTCAGGGCCTGTTTTTCATTCCTCTGGTCTTCATCCTTCCGGCCCGGTTTGGCCTGACGGGCCTGGAAATGACCCAGACGGCCTCTGATCTGGTGGCCTCTGCCATCTCGGCCGCTATGCTGCTCTACTACTTTCTCAAAGAATTTCGCCAGGAGGAGCAGCGAGCTGGTCAGCCGTGAATGTATCAGTAAAAAAGCAAGGCGCTCTGCAACGCAGAGCGCCTTGCTTTTTTAAAGACCCAAACAAAAATCCTTCCGGGGCAGCTTTTCCCAGGAAAACAGAGGGAGCAGCTGATGGGGCGTGACCGGAGCGACCTCGGGAATCAGACCTGCGGCGTGGGCCAGAATGCCCACCAGTTCCGGGGCAGAGTATCGCTCCTGGAGCATCCCCAATTCCAGATCCCGGTCCCGTTTGGCCAGACGTCGGCCGTCAGGGGAGAGCAGGAGGGGGACATGTCCATATTCGGGGTGGGGGAGACCCAGCTTCTCCTGAAGCCACAGCTGTCTTGGGGTGGAGGAGAGCAAATCGCTGCCCCGCACTACCTGAGTAACCCCCATAGCTCCATCGTCCACGACCACAGCCAGTTGGTAGGCGTATACGCCGTCGGAGCGGCGGAGAATAAAGTCACCGCAGTCCCGGGCCAAATCCTCCCGACAGGGGCCCTGGAGCAAATCCTCAAATTGGATGTCTTGTTGGGGCACTTGTATCCGCCAGGCAGGACGGCGGATGCGGTTCAGCTCCTCACGCTCTTCCACTGTGAGGGAGCGGCACCGGCCGTCGTACACCTGAATGCCGTCGGAGCGGTGGGGGGCGCTGGCAGCCAGACGCTGGGCCCGGGTGCAGTAGCAGGGGTAGAGAAGACCCTGCTCCTCCAGGGCATGAAAGGCCTGGGCGTAGAGGTCGGAGCGGCGGCTCTGGTAGACGGGCTGGCCGTCCCAGTCCAGGCCCAGCCACTCCAGATCCCGCATCACCTGGTCGCAGTATTCCTTCCGGCACCGGTCCGGGTCCAGATCCTCCAGACGCAGTACCATTCCGCCCCCCGTACTCCGGGCGGCCAGCCAGGCCAGCAGACAGGACCACAAGTTGCCCAGGTGCATGCGGCCGCTGGGGCTGGGGGCAAAGCGGCCGGTTACCGGCTGCTGTTCCATGGCGGATTCCTCCTTTTACGGGGTGTTTATTGGCCGTATTCCTCCCTGGCCCGGCGCAGAAATTCCGCGTCCTTGTCGTCCAGGGCGTGGAGCCCGGCGGTGTCCTCCATGTGGTGGGTAAATTCGTGGGCTACGGTGGCGAAGATCTCGTCCTTCCAGACCTCCTGGTCCTCCTCCGCCAGCAGCTGGACAAAGGAGCCGTAGTAGAGCACGATGTACCGCCCCAGCATGTCGTGGCAGTACTCGCCCATGATATACATCTCTCCCGGCGGGAAGTCGGGATCGGGCAGCTCCTGCTCCTCCAGCTGGATGCCGCCGTCCAGTTCCTCGAAGAAGGCCTCGGGGAACTCCTGGGCGATCTCCTCCAGCCAGTCGCCCATCTGTTTGTAGGTGGGTACCATGGCGCTTCCTCCTTGTCAGGGCGTCAGGTCCGCCTGCCGGCGCAGCAGGGACAGAGGAGGCACCGGACAGGGCAGCTTCATCCGGAACACCATCTGGGGTTTGCGGACTTCGGACAGGGGGGTGCCCTCCTCATCCCACAGCCCCTCCACCCTCAGAGCCTGGGGGCGCACATCGGGGCCAACCAGCTCCAGCTGGTCGCCCACCGCGAACTTGTTGTTCAGCGTGAGCTGGGCGTTGCCCTCCTCGTCGCAGGAGAGGACCTTGGCCACAATCTGCCAGTCCCGGATGTACCGGGAGCTGTCGGTGTACTGGCCGGGCTGGCCGTAGAAGAAGCCGGTGGAGTAGTGACGGTGGCTGATGTGTTCCACCTCGTCCCGCCATACCGGGTCCAGAGGTTGACCCGCGGCAGCGGCGTCGATGGCATGGCGGTAGGCGCCGGTGACAATGGCGGCATAGTAGGCGCTCTTGGCCCGGCCCTCCAGCTTCAGCGAGTCCAGACCGGCCTCCAGCAGCTCGGGGACGTGGTCAATCATGCACATGTCCCGGGAGTTCATAATGTAGGTCTCTCCGTTTTCCTCGTAGACGGGGAAGTATTCCCCGGGCCGCTTTTCCTCCATGAGGGCATACTGGTAGCGGCAGGGCTGGGCGCAGGCACCCCGGTTGGAGTCCCGGCCCGTCATGTAGTTGGACAGCAGGCACCGGCCGGAGTAGCTCACGCACATGGCGCCGTGGGCGAAGACCTCCAGCTCCAGCTCCTTGGGGGCCTTGGCACGGATCTCCCGAATCTCATCCAGGCTCAGCTCCCGGGCCAGAATGACCCGGCTGGCGCCCAGGTCGTGCCAGGCGGCAGCGGACTGGTAGTTGACCACGCTGGCCTGGGTGGAGATGTGACACTGGACGTGGGGGGCATGGCGCTTGGCCAGAGCCAGGGTGCCCACGTCGGCCAGAATGATGGCATCCACGCCGGTGTCCTCCAGAAATTCCAGCCACTCAGGCAGCCGGGCGACCTCCTCGTTGCGGGGCATGGTGTTGCAGGTGACGTGGACCCGCACACCCCGGCCGTGGCAGAACTCCACCGCCTGACGCAGCTGCTCCGGAGTGAAGTTGCCGGCGAAGGAGCGCATGCCGAACATGGTCCCCGCCAGATAGACGGCGTTGGCACCATAGGCTACCGCCATCTCCAGCCGCTCGGGATCCCCGGCGGGGGCGAGCAGTTCAATGTTGTGTTTTTCCATCTTATTTCCTCTCTCCAAAGGAAGGGGCAAGGGCCTGGACCCTTGCCCCTTGTTGTTTAATTGCTCTTGTAAAGCTCCTGGGTGGCCATGAAGGACTGCATCTCCTCATAGGTCTTGAAGAAGTGGTGCTTCTCGTCGTCGCCCAGCGTGTAGTAGAAGTAGTTGGTATCTTCCGGCTCCAGTGCCGCCTTGATGGCCTCCAATCCCGGGTTGGCAATAGGTCCGGGGGGAAGTCCCTTGTACTTGTAGGTGTTGTAGGGAGAGTCAATCTCCTTGTCCGCCGCAGTGGGCACCTTGCCGCCGTTGATATAGGCGAGGGTGGCGTCGATCTGCAGGTAGCCTGCGGTGCTGGCGCTGGGGTTGTTGAGACGGTTATAGATGACGGAGGCGATCTTGCCCCGATCCGTGCCGTCGGTCTCGCGCTCGATCATGGAGGCGATGGTGAGGATCTCCTGAATGGTGTAGCCGCTGTCAGCCACCTGCTGGCGCAGCTCTTCGGTGTACTTGGCATCGAAGTTTACCAGCATCTTGTTGATGGCGTAGACAGGATCGTGGGGGGTGTAGAAGTTGTAGGTGTCCGGATAGAGGAAGCCCTCCAGCCGTGTGGCCTCGCCCAGGGGGATGTCCTGGAGGAAGGAGAAGGCATAGTCGTGATTGGCCGCAGCCTCGTTGAGATCCTCCACGGTGGAGACGCCGTTGTCCTCCAGCAGCTGGAAGATCTGAGCCAGCGTGTAGCCCTCCGGGATAGTAATGGTTACCTCGGCCCGGGAGGAGGAGTAAATGCTCATACCGGAGAGCAGTGCCCGGTAATCCATGTCTGTGTTCAAGGTATAGGTGCCCATGGTTACCTTGTCCTTGCCGTGGGTGAAGGTGGCAAAGAGCTTGAAGAGCAGCTTGTACTCAATGAGGCCCTCATCCTCCAGACGGTTCACCACATCGTTGAAGGTGTCGTCGCTGGAAATGGTAAAGACCACTTCTTTTTCCGGCTTGTTCAGGGCCAGCACGTCATTGGCGGCAATCCAGCCGATGCAGGCCAGGAGAATAGAGACACCGATTACGCCGATCACGTACATGGCCGCAAAGCCCATGCTGCTTCGGGTGGAGCGGCGGCGGGAGCGGCGCTGAGGCCGGGGAGAGGACGAATCGGATGTCGGACGGGTTCTTCGTTCCTGTGGCATAGGGTCAGCTCCTAATAAAGTTTCTTGGCTCTGTCACCGGGGACAGGGGGAAGCCATAGAATGAGACAGAATCGCGGGACAGCGCGTCCCGTAAATCTGAAATGAGGTGCATGTATATGTGTTGTGGAAGTAATAACGGATTTGGCGGCTGCAGCTGCCTGTGGATCATTCTGATCATCATCCTGCTGTGCTGCTGCTGCGGCAACGGCAACAGCTTCAGCGGCAACGGCGGCTGCGGCTGCGGAAACGGCTGCGGCCGGGACAACAACTGCGGCTGCGACGACAACTGCTGCTGCTGATTACACAGCGGGCAAGGGCGGGGCTTCGGCCCCGCCTTTTCCTGCCCTCAGGAGAGGGACAGGCACTCCAGCTCCGTGATCAGCGTGTCCACCTTGGTGTCGTGGGGCTCGGTGGGGACATGGTCCTGAAGAATGCAGCTGCGGCACAGGCCCACCCGGTCGCCGGAGAAGTGCTCCAGCCAGCGGTCGTAGTACCCGCCGCCGAAGCCCAGACGGTAGCCCTGGCGGTCATAGCATACCGCGGGCACCAGGATGAGGTCAATCTCCTCCCGGGTAATGAGGGGACAATCCTCTCCGGGCTCCTGAATGCCGAAGGCAACACTGTGCATGGGGATGGCGGGGTCATAGAGGCGGACCTCCATCTGATGCTCGGGCAGCATCCGGGGCAGACCCACCCGCTTTCCCCGGGCGGTCAGCTCCTGCACCAGACGGCCGGTCTCCGGCTCCCGTCCGGGGATGCCCCAGAAGGCGAAAATGGTGTTGGCCTTCTCCACCTGGGGCAGAGCCAGGAAGCGGGCAAACATGGCGTCGTCCTCACGGCGCAGCTGCTCGGCCTCCAGCGCGGTCAGCTGAGCCCGCACCTGGCGGCGTAACTCTTTTTTCTCCTGATCAGGCGTGAATGGCATGACGCACCTCCTGAGCTTTCCGCTCGCCGGCCAGCTGCTCGATGAGCGCCAGACCGAATTCCACCGCGGAGCCGGCAGCCTGGCCCGTGGTCAGCAGACCGTCCCGGACCACCCGGGCCCCCTCGGGGACCTGAGCACCGGTGAGCTGTTCCTCCAGACCGGGATAGCACACCGCCTTCTTACCCTTCAAAAGGCCCATGGAGCCCAGCAGGGTGGGGGCGGCGCAGATGGCGGAGACAGGAATCTCCCGGTCCACCGCTTCCTGAATCAGGGAGGACACAGCGGGGTGGGCAGACAGGTTGCGTACCCCGTGGGCGCCGCCGGGCAGCACCAGCATGGACACCTGGGTCAGATTCACCTTGGCCAGCTCCATGTCTGCCGCCACGGTGATGCCGTGCCCGCCGGTGACCTGCTCCCCCTCCAGGGAGGTGAGGGCTACGGGAATTCCCGCCCGGCGCAGCAGGTCGGCGGGGATGAGAGCCTCCATTTCCTCGAAACCGGGGGCGAGAAGAATGTGTACCATAAAAAGACCTCCTTACCAGAGCGGCTTCACAGCAGAGAAGCCGTCAGCGTCCAGATCTCCTGATGAATTTCCTCAATGGAGCGCAGACTGCCCTGGCTGTCCACACAGGGGACCACCTTCCAGTTCAGCAGCTGGGCGGCCTGCAGCGCGCAGTCCCGGCAGGCGGCCAGATAGCCCGTGTCCAGCTCGTGGATGTCGGCGCTGGTGTGGGTGCTGGCCTCCCGGCTGCGGAGCAGCTGCACCGCCTGAGCGGTGGGCATGTCCAGATAGAGGACCAAATCGGGCCGGGGCAGGCCCATTTTGTTGTGTTCAAAGTCGTCCAGCCAGCGCAGGAAGTCCCCCCGATCCTCAGGGGCACACTTTACCGCCTGGTGGACGGCGTTGGAGGTGGTGTACCGGTCGGTGAGCACCAGTCCTCCTTTTTCGTAGTAGTCCCCCCACACCTTTTTTAACGAGGCGTACCGGTCCACCGCGTAGAAGGCGGAGGCGGCATAGGGGTTGACATCGGCGGGATGGGTTCCGAACTCACCGCCCAGATACATGCGGATGAGGGCGGAGGAGGGCTGGTCATACTGGGGGAAGACCAGCTTCTGATAGCTGCGGCCCATGTCATCCAACCGGGCGCACAGGCGGGCAAACTGGGTGGATTTCCCCGAGCCGTCGGTGCCCTCAAAGACAATGAGACGTCCGGGCATTACCCTTCGCCTCCCTGCTTTTTGCTCCGCACCCGGGCACCGGCGGCTTTCACCAGCACCAGAGGCAGTCTGGCCATGCGGCCGATGCGGCGGGGCTCCTTTTTCAGGCGGTAGGCCCACTCCAGCCCCAGCTTCTGCCAGGCCTCGGGGGCCCGCTCCACATTGCCGGCAAAGACGTCCAGACAGCCGCCCAGGCCGATGGCCAGCCGCGCGCCGGTATGGGCGCCCCAGCGGGCCATCCACTTCTCCTGCTTGGGCGCGCCCAAACAGACGAAGAGCAGGTCCGGCCGGGCCGCGGCCACCTGCAGCAGTACGTCCTGCTCGTCCTGGAAATAGCCGTCCCGGGTGCCGCACAGCACAATGTTGGGGTAGCGCTCCAGAATGCGCGCCCCGGCCTTTTCGGCCACGCCGGGCTTGGCGCCCAGGAGGTACAGCCGTCCGCCCATCTCGTTGAGGCAGGCCAGCATGTCCTCGGCAAACTCCACGCCGGGTACCCGCTCCTTCAGAGGTGTACCCAAAATCTTGGCGGAGTAGACCACCCCGATGCCGTCGGGCAGCACCAGGTCGGCCTTGTTCAGAATGTCACGAAAGACCGGGTCCTTCTCGCAGGCGAGAATGAACTCGGGATTGGGGGTGACCACATAGTGAAATTTGTCCTCGGCCAGCAGCTCGGCGCCCCGCTGGGCGGCCTCCTGCTGGGTGAGGTTATCAAACTGGATACCCAGAATTTCTGTTTTCATTCGTTCCTCCATGGATGAAACTGACGTGGAGAAAGGCAAGGCGCTCCACGACTTATACATTCTACCACGTAATACCAGAAAAGTCTATGAAATTTCCATGAAGGTTTTGTTCTGCACACCCGTTTGGGCAGAAAAAAGCGGGCCGGGCGGCCCGCTGTCCGCAAAAGACGCTGTCATAAAAGTCAGGAACTTCTGACGTTCTGCCGACAGATTCTTTTGGGGAACTGGGGTGCCCGGCCCGCTGCCGTCTGAGACGAATCAGCAGGAATATACAATCCCGGTGGCGGGAAGGTTACTTCATGCCGTTCTCGTAGGCCTCGATCATCTTCTTGACCATCTGGCCGCCCACAGAACCGGCCTGCTTGCTGGTCAGGTCGCCGTTGTAGCCCTGCTTCAGGTTGACGCCCACCTCGCTGGCGGCCTCCATCTTGAACTGATTCATAGCATCGCGAGCGCTGGGAACCACAGTCTTCTTATTGCTGGACATAGTTGTCTCTCCTTTTCCGTTTTACTTGTTTTTTAGATTTTTCTTTTTTGTTTGGATGGAACATCCGAGCATAGCTTTGCCCGCGGAACGGTTTCTATACTTCGCGTGTCCTGCCTGTTTTTGCTAGTCTGCTGCTGACAGGAACGGCTCACATTATAAAAAAGCCGCCTGTTTGACACACAGGCGGCAGGACGGTAAGAAAAGGAGAGACAAGCTCTCATCCGGTGTCCTTGACGGTGGGAAGGGGAACATGATATAGTGGGAAAACTGTGTGGGCCCCTTCAAAATGGCCTGAGCCCGCTTACCGGCGCTTCAGCCGGCGGTTTTGGGGCTGATCCTCCTTGGATTTGGGGTGCAGAACCCGATAAAAGAGGAAGATGACCCCGCAGAGAATCACCGCGGCCAGGAGCAGTGCCAGAGCGTCCACCAGAGGCGAACCGGTGGTGTCCGTGACCGGGGTGGAGGCGGAGCTGCCCTCGGCGAAGACGGGCAGAATGAACAGGGCAGGCACGGCGCAGGAGAGCGCCCGAAGCAGGAACGTTTTCATAAAAAATCCTTTCTGAAGGGGGCATGCCCCTTTGGGTGTGGATGGGAGAGACAATTTGACTATACCACAGTTTTCCCCTCCCTGCAACGAAGTATGGGCGGAAACTGGATGAAAAACAGAAAAGGAGGAAAGGATATGCTGCTGGAAATCTGTGTGGACAGCGTGGAGTCGGCCAAGGCCGCGGCGGAGAACGGGGCGGACCGGCTGGAGCTGTGCGGCGATCTGATGGTGGGGGGCGTAAGCCCCAGCCCCTTTCTGATCGAGGCGGTGCAGAAGCTGGATATTCCGGTGAATGTGCTGCTGCGTCCCCGCTTCGGAGACTTTTGCTACACCCGGTGGGAGCGGGAGATCCTGCTGCGGGAGGTGGAGCAGTGCCGGAAGCTGGGAGTCAACGGCGTGGTGCTGGGGGCGCTGGAGCCGGAGGGACGGCTGGACCGGGAGCTGCTGTCCCAGCTCATCGCCGCTGCCGGACCGCTCCATAAAACCCTCCACCGGGCCTTTGACCTGTGCTGGGATGCGTCTGAGGGGCTGGAGGACGCGGTGGAACTGGGCTTTGACACCATTCTCACCTCCGGCCAGGCGGCGTCTGCCCCCCAGGGCGCGGAGCTGCTGGCCAGCCTGAACCGGCAGGCCGCCGGACGGCTGACCATTCTGGCGGGCAGCGGGGTCAAGAGCACCAATCTGGAGGAGCTGGCCCGCCGGACGGGAGTGCGGGCGTTCCACATGTCGGCCCGGCGGGGAGAGGACAGCCCCATGCGTTTCCGACGCTCCGGAGTCCCCATGGGTCTGCCCCTGGCTGGGGAGTACGAGCGCTTCTACACCGACCCGCTGGAGGTAAAAAATGCCAGACGAGTACTGGATCAGCTGGAAAACGCCCTAATTTACGGGTAAATGTAAACAAAAAATGAACGGCTGATTTGTGAACCTAACCGAATTATTTATTTCGCAGAAAATCCATTGACATAACCTTAAAATTTCTATAATATTTGGACAGAAGCTTGGATTGTTACCGCGCAAGCGGGCAAAACCGGGACTCACGACATACACCATGTCCTGCCGAGGACTGCTCAGCGGGTATTTTTGCGGTGTAAACTGTGGGGCCTGGTTTTTTCTTTTCCTGTTCGGAAATGGAGAGCGGCCATGGGAGAGGGGAGAGAGTCAATGAGCTTTCAGGTGTTGAAGACCATCAACAACAATGTGGTCAGCTGCCAGGATGAACATGGCTGTGAATACATCGCCATGGGACGGGGGCTGGGCTTTGGCATCAAGGCGGGACAGACCATTGAGCGGGAGCAGGCGGAAAAGATGTTCCGCATCACCGGCCGGGACAACATGGAGCGGCTGAGCAATCTCTTTGCCAGTCTGCCCCACGACCAGGTGGAGTTCTGTACGGAGCTCATTGAGTATGCCTCCAAGGCGCTGGACCGGAAGCTGAATGAGAGCATTTTCTATACGCTCAGCGACCATGTCTGCTTTGCCATCCAGCGCATCAAAAACGGCATGTCCTTTACCAACGCCCTGCACACTGAGGTGCGGCTCTTTTACCCCAAGGAGTACGCCGTGGGCTGCTACGCCCTGGCGGAGATTCAGCGGCGGTTTCAGGTGGAGCTGCCTGAGGATGAGGCGGCCTCCATTGCCCTGCATCTGCTGAACGCGGAGTACGAAAATTCCCTGGGTATCACCATGCAGGTGACCCAGGCGCTGGGGGAGATGCTCCATGTGCTGGAGCATCATCCGGCCTTCCAGACGGATCGCAGCTCCCTCTACTTTGACGAGCTGATTGTCCACCTGAAGTTTCTGGCGCTGGACCAGTTTTCCCCCCAGTGTCCCACTTCCGGGGAGAGCCACTTTGCCCAGCTGATTTCCAGGGCCTTTCCCGAGGACTTCCGCCTGGCGGGCATTGTGACGCAGCCCCTGGAAAAGGCCAGCGGAAGAGCGCTGACGCCGGAACAGCTGGCCTATCTGACTGTAAATCTGCACCGGATTCACCGGGCTTAATGATGAAGAAAAGAGGACTCAAGTATATGGGATTTTTTGACAAGCTGTTTGGAAAGCAAGAGGAGAAGATTGAGATTGCCGCCCCTGTGGCGGGAGAGGCCGTTCCTGTCACTGAGGTGAACGACCCCACCTTCAGCGAGGAGATTCTGGGCAAGGGCATCGCCATCCGGCCCACCGGCAACGAGGTGGTGGCCCCCTGTGACGGCACCATCGAGATGATGTTCGACACCGGCCACGCCGTCAGCCTCACCAGCAGCCAGGGTGCCGAGGTGCTCATCCACATCGGTCTGGAGACCGTGTCCCTGAAGGGCAAGCACTACACCACCCACGCCGCCAACGGCGACCAGGTCAAGAAGGGGCAGCTGCTCATCTCCTTTGACCGGGATGCCATTGCGGCCGACGGGTATGACACCATCACTCCCATCGTCATCTGCAATTCGGACAGCTTTGCCCAGGTGGAGTGCCACACCGGGGCGGTGAAGGCCGGTGACACGGTCCTCACATTGAGCAAATAAGGGCAGCGGATCTGGAAGGGAGCATCAGAATCATGATTGTCGGCAACGGACGGCCGGTATTTTCCGGCATTGCCATTGGCCGGGCCTATGTGTATAAGAAAGGGCTGGCTACGCTGCCCGCCTCCTGCGGTGACGCGGCGGCCGAGCAGCAGAAGTTTGAGCAGGCAAAGCAGACCGCTCTGGAGCAGCTGCAGACCCTGATGGAAGAGACCGCTGAGCGCCTGGGCGAAGAACAGGCCATGATCCTGGACGTGCAGATGATGATGCTGGACGATCAGGACTATCTGGACAGCATTGCGGCTATGATTCAGAACGGAGCCAGCGCCGCCGAGGCGGTCAAGGAGACGGGGGATACCTTCTCCGCCGCCTTCGCCGCCATGGACGACGCCTATATGCAGGCCCGTGCGGTGGACGTGCGGGACGTGTCCAGCCGTGTGGTGACCATCCTGTGCGGCGGCCGGGTAGGCTTTGCCATGGAGGAGCCGGGCATCCTCATCGCCGAGGACCTGACCCCCTCCGAGACGGTGCAGATGCCCAAGGACAAGATCCTGGCCTTTGTCACCCGCCAGGGTTCCTCCAACAGCCACACCGCCATCCTGGCCCGGATTATGGGAATTCCCTCTCTGGTGAAGACCCAGATCAATCTGGACGATGCGGTGGACGGCCATCAGATGATTGTGGACGGCTTTGACGGCCGGTATTATATCGACCCGGACGAGGAAGTGGTCCGGCTGATGCAGGAGAAGAAGCACACCGCCGACGAGCACCAGCGCCAGCTGGAGGCCTACCGGGGCAAGGAGAGCGTCACCCGGGGCGGTCAGAAGGTGAAGCTCTTTGCCAACATCGGCAATCCATCCGACGTGGAGCACGTGCTCAAGGGGGACGCCGAGGGCGTGGGCCTTCTGCGCAGCGAGTTCCTCTACCTGGGCCGGGACAGCTATCCCACCGAGGATGAGCTTTATAACGCCTACCGCAAGGTGGTGGAGGGCCTCCAGGGCCGCCGGGTGGTCATCCGTACCCTGGACATCGGCGCCGACAAGCAGGCGGACTACTTCCAGCTGGACAAGGAGGAGAATCCCGCCCTTGGCCTGCGCGGCATCCGCATCTGCATCCGCCGCCCCGAGGTGTTCCGCACCCAGATGCGGGCCATCTACCGGGCCAGTGCCCTGGGCCCTGTGAGCGTCATGTTCCCCATGATCGCCTCCGTGTGGGAGGTGCGCAAGGTCAAGGAGATGTGCCAGGCCATCCGGGACGAGATGGCCAAGGAGGGCATCCCCATGGGCGAGGTGGAGCACGGCATTATGATTGAGACCCCCGCCGCCGCCCTGGTCAGCGAGCAGCTGGCCGCCGAGGTGGACTTCTTCAGTGTGGGCACCAACGATTTGACCCAGTACACCCTGGCGGTGGACCGGCAGAACCCCTCTCTGGATGGGTTCTACGACCCCTATCACCCCGCGCTGCTGCGGCTTCTGCGCCTGGTGGCGGAGAACGCCCACAAGGCCGGCATCTGGTGCGGCATCTGCGGAGAGCTGGGTGGCGATCTCACCATGACCGAGACCTTCCTGGACATGGGCTACGACGAGCTGTCTGTCTCGCCCACCCGTGTGCTGGAATTGCGGAAAAAAGTTTGTGAAAGTGAGGTATCTCCCAAATGAAGACAATTTCCTATGTGATTCAGGATCCTCTGGGACTTCACGCCCGGCCCGCCGGCCAGCTGGCCAAGGCTGCCATGGCGTGGAAGGACTGTGACATCAAGATCACGGCCAACGACAAGACCGTGGACGCCAAGCGCATTATGGGCGTCATGCAGCTGGGGGCCAAGGGCGGCAACACCCTGACCCTGACCATCTCCGGCGGCGAGGAGGACAAGGCCGCGGCCGCTCTGGAGGAATTCCTAAAGGCCAACCTGTAACTTTGCTTTTTTCATTCTTTTGGGACTCTCGGACCGCTGTGGGCGGCGGTCCGTACATCAGAACGGAAGGAATGTCCTCCACGGCGGTATTCAGGAGGATGTTCCGGATGTTCCCGTAAGTGTTTTGATTTTTGTGAGGGAGGAAAATCTATATGATGCGTTTCTTTCAGCGTTTAGGTAAATCCCTGATGCTGCCGGTGGCATGTCTGCCTATCGGCGGTATCCTGATGGGTATCGGCTACTGGATCGACCCCGCCGGCTGGGGCGCCAACAACCTGGCGGCTCTGCTGCTCATCAAGGCCGGCGGCATTCTCATTGACAACATGGCTATCCTCTTCGCCCTGGGCGTTGCCATCGGCATGTCCAAGGACCAGGAGGGTACCTCCGCTCTGGCGGCCATCATTTCCTGGCTGACCGTCCAGACCATGCTGGGTGTTGGCGTGGTGCAGCTTATTATGGGCGTGGAAGCCGATGCGGTTCCCGCTGCGTTCAGCAAGATTAACAACCAATTCATCGGTATCCTCTGCGGTCTGATCGCCGCCTGGTGCTACAACAAGTTCCACAAGACCAACATGCCGGACTTCCTGGGCTTCTTTGCAGGCCGTCGGTTTGTGCCCATCATGACTGTGGTGGTTACCCTGATCATCTGCATCCCCCTGTACTTTGTCTGGCCCGTGGTTTACAGCTTCCTGGTTGGTGTTGGTGAGGCTATCCTGGGTATGGGGGCCATCGGCGCCGGTATCTACGGCTTCCTGAACCGTCTGCTCATCCCTGTCGGCCTGCACCACGCTCTGAACAGCGTGTTCTGGTTTGACGTGGCCAACATCTCCGACATCGGCAAGTTCTGGGGCACCACTCCCGGCGGTGTTATGGGCCAGACCGGTATGTATCAGGCCGGCTTCTTCCCCGTCATGATGTTCGGTCTGCCCGGCGCTGCCCTGGCTATGTACCACACTGCCAAGCCCGCCAAGAAGAAGATCGCCGGCGGCATCCTGCTGTCCGCCGCTCTGTGTGCCTTCTTCACCGGCGTCACCGAGCCCCTGGAGTTCTCCTTCATGTTCCTGGCTCCCGGCCTGTACTTCGCTCACGCTGTGCTGACCGGCATCTCCGTGGCTGTTGTGGCCGCTCTGCCCGTCCGTGCCGGCTTCCAGTTCAGCGCCGGTTTCGTGGACTGGTTCCTGTCCTTTAAGGCTCCCTTCGCCATGAACCCCATCCTGCTCATTCCCATCGGCCTGGCCTTCTTCGTCATCTACTATGTGGTGTTCCGCATCATGATCGTGAAGCTGAACCTGAAGACCCCCGGCCGTGAGGACGACGACACCGCCGCCGAGATGAACATCGAGCTCAGCTCCGGCGACTATGCCGCCATGGCTAAGGCTATCCTGGAGGGCGTGGGCGGCGCCGAGAACGTGACCAGCGTGGACAACTGCATCACCCGTCTGCGTCTGGAGGTCAAGGACCGCCTGCTGGTGGACGAGAAGAAGCTGAAGGCCTCCGGTGCTGCCGGCGTGGTCCGTCCGGGCAAGACCTCTGTCCAGGTCATCATTGGCCCCAAGGTCCAGTTCGTGGCCGACGAGTTCAAGAAGCTGGTTCACTAAGCCTGACGGCTTCTCCAGTCCCAAAAAGAAATTTTGTTTTCCTGGAAAACGCTTCTCCCGCCCTGCGGCCCACAGCAGGGCGGGAGCTTTTTTGCCCATTGACATTCCGGTATCCCCTTGTTATACTGAGAAAAATTGCAATCATCTCCGCGCCCACGCCCGACGTCCCCGCGGAGATCAGGCAGAACACAGGTAAACGGGTTCCCAAAGGAACCCGTTTTTTCTGTTCTTTTTGCCGGAAAAGGAGAGAGTGCTGTGGCAGAGAGAGAGAATATGTTGGGCACCATGCCGGTGGGACGGCTGGTGCTCCAGATGTCCTGGCCGGTGATGCTGTCCATGCTGATGCAGGCCATTTATAATCTGGTAGACAGCGTCTATGTGGCCCAGGTGGGAGATGACGCCTTCCTGGCCCTGTCCTACGCCTATCCCATCCAAACCCTGATGGTGGCGTTTTGTACCGGTACCGGAGTGGCCTTCAGTGCGGCCCTGGCCCAGCGCCTGGGGGAGAAGAAAATGGAGGAGGCCGGGCAGACGGTGCTGCATGGCTTCCTGTTTTACGGCGGGTGCTGGGTGCTGTTCCTGCTCTTCGGTGTGCTGGCCAGCGGCCTTTATATGGACCTGTGTACCCAGAACCCACAGGTGGCGGAGATGGGCAGGGAGTACCTCTTTATCTGCTGCTGCCTCTCCTTTGGTATCTGCACTCAGTTCCCCTGTGAGCGGGTGCTGCAGTCCACGGGGCACCCCTCCGGATTTATGATTGTTCAGGGCTCGGGGGCGCTGATCAACCTGGTGCTGGACCCCATCTTGATTTTTGTCTTTGACATGGGTGTACCCGGAGCGGCGGTGGCCACGGTCATCGGACAAATCAGCGGCGGAATCATCGGGCTGTGCCTGGTGCGCCGCATCCGTAACCAGCTTCCGGTGAACCCCAAGACCTTCCACTTCCAGAAAAGTCTGGCTCAGGAAATGGGCAGGGTGGCCGCGCCAGCCATTGTGATGCAGTCCATGAGCAGTCTGATGTCCATGGGAATGAACGGGATTCTGAACCTGTGGTCAGAGACCGCTGTGTGGGTGCTGGGTGTCTACTTCAAGGTGCAGTCCTTTGTGTTCATGCCCATGTTCAGCATCAACAACGGACTCATTGCCATTCTCAGCTATAATTACGGCGCAAAGAGCCGCAGCCGGGTTTCCGGAGCCATCCGCTTCGGCATTCTGGCTTCCCTAATCACGGCCCTAGTGGGGCTGGTACTTTTGTGGGTGTGTGCAGCGCCGCTGCTGACCGTTGCCTTTAACGCCGGAGAGACTGCCCTGGCGCTGGGGGTGCCCGCCCTGCGTATGACAGCCCTGGCTTTTCCTGTGGCCGCGGTGAGCATTGCCTGCTCTGCTGCGTTCCAGTCCCTGGGACGCAGTGTGGACTCCCTGATTGTCACGCTGCTGCGGCAGCTGGTTCTGCTGCTGCCCATTGCCTTCCTGCTGGTGCGTACCATTCCCGACTATACCTTCCTGTCCTTCCTGCTGGCGGAGCTTGGGGCCTGTGTGGTGGCCCTGGTGCTGTTTGCCCGGCTGTACCGCACTACCATCTCCCACATTTGAGACATGAAAAAAGCCCTGACACAAACCTGTGTCAGGGCTTTTTTGATTTGCAGGGAATTACATGAGCTTCACGGTGTAGTAGACCAGCAGAGCAAACAGCCAAGCCACCATCACAAAAATCAGATAGTAGGCAGTGCTGCTGGCCAGGAGACCTACCACAACAGCGGCCAGGCTGGCCAGACAGCTGACCAGGATGATGGGGTAGGCGGCGTTCTTGGAGAGAATCCGCACAGAGGAGCCATCCGCCCGGTGAACCAGTCCATCATGCTTCTTCAGCCAAAGGGTGGCAGCGCCAACCAGAACGATACCGGCCAGTGCAATGACCGTTTCCGGCAGAGCGCCTGCACCGTAGCGGATGAACCAGAGGCCCAGAATGGACAGTCCCACTGCCACGGCGGACAGGAAGAAGTCCCGGTGGTAGAGGTAGTAGACCAGAGCCAGACCGGCCCAAGCGGGAACCAGCAAAAACAGCATCCGCATGCCGGACTGCTGGAAGGAAAAGGCCACATGGGAGCAGACGGCGACAGCGCCGAAGGCCAGGGTCAACACGGCAGGCAGGCCGGCCTTTCCGCCCTTGCGGAAACGGAGGACGGCCCAGACGAGGCAGGCCACCGCCGCAACGGCACCCGCGATCCGGAATACGCGCAGTCCGGTGCTCAGTGCGGAGGCTACGGCCCATTCCGTGACGCGGAAGTTGATATAGTAGCGATTGACAAGCAGCAGCAGCACCTCGAGAATAATGGCGCCGCCCACCCACAGCAAAGCGCGGTTGAGAGCGATATCCTCCTGATGCCGGCGTGCTTCTCTCTGCTTTTTATCCATTCGTTTTCAATCTCCTTGCTCTTGGGCTTCCGAGATCCGACAGCAGGCAAATGGGAACACCTGCGGTCCAGACATTTTATTATTGTACCAGATAGAGCTATTTTTTGCAACACCTAAAAGGAAAAACCGGGGGTAAGAAAAACCGGCTTCTCCAGACAGGAGAAGCCGGTGAGCATGAGCTTGGGTCAGTTGCTGCTGCCGAATTCGTTGAAGAAGCGATCGTGAACCGCCTGAACAGCGCGGTCCGCGTCTCGCTCGTCCACCAGGACGGAGACCTTAATCTCACTGGTGGAGATCATGTTGATGTTGATTCCGGCGGCGGACAGGGCCTCGAACATCTTGCAGGCCACGCCGGCGTTGTGGGCCATGCCGGCGCCCACGATGGAGACCTTGGCGATCTGCTTGTTGAGCTCCACGGTCTGGAAGCCGATGGCCTCCTTGTTCTCCTCCATGATGGCCTTGGCCTCGTCGGCGTCGCTGCGGGCGACGGTGAAGCTGATGTCCTTGCTCTCGTCACGGCCGATGGACTGCAGGATGATGTCCACGTTGATGTCCTTCTTGGCCAGCAGAGAGAAAATCTTAAAGGCGATGCCGGGCTGGTCGGCCAGGCCCACCAGAGCAAGACGGGCTACATTCTTATCCTTGGCTACGCCGCTGACATGGGTTTTTTCCATGGTTTTTACAACCTCCTTGACTTTGGTACCGGGATTTCCGCTGAAGCTGGAGAGAACCTCCATATTGACATTGTAGCGCTTGGCCATTTCCACCGAGCGGTTGTGGAGCACCTGGGCACCCAGGCTGGCCAGCTCCAGCATCTCGTCGAAGGTGATTTCGTCCAGCTTGCGGGCGCCCTTGACGGTGCGGGGGTCGGCGGTGTAGACGCCGTCCACATCGGTGTAGATCTGGCACAGGTCGGCCCGGAGGGCGGCGGCCAGAGCGACGGCGGAGGTGTCCGAGCCGCCGCGGCCCAGGGTGGTGATGTCATCGTACTTGTTGATGCCCTGGAAGCCGGCCACCAGTACGATCTTCTTCTTGTCCAGCTCCTTCTGGATGCGCTCGGTGCGGATGCGCTTGATGCGGGCGCTGCTGTAAACGGAGTTGGTGAGCATGCCGGCCTGCCAGCCGGTGAGGGAGATGGCCTGGAAACCCATGCTCTCAATGCACATCGCGCACAGGGAGATGGAGATCTGCTCGCCGGTGGACAGGAGCATATCCATTTCGCGCTTGGAGGCGTTGGGGTTAATTTCCTTGGCCTTCTCGATGAGGTCGTCGGTGGTGTCTCCCTGAGCGGAGAGCACAGCCACCACGCTGTTGCCCTTCTGATAGGTTTCGGTGATGATGCGGGCTACGTTGCGGATTTTGTCCGCGTCGGCGACGGAGGAGCCGCCGAATTTCTGAACAATCAGTGCCATGTATGTCGTTCCCCCTAAAGGTCAAAATCATAAGGTTGATGCGGGAGAAAGGATCTCCCCTGCATCCTATGCCGCAGGCCCCTGCGGGGCCAGCCGCTTTACTCCAGCACCCGGAACAGGGAGCTGACCGCCATGCCCTTGAGGCAGTCCCGAATCTGGGGATAGGTCATCTGTCCGGTGAGGAAGGCGGCCTCTCCGGCGGGAGCGCCCGCACGGGCCAGAGGCTGAATCTCGCCGCAGGCCAGCCGGGCCTGGTCCATGGAGGCGTTGGCGCGGACGTACCAGCGGGAGGAGAGAATGTCGGGCGAGACCACCAGGTCGGGAGCGCCCGGGCCCCAGGCGTTGTGCCGGTCCTTCTTCAGGTCCTTGGCAATATCAATGACGTCAGCCACCACAGCGGAGGCGGTGGGCAGCTTACCGGCGCCCCGGCCATAGAACATCACGTCGCCGATGGCGTTGCCGGTGACGGCGATGGCGTTAAACACGTCCTCCACACCGGCCAGAGGATTCTCGTCAGAGACCAGGTGGGGGGCCACGAAGGCGCACACCTTGCCTTCAGGCTCGCGGATGCAGCGGCCCAGCAGCTTAATCTTGTAGCCCTTGGAGTCGGCGTAAGCCACATCCTCCAGGGTGACGTTGCGGATACCCTCGGTGGGCACCTGCTGGGGATAGACGTGCTGGCCGAAGGCCAGGGCAGCCAGGATGCAGATCTTGCGGCAGGCGTCGTGGCCGTCCACATCGGCGGTGGGGTCCTTTTCGGCGTAGCCGTTCTCCTGGGCCTCCTTCAGGGCCTGCTCAAAGGTGAGGCCGGCCTTGATCATCCGGGTCAGGATATAGTTGGTGGTGCCGTTGAGAATGCCGGTAATCTGGGTCAGCTCGTTGGCGGCCAGGCAGGAGGTGAGGGGGCGGAGAATGGGAATGCCGCCGCCCACGCTGGCCTCAAAGAGGTAGCTCACACCGTTTTCCCGGGCCAGCTGGAGCAGGTCGTAGCCGTGGGTGGCCACCAGTTCCTTGTTGGAGGTGACCACGCTCTTGCCCGCCTTGAGTGCCCGGGTGGTGAAGTCCAGAGCAATGGTGGCGCCGCCGATGGTCTCCACCACGATGTTCACCTCGGGGTCCTGCTCGATGACGGAGAAGTCCTTCACAAAGCAGTCGGCGTAGGGGCTGTCGGGAAAGTCCCGTACATCCAGAATATATTTCAGCCGGACCAGATCGTCCACCCGCTGGTCGATCAGGCCGCCGTTTTTAGTCAGCACCTCGGCCACGCCGGAGCCAACGGTGCCAAAACCTAAGATTGCTACGTTAACCATTCTAGTTCACCTCATTGCAAGATTTAACCCGCCAGAATTTCGCACTTGAGCACGCCGGGGCTGTTGACCACATCGCCCAGCACCTCCTCAATGGAGCGGCGCAGGGCGGAGGTCTGAGCGGTCATGGTGACGACGGCGCAGCCGTTGACGGGGATGTTCTGGTTGATGGTCAGAATGTTGACCCCCGTGCCGGCAAAGACATTCAGCGCGGCGGAGAGAATGCCCGGCTCATCCTTGAGCAGAATCTGGAAGGTGACAATCCGTCCGTGGAGCATGTCATTGAAGGGGCGTACCGTGTCCTTGTACTTGTAGAACGCGCTGCGGCTGATACCCACCGCGCGGGCTGCGGCGTTGACCGTGGTCGCCTCACCGGTGTCCAGCAGACGCTTGGCTTCTGCCACTTTCAGGAAGATTTCCGGCATAGCCGAGGCCTCGATGATAAAGTATTTCGTGGGGATACTCATGGGCGGCCCTCCTTGTTCTGCCAACCTGTCCACGCTGCAAAGGCATTTGTTCTTGTGACATGGCATATTGTAACACAGAGAATCCCCGGTTGCAACGGAAAATTGCTTGGGGGAATGGTGAAAATTGGGGAAATTCACCGGCGGATCTCCGTCATTTTATACATAGGCGCGGCGCGGGGGCAGAAAAAACCGCCGCCTCCGGGTTCAACGGAGGCGGCGGAGTGAGCGATTATAGTGTCAGCGCTGACGGACATCCTGAGAGCCAGGGGTAGACTGGGAGCCCGAGCCGGAGGATTCACCGGAGGAGGAGCTTCCGGAACCGGAGGAGCTGTCTCCGCCGCTGCCGGAGCCGTCCGGATTCGTAGGATCGGTGGGATCAGTGGGATCCACAGGCTGTTCCGGATCGGTAGGATCGGGATCCACCACGGCGGGGGTGGTGTGAACCGTACAGGTGCCATAGCTCTCCACCACGCTCAGACGGTACATGTTGTCCTGAGCGGTTGCCGAGCCCACCTGGTTCCGATCATAGTTGGGCAGGCAGATCTGCTTCTGGCTTTCCACGGGGCAGTAGGGACCGGCAATGTGGTAGAGGCCGGTCTCGTTTCCGTTGGCATCCAGAATGGGGCAGTCCGTACACACCGTCACCACGCTGTCGGCGGTGTGTACGGTGCATACGCCGGTGGGAGCATCGCCCTGGAAGACGCTGTCCCGGCCCACACGGTTTCCACGGGGATCCATGGAGCAGTACTCGGTGGGCAGAAGTCCGCTGTCCAGACAGTAGTCCACGGTGGTCAGGCCGGAGGGAACATCGAACTTCTTGTTTTCCAGCCCGTCGTGAATCTTGGTCATGACCTTGTTCCACAGGATCAGGGCGGGGTTGCCGCTGGTGCTCATCTTCTCATTCTTCTCATAGCCCGTCCAGACGGCGGCGGTGTAGTAGGGCGTGTAGCCCACGAACCAGCGGTCGTAGTTGTCCGTGGTCGTACCGGTCTTACCGGCGGCAGACATGCCGGGGATGTCATAGCCCTTACCGGTGCCGCTGTCCAGTACGTCGGAGAGCATGGAGTTGATATAGTAAGCGGTGGTGTCCTTGATGGCTACTTCCTTCTGAGGCTCGTTTTCCAGCAGGACCACTTCCTCACCGTCCACCAGCTGGGTCACCTTGGTGTAGGTGCGGGAATAGGTGTAAATGCCGTTGCTGGGGAAGGTGGCATAGGCCTCGGCCATATCCCGGGTGGAGACACCGTTGGTAAGGCCGCCCAAAGCCAGAGGAGAGATATCAATGTCGCTGCTGATTTTGCCGTTGACCTCCAGGGCTTCCACCAGATCGATGTGGTACTTCTCCTCCATAAACTTGAAACTTTCCTGGGGGGTGACCATGTCGGCCAGAATACGCACGGCAATGGTGTTGACCGAGCGGGCCAGACCGCTGCGCACGGTGGTGAGACCGCGGTAGCTGGCGGCGCCGGAGTTGGTGGGCCAGGCACGGCCGCCCAGCTCCTGGTAGGGATAGTCATCAATGATGGTGATGGGGGAAATACGGCCCATCTCCAAAGCGGGAGAGTAGACAGACAGCGGCTTGATGGAAGAACCGGGCTGCCGCTGAGCCGTGTTGGCGTAGTTGGTGAGCAGATTGCCCTCCTTCTCGCCGAACTGGCCCACAATGGCCACAATATCTCCCGTACTGTTATCAATAATGGTAATGGAGGACTGCATATCCTGCCCGCTCTTGGAGGTGTAGTTCAGATTTTCACGGTTGGTGTAAATCTCCTCCGCCGCGGCCTGGACGTCAGGGTCCAGGCAGGTGTAGATGCGCAGGCCGCCGCGGGCCAGCATCTGGGAGATGCGCTGGTCCGACCACTTGAGCTTTTCCGACAGATCCTTCTTGACGTCGGCCAGAACCGTTTCCTCGTACCAGGAATAGATCTCCTGGGGGGAGTCTTCCCCTTCACCCTGGACAAAGACCAGCTCCTGGGCCACGGCCTCGTCGTACTCCTCCTGGGTGATCATCTTCTGCTCCAGCATCTGGCCGAGCACGATCTCCTGGCGGTATTTGTTGTACTGCCGGGCAGTCCAGGTTTCGGTGCCGTCAGGGCTGGGCATTTTGGCGTCGGAGTAGGGGCTGTACTTGGAGGGGTTGTTGGTAATGCCGATGAGGCTGGCGCACTCAGCTAGCGTCAGCTCGCTGACCGGCTTGCCGAAGTATTTTAAGGAGGCGGAGCCCACACCGTCACAGCCGCTGCCCAGAGGAATGACGTTGAGGTAGTAGGTGATGGTGTCCTCCTTGGAATTGTTCTGGGTAAAGCGCAGAGCACGGACGATCTCGGTGATTTTCCGCTTTACCGTCGTCTCATTGTAGCCGGTGATGTTTTTGATCAGCTGCTGGGTAATGGTGGAGCCGCCCTGAATATCGCCGCCGGTAAACATGGACAGCACCGCCTTGCTGGTACGCAGCCAGTCCACGCCGGAGTGCGTCCAGAAGCGCTTGTCCTCGATGGCCACTGCGGCGTTGATGAGATCCTTGGGCATGTCTTCATAGTCCACCCAGATAGAGCTTGTGGTGTTGAGCAGGGTGGTCATTTCCTTGTACTCCCCGGTTTCCTTGTCCTGGTAGTACATGACGCTGTTCTCGCCCAGGGGGTAGTCATCCATGCTCAGATCGGCGATGGGGAAGATGACGGTTTTGATGTATACCGCCGCGAAACAGCAAAGAATGGCGCTGGTGCAAAGTCCGATGAGCAGCAGGGTGCCCAGCACCTTTCCCACGGTGTGCAGGGTGCTGTTCCGACGCTTCCGGGTGCGGCGGGGGCGCCGCTCGCTCTGTCTGGGGGCCTGGCGCCGGGAGGGGTACTCGCTGTTTTCATAGAGCGAATTGGAATGGTTGTTGTGATTCTGGTCAGACACGTTGTTACCTCCGAACAGTGGGCGGCAGGGCCGCTCACCGGTGGTCGATGGGGTTTCAAAGGGACAACCGGAAACCCGGTTTTTTTCGCCGTCCCGGGATGGGAAGCAAAAAAACACAACTAACATTATAACAGATTTTACCCATTTGTCCACCATAAAAGCCAGTGGCGGCCAGGGGTTGAGGGATCTGTCCGCAGGTGCGGGGAAAATTTACAGGAAGGTACTATTGCATTTTTTCCTGTGTCGGGGTACAATAGACCCAGCAAAGGATAGAACAATGACCTGGAGGTACCCAATCTATGAGCGAAGCCTTTGGCCCTGATTTTATTACCGTCACCGACGAGGACGGCAACGAGTTTGAGCTGGAGCTCATCGATACCCTGGAGCATGAGGGCGTAACCTATTACGCCATGTTCCCCGCCGTGGCGGAAAATGAGGAGACCGGTGAGCCGGTGGACGTGGACGCCGACGATGAGGAGTACGGCCTGGTCATTATGAAGGGAATCGAGGAGAACGGAGAGGAAATCCTGTCCACTCTGGACTCTGACGAGGAACTGGATACCATTTATAACCTCTTCATGGAGCGCTTTTTCGAGGAAGAGGACGAAGAGTAAGGAAAAATCTCCGGTGTGTTTCCTGCTCGGTGCGTGATGGGCTCTTTTAAACCCACATTTTTTAAACGGGACGCCCCCTCACGGCGCGGCTTGCAGGCCTCCCGGCCCCCTTATGAGGTCAGCTGGAAGTTGGAAGCAGAAAAACGTCGTGGAGGCGACCCACCTGCCATCTCGTGCAGGTTTTAAACGGGTCCACACGGCCAGAGCGGGGGATAGAAAACACATTGGGATCTGGGCCGCGGCAGAAATGCCGCGGTCTTTTTTTGCCCGAACAGGGCATAATACCCTTTCGGAATCATGAATAAACTGTAAAAGAGGAGGTTTTCTCCCCCTGCGGCACTTGCAAGGAGGGGCAGTTTTTAGTATAATACCCCAAGTACGGCTCCGCCATTTCCGGACAGAACGTGCGTCGTTGGGCGCCGGGGGCGGGGAATTTTTATCTAGAACGAGAGGACTGAACGAAACCGTGAGTGCATCCAGAGAGAAGAAGACCCGTCAGGACGAGGTCATCCAGGGGCCCACGTCCCGGGAGCAGAAGCGGCAGCAGGAGGCCAAGGAGGCCCGGCGCAGCAAGGTTCTGTATACCGTGGTGGGCGTGGTGTGCGCCGTCGTGGCGGTTGCCGTTATTGTTTGGAACACCGGCGTGCTGCCCCGCACCATGACCGCGGTGACCATCAACGGAGAAAACTACACCGCCGTGGACGTGCAGTATTACTTCAATACTACCCGCAACAATCTGCTGAATCAGTATTACAGCTATGTGGGCATGACCCCCTTTGATACCGGCACCTCCACCAAGGACCAGATTTATGACGAGGAGAGCGGCCAGACCTGGTATGATTACCTGATGGAGCAGACCATGGAGAGCATGCGCCGCAACGCCGCTCTGGTGGACAAGGCCGAGGCGGAGGGCTACACCATGTCCCAGGAGGCCCAGGATGACCTGAACAGCTACCTGGAGAGCCTGGAGACCGCCTGGGTTGGTACCACCTACACCAGCCGGGACGCCTATATTCGGGCCTACTACGGTTCCTACCTCAGCTATAACCGCCTCGTGGAGCTGCTGACCCAGGATGCGCTGGCCAGCGACTATGCGCAGCACACCTATGACGGCTTCACCTACACCGATGAGGATTACGAGGCCTATTACAAGGAGAACGCCGCCGATCTGGACAACTATACGTTTACTCAGTTCACCCTCAAGGCCAGCGTGAGCACCACCGATGAGGAGGGCAACACCATTGAGATGACCGACGAGGAGAAGGCGGAGGCCCTGGCGGCGGCTCAGGAGGAGCTGAAGCCTGTGGCTGAGGAGATCAAGGCCAAGCTGGAAGCTGGGGAGGACCCCGCCGCTCTGGCTGAGGAGTATGCCGACCAGCTGTATTCCAGCGGTGTCAACACGGTTTCTGCGGGTAGCAGCCTGAGCAGCCAGTACGGCGATTGGCTCAAGGACAGCGCCCGCCAGGCCGGTGACGTGACCCTGGTGGAGAACAACAGCTCCGATACCACCACTTACTACTATGTGGTCCAGTTTGAGAGCCGTGCCCGCGACGACGGCAATACCGCCAATGTGCGTCACATTCTGGTGAAGGCCGAGGTCAGCGATGGTGCCGAGGCCCCCACCGAGGAGCAGTATGCCGCCGCCGAGACCAAGGCGGAGGAGCTGCTGGAGCAGTGGAAGTCCGGCGAGGCCACCGAGGAGTCCTTCACTGCTCTGGCCAAGGAGAACAGCGACGACACTGCCGTGAGCCAGAACGAGGGCCTGTACTCCAACATTTCCGCTGCATCCAGCTACGTCAAGCCCTTCCTGGACTGGGCGCTTGCTGACCACCAGCCCGGCGACACCGGCATCGTGCGCAGCGATGACAGCCAGGGCTACCACATCATGTACTATGTGAGCAGCGGCGATCCCATCTGGAAGCAGACTGCCGACAGCACGCTGCGCCAGGACGATTACAGCGCCTGGGAAGAGGAGGCTGCCTCCGGCTATGAGGTGACCAACGGCACCGGCCTGAATTTTGTCAACGGCTGATTCCATTTGAAGAAAGAAAACACAGGGCTGTCCCCGCAAAATACGGGGACAGCCCTGTGGATTTTTGGGGAAGCATTTACAAGTGGGGAAAAGTAAGATATACTAAATCAGTTAAAAGAAAAACGGCGTACCAGCCGTTTAATCCGAAAAAATATTGAGGTATTGCATGAAAAAATGGATTTGTATCATCGGCGTATTGGCCCTTCTGGTTTCCCTGACCGCCTGCGGGCAGAAAAACGATGACGCCTCCCAGCCCGAGGAGGGCGGATTGACCCTTCTGGCCACCACCTATCCCGTCTATCTGCTGGCCAGCGCCGTGGCAGACGGTGTGGAGGGTGTGACGGTGGAGCGGCTGAACACCGGCGAGGTGAGCTGCCTTCACGACTACACCCTGTCCGTGGGCGATATGAAGCTCATTGAGGGCGCGGACATTCTGGCCATCAACGGCGTGGGGCTGGAGGACTTTATGGGGGACGCCCTGGCCACAGCCCAGGGGGCGGTTATTGACTGCTCCCAGGGAATTGAGCTGCTGGAGAGCCTGGGCCACAGCCACAGCGACGGGGATGAGGAGGACGACCACAGCGGCCACTACGATCCCCACATCTGGATGGACCCCGACAACGCCATCGCCATGGCCGGCAACCTCTGCCGCGGCCTGAGTGAGGCCGACCCGGACCACGCCCAGACCTATTCCGACAATCTGGCCTCCGTTACCTCACTGGTGGAGAGCTGGGACAGCTCCATGAACGATACGATTCAGGAGGCGGAGCAGAATGGCGGCGTGTCCATCTCCGGCCTTATTACCTTCCACGACGGATTCCAGTATTTTGCCAAAGCCTTTGATCTGCCTCTCCTGGCTGCCATCGAGGAGGAGGAGGGCAGCGAGGCCAGCGCCCAGGTGATCAATGAGACGGTCTCTCTGGTGAAGGAAAAGCAGATTCCCGTCATCTTCACTGAGGTCAACGGATCCGACGCCACCGCCCAGGCCATTGCCCGGGAGACGGGCTGCGCCGTTTCTCAGCTTACCATGCTTATGGACGGGCCGAACGATGGGGAGCTTGCCAACTATCTGGACGGGCTGTCCGCCAATATCAAAGCCATTGTCAACGGGTTTGCCGGAGAAGAGGTAGTTTCATGAGAAAGATCAAGCACGGCAAGCTGGCGGCCGGCTGCGCCGATGCCTGCTGCCTGAAGCTGGAGGGCCTGTCCGTCAACCTCCAGGGGGACTCCATCCTGGAGGATGTGTCCTTCCACCTCCACTGCGGGGAGATTGTGGCGCTCATTGGCCCCAACGGGGCGGGCAAGTCCTCCCTGTTCCGCAGCATTCTGGGGCAGATGCCCTACTCCGGGTCCATCACCTTCTCCCCGGCGGGCGGCCCGGCCATCCGTCTGGCGGACGGAGCGGTCACCGGAGGGGCCCGGCCCCTGGTGGGCTATGTGCCTCAGTCCCCCAGCTTTGACCGGGGGGACCCGGTGAGCGTGCTGGACTTCTTCACCGCCGCTACCGCCCGGTGGCCGGTGTGGCTGCCGGTGCCCAAAAAGTACCGGGAGCGGGCGGCTGCCTGCCTTCAGCGGGTCCACGGGGAAGATCTGCTGGACAAGGCCATGGGCGCCCTGTCCGGCGGCCAGCTGCAGCGGGTGCTGCTGGCCCTGGCCCTGGAGCCGGTGCCCCACATCCTCATTCTGGATGAGCCCCTGTCCGGCGTGGACATTGAGGGCGAGCACCAGCTGCTGGAGATGCTGGACGAGCTGCGCACCGAGTACGACCTGTCCATCTTCCTCTCCACCCACGACTTTGCCACCCTGGGCCAGTTTGCCGACAAGGTGATTCTGCTCAACCGCCAGGTGCTGAAGGTGGGTACCCCGGACGAGGTGCTCTCCTCCCCGGAATTTTACGACACCTTCCACCTGCGGGTGGGGAAGGGAGGCGAGGGCTGATGGAACTCTGGTATTCCCTTGTGGAGCTGCTGCCCTTTGACTGGGCCCAGCCCGGCGGCATGTACTTCATGAAAAACGCCTTGCTGGCGGTGCTGGTCATTTCCCCACTCTTCGGCATCCTGTCCACCATGGTGGTCCACAGCCGCATGTCCTTCTTCTCCGATGCCCTGGGCCACTCCGCCTTCACCGGCATGGCCATCGGTGCCATCTGCGGCTTCTCTGAGCCCACCTGGGCGGCGGTCATCTTCGCCATTTTCTTCGCCCTGCTCTTTAACTTCGTGCGCCGGCGCACCCATCTGGCCAGCGACACGGTTATCGGCGTCTTTTCCTCCACCGCGGTGGCCCTGGGCATTTTCCTCTCCACCCTGGGAGGAAAATCCTTCACCAAGTTCAATAGTCTCCTCATCGGCGACATCCTGTCGGTGGAGCCGGGGAAGATTGCCCTGCTGGCGGCTATCCTGGCCCTCATCGTGGCCCTGTGGTGCCTGTCCTTCAACCAGCTGATGCTCTCCGCGGTCCATCCCGCCCTGGCCAACAGCCGGGGGATCAAGGTGTTCTGGCAGGAGACGGTGTTCTCCGTGGCCATCGCCGTGGTGGTCACCCTGTCCATGACCTGGGTGGGCCTGCTGGTCATCAACTCCCTGCTGGTTCTGCCGGCTGCCGCCGCACGGAACGTGGCCCGGAACATGACCCAGTACCACCTGGTGTCCCTGGTGGGGGCTCTGGCGGCGGGCATTGCGGGTCTCATGACCTCTTACTACATTAACGCCTCCGCCGGCTCGGCCATTACCCTCTATCTGGCCATCTGGTTCTTTTTGTCCTTCCTCTTCCGGAAGCGGGGATAAAAAATCCCCCGTATCCCTTTTCAGGGAATACGGGGGATTTTTAACGTTTTCTTTCTTAGGGGGTGTCAATGTCCACCAGAATGTTGTCGGTGCCGTGCTCCTCAAACTCGGAGATATAGGCGTCGATGCGGCTGGCAAGCTCGGCGTAGTTGCTCTCGTCGATGGGGACGTCATCCATGTCCCGGCGGGCCAGATCCTCGGCTAAAATATCAAAAAAGACGTTGTTTTCATACTCCATAATGGCCTCGTGGATACCGCCTTCCACAAAGGCGCGGGAGGGGACAATCTCCCCCTGATAGAGCTCGGCCAGGGAGGGCATGCCCTCCGCCGCGGCCTTGCCGAAGAGCAGGCTCTCCACTTCGTCGTAGTCCCTAAAGCGCTGGTCGCCTCGGGTGGAGTTCAGAATCCAGTTTCCAATATACACCATGTCCAGCAGACGGCGAAACTGCTTTTTGTTCAATTCCAGGTTCATAAGCGGGACCTCCTTTCCTGGAACAGAAGGGCCTTGGTATTACATATTATAATCGGCGGGCGGGATTTGTCAAATGGGGATGAGAGGGAACGAAGCCAGCCTATGTGGAAAATTTCCCTTGTTTTTCCGGGGAAAATGGCATAAAATAAACAAGATTGGGGAGAAGTCCCTGGAAGAGGCAGTCCCTCTCTTTACAGGGGGGCGGAAACCGTGTATAATACCTCCACCTGCCCGGTTTTCCGGGGGGAATCCACTGTCATGTCGGAGGCGTCTGAATGGAAAAGGACGTTGTTATCTCCATCAAAGGAATACAGAAATATGAGGGCCAGGACTCGGATACCATCGAGCTGGTGACCGAGGGCCGGCTAACCCGGGACGAGGGGGGCTATACCTTGTCGTATCAGGAGAGTGAGCTCACCGGACTGGAGGGCACCCTTACCACCATCCAGGTGGAGGGAGAACAGGTTACCCTCATGCGGGTGGGGGAGGTCAACTCCCAGATGGTCTTCCAGGAGGGCCGCCGCCATCTCTCCATGTATAATACACCTTATGGCGCCATGGCCATCGGGGTGAATACCCGCCATCTGCTGGCCGAGCTGAATGACCAGGGCGGAGACATTGAAATTGACTATGCCATTGAAGTTGACCACGCGATAGCCGGTCGTAATATCTTCCAGATCAAAGTCAAAGAGGCGGAGGGCATCAGCCTGAAGCAGTGAACGAAGCGACGAGAGAGTAGAGAGTAAAGAATAAAGGTGTGATTGCATTGTCAAACATGATTCAGGCCGCCCGGCAGCAGGTGGCCCAGCTGACCCAGCAGGCCTATGAGAAGGCAGCGGAGCAGGGACTTCTGCCCGCCGGTGCCCAGGTGAAGGCCACCATTGAAATTCCCAAGGACACCGCCCACGGGGACTACGCCTCCTCCTTTGCCATGGCGGGGGCCAAGGCCCTGCACATGGCGCCCCGCCAGATTGCCCAGATCATCGTGGACAACCTGGAGCTGGAGGGCAGCTACTTCCAGAAGGTGGAGATCGCCGGTCCCGGCTTCCTGAACTTCACCCTGGGCCCCAAGTGGTTTGGGGACGTGCTCTCCGCCGTGGAGACCGAGGACGGCCAGTACGGCCAGAGCGACGAGGGCCACGGCAAGCGGGTGATGGTGGAATTTGTCTCCGCCAACCCCACCGGTCCCATGCACATGGGCAACGCCCGCGGCGGCGTGCTGGGTGATACCCTGGCCAACGTGCTGAAGCGGGACGGCTGGGACACCTGGAAGGAGTTCTATGTCAACGATGCCGGCAACCAGATCAATAAGTTTGCCGTGTCCATCAACGCCCGGTACATGCAGCTCATTCTGGGGGAGGAGAACTTCCCCTTCCCCGAGGAGGGCTACCACGGGGACGACATCAAGGCGCTGGCTCAGGCCATCTACGATGCCCACGGGGACAGCTGGAAGGACCTGCCCGAGGAGGAGCGCCTCAGCAAGCTGGCTGAGTACGGCCTGTCCGTCAACATCCCCAACATGAAGAGCGACCTGCGCCGCTACGGCATCGAGTATGACCAGTGGTTCTTCGAGTCCTCCCTCCATGAGAGCGGCTATGTGGCTGAGACCGTGGCCCTGCTCACCGACAAGGGCTGGACCTATGAGAAGGACGGGGCCCTGTGGCTCAACACCACCAAGCTTCTCAAGGAGAAGTTCATGCGGGAGGGTAAGACCCAGGAGCAGGTGGACAAGCTGGACCTGAAGGACGACGTCCTCCGCCGCGCCAATGGCTTCTACACCTACTTTGCCGCTGACATCGCCTACCACCGCAACAAGCTGGAGGTGCGCGGCTTCGACCTGGTCATCAACATCTGGGGCGCCGATCACCACGGCCACGTGGCCCGGCTCCAGGCCGCTCTGGACGGACTGGGCCTGGACGGCTCCCACCGTCTGGTGGTGGTGCTCATGCAGCTGGTGAACCTGATGCAGGACGGCAAGCCCGTGCGCATGTCCAAGCGTTCCGGCAAGGCCATCGCCCTCCACGACCTGCTGGATGAGATCAATGTGGACGCCGCCCGGTACTTCTTCAACTCCCGGGCCGCCACCACCCCCCTGGACTTCGACCTGGACCTGGCGGTGCGTCAGGACAGCGAGAACCCGGTGTACTATGTCCAGTACGCCCACGCCCGCATCTGCTCCCTCATTGCCCGTCTGTCTGAGGAGGGGGAGAAGGTGCCCCAGGCCGGGGACGTGGACGCCGCTCTCATGGGCACGGCGGAGGAGCTGGCCCTGATGAAGGCCCTGGCCCAGTTCCCCGAGGAGATCCACCTGGCCGCCCGGGACTTTGACCCCAGCCGCATCAACCGCTACCTGGTGGCCCTGGCGGGAGACTTCCACCGCTTCTACAACGCCTGCCGCATCAAGGGCGAGGAGCAGGGGGTGCTCTCTGCCCGTCTGAAGCTGGCCGACACAGTGCGCGCGGTTCTGGCCAACGGCCTGGGCCTGCTGGGCGTGTCCGCTCCGGAGAAAATGTAACGTAACGTCAAACGCCACGCCCGGCAACGTCGGGCGTGGCGTTTCTGCAAGGAGGTTTCCATGGAACATCGGGACATTGCGGGGGGACTTTCCCGCCTGCTGGAGGGGCGTATACCGGGGCTGATGGATGCCACAGGGCGGTACGCGGTGCTGGTTCCCCTGGTGGAGCGAGAGGACGGCTGGTACCTCCTCTATGAGGTGCGCGCCCGCTCCATGCGCCGCCAGCCGGGAGAGGTGTGCTTCCCCGGGGGAAGGATGGAGAGGGCGGAGAGCCCCGAGGCCTGCGCCCTCCGGGAGATGGAGGAGGAGCTGTCCATCCCGTCCTCGGCGGTGCGCATTCTGGGGCGGCTGGACTTCATTGCCCACCGGGCAAACTTCATCATGTACCCCATCCTGGCCCTGGTAGATGCCCAGGCGGTGGAGCACATGACCCTGAACCCCGGGGAGGTGGACGAGACCTTCCTGGTGCCGGTACGCCATCTGCTGGAGACGGAGCCTCTGGAATACTCCTACCAGCTCATTCCCCAGCCGGCGGAGGGCTTTCCCTACGAACTCATTGGTATTCCCAGGGACTACCGCTGGCAGCCGGGGGGCGAGAACGTCCCCGTCTACCCCTGGGAGGGCCACGCCATTTGGGGCCTTACCGGCCGGATCACCCGGCACCTGGTGTCTCTTCTCCGGGAGATGGGGCGGGAGAGCGGTAAAAATATGTAAAAAAGAGTCCGTTTTGCACTGCAAAACGGACTCTTTTCTTTTATCTCTGGTATTCGAACTCCAAATCGTACATGGACACAATGTCTCCGTCGTGAATGCCCATGGCCTCCAGCTTGTCGAAGAGGCCGGACTGGCGGAGCATCCGGTCGAACCAGTTCCGGGACTCGTAGTCGGAGAAGTTGACGTTGGCGATGAGCCGCTGCAGCCAGGGGGCATCCACCACCCAGGTGTCGTCGAACTTCTGGATGTCCACCTCGCCGGAGGTGTCCACCTCCGGGGGACGCTCCACGTAGGTGGGCTCGTAAACCACCACGGGGGGCAGCTGCTGAAGCTCCTGAGCGGCCTTTTTTACCAGCTCCTTCACGCCCTGGTGGGCGGCGGCGGAGATCTCAAAGAGCTCCATACCCTGTTCCTCCACATGCTTGCGGAGCTTGTCCAGCAGGGAGGGGTCCTCCATGATGTCCACCTTGTTGGCGGCCACAATCATCTTCCGGGAGGAGAGCTCCGGGGAGTACTCCCGCAGCTCGGCGTTGATGGTCTCAAAGTCCTCCACCGGGTCCCGGCCCTCGCTACCGGACACATCCACCACGTGGATCAGCAGGCGGCAGCGGTCGATGTGGCGCAGGAAGTCGTGGCCAAGACCGGCTCCCTCCGCGGCACCCTCAATGATGCCGGGAATGTCGGCCATGACGAAGGACACGCCCTCCTCCACATAGACCACGCCCAGGTTGGGGAAGAGGGTGGTGAAGTGGTAGTTGGCAATCTTGGGCTGGGCACGGCTGACCACGCTGAGGAGGGTGGACTTGCCCACGTTGGGGAAGCCCACCAGACCCACGTCGGCCAGCAGCTTCAGCTCCAGAATCACGTCCCGGCTCTCCCCGGGCAGGCCCGCCTTGGCAAAGCGGGGCACCTGTCGGGTGGGGGTGGCGAAGTGCTTGTTGCCCCAGCCTCCCCGGCCTCCGCGGCAGAGGATGAAGGGGGCGTCGTCGGACATATCCTTGATAATTTCCCGGGTCTCGGCGTCCCGGATGACGGTGCCCCGGGGGACCCGGAGGATGAGATCCTCGCCGTCCTTGCCGGTGCAGCGCTTGCCCTGTCCGTCCATACCGTTGGCGGCCACGTACTTGCGCTTGTAGCGGAAGTCCATGAGGGTGGACATGTGGTCGTTGATTTCCACCACCACGTTGCCGCCCCGGCCGCCGTCGCCGCCGTCAGGGCCTCCCGCGGCCACATATTTTTCACGGTGGAAGGACACCACGCCGTTGCCGCCGTTGCCGGAGCGGACGGTGATGCGGGCGGTATCCACAAAGGGTGAAGCCATAGGCGCCTCCTTACAATTTCTTAAAACTCAAACAGATTGAGCCCCACCTGGTCGCTGAACTTCCGGCCCACCTGGCCGTCCCACACCTGGAGGAAGAGCTCCAGCGTGGCACTGATGACGGCGGAGGTGAGGTGGCCGGCGTGTACCTGACCGGTGACGGGGTTTCCGATGGTGATGTGGAGGTGGAGATAGGGCTCCCCCTCCTTGCGGGTGACGCTGCCCACCAGGGCGGAAATTTCGTAGTCCCCCTGGTAGCGCTGAGAGTAGTATTGCTTCTCAGCGGTGTTGAAAATACCGATGGTCACATCGTTGGCCGCACCGATGGCGGAGACAGAGGCCAGCTGGATGTTCTCGTCGGCCACCAGACGGGTGAGGGAGGACACGATTTCCTCGCCCGGATCCAGGCGCAGCACATAGCCCTGAGGAAATTTGCGGTATTCCATCATGTAAACCCCTTTCCAGTGAAAACAGAAGCCGCAAACGGCACTTCGTTTGCGGCTTCCTGTCAGCAAAATTACTGCGCGATCTCCATCTCAACAATGGAAACCTGCTTGCGGTCCTTACCCAGACGCTCAAACTTGACCTTGCCGGACTTGAGCGCGAACAGGGTGTCGTCGCTGCCCTTGCCCACGTTGACACCGGGGTGAATGTGGGTGCCGCGCTGGCGGACCAGGATGTTGCCGGCCAGAACGAACTGACCGTCGCCCCGCTTCACGCCCAGGCGCTTGGCCTCGGAATCACGGCCGTTACGGGTGGAACCAACGCCCTTTTTGTGGGCGAAAAACTGCAAACCGATATTCAGCATAACTTACACCTCCAAGACAGAAATATAGTCGGGATACTCCTCGGCCAGCTGGACAAAGTGAACCATCAGAGCGGCCAGAAGGGTCTGGCAGGTGCTCTCGTTGGTCTGTCCCAGGTGGTTGGGGAGCTTGAGGGTGATGGATGCGTCCTTCTCCCGCACCTTCACCGAGGCCTCCAGGCCCAGCACGTCGTTGACGGCGCACTCGACCAGACGGACGGCGCTGGTGACGGCGGCGCAGACGATGTCCTCGCCCTCGGGGGCGTAGCCGCTGTGGCCCTCAACCTGAAAGCCAACAATTCGACTGCCCTCGGAATGAAAGGTTACGGTGGTCATCAGGCCTTGATGGCGCCGATCTGGACCTTGGTGTAGGGCTGACGATGGCCCTGACGCTTGCGGTAGCCCTTCTTGGGGGTGTACTTGAAGATGCGGATCTTCTTGCCCTTGCCGTTTTTCACGACAGTGGCCTCCACGCTGGCGCCCTCCACGGTGGGAGCGCCGAAGGTGGCCTTGTCCCCGTCCAGGATAGCCAGAACCTGATCGAAGGTGATGGTCTGGCCGGCCTCGGCCTCCAGCTTCTCGATGAACAGAGTGTCGCCCTCCGCCACCTTGTACTGCTTGCCGCCGGTTACGATGATTGCGTTCATGATATTCAACTCCTTCATTACGGGCTCGCTCTCCTGGGAGGGAGTTGCCTCCACTTGCTGTCCCACTCAAAGCGGCTTTGATATTTTACCAAGCATCTGCCCCTATGTCAATAGAAAAACGGAGAATTTCCAGAGGAAAATGAAAAAATCCGGGAATTCAGGGGACCAGCGCCAGAGCGGCGTCCAGAATCTCACCGGCGGCCGCCTCCTTGGACATGAGGGGCAGCTCCCGGGCGCCGGCGGCGGTAATGAGGGTGATGACATTGGTGTCGGTGCCGAAGCCCGCCCCGGCCACCTTCAGGTTGTTGGCGCAGATCATGTCCACCTTCTTTTTCTCCAGCTTGGCGGCGCTGTTTTCCAGCATGTCCCGGGTTTCCATGGAGAAGCCGCAGATGACCTGGCCCGCCCGGCGGTGGGCGCCCAGGTGCTGGAGAATGTCGGTGGTGCGCTTCAGGGGGATGGACAGGTCCCCATCCTTCTTTTTCATCTTGTCGTCGCTGTATCCGGCGGGGGTGTAGTCGGCCACGGCGGCCGCCTTGAAGATGAAGTCGGCCCACTCCTGGCGCTGAGACACTGCCTCAAACATGTCCTGGGCGGAAACCACGGGAACCACATCCACAAAGGGCGGGGGCTCCAGGGCGGTGGGGCCGGTAACCAGGGTGACCTCAGCTCCCCGAAGCATAGCCACCCGGGCGATGGCGTAGCCCATCTTGCCGGTGGAGTGGTTGGTGAGGTAGCGCACCGGGTCCAGGGCCTCCTGGGTGGGGCCGGCGGTGACCAGCACGTGGCGGCCCTCCAGGTCGTGGGGCAGGGCCAGATGGCGGAGAATGTGGTCCACCAGCTGCTGGGGCTCAGGCATCCGGCCGGGGCCAACCGCCCCGCAGGCCAGGTGTCCGGAGCCGGGGGCAATGACCTCCCAGCCGTAGCGGCGCAGAATGTCCAGGTTGTCCTGGGTCACCTGGTTTTCATACATGTGGGTGTTCATGGCCGGGGCGATGAGCTTGGGGCAGGTGCAGGCCAGCACGGTGGTGGTGAGCATGTCGTCTGCCAGACCGTGGGCCAGCTTGGCGCACACGTTGGCGGTGGCGGGGGCAATGATCACAAGGTCGGTGCGGTCGGCCAGGGCGATGTGCTCCACCTGGTGGCTGAAATTCCGGTCAAAGGTGTCCACCATGCACCGCCGCCCGGTGAGCTGCTCAAAGGTGAGGGGGGCAATGAACTGGGTGGCGTTTTTGGTCATGACCACCTCCACGTTGGCGTGGAGCTTCACCAGGGCAGAGGCCAGATAGGCGGCCTTGTAGGCGGCAATGCCGCCGGTGACGCCCAGAAGGACGGTTTTTCCCTTCAGCATAATGGTAATCCCTCCCGGCCGGGGCTGAAACAGAGGGCCCGGCCCGTTTTTTCGGCTCCATTATACAAAGTTTTTTCCCCGCTGTAAAGCCGGAGACGCCCGGCGTCTCTCCGGCGTCCTGCCCCATTTTTTTACAAAAAGAAAACAAAGACTTCATATTTTTCTTGCGCAGGACTTCCAGGTCCTGTATAATATCTGCGCAAGAATTTGGGCGGACCTGATTTTCTCCCGCTGCATTGTGCCCCGGCCGGGACGGCGGGAGCAGGAAATCAGAGGTGCTGCCCCTGTGCAGGTGAATCAATATGCTCCTGGCCATTGATATTGGAAATACAAACATTGTCATCGGCGGTATCCGGGACGGAAAAATTGTCTTTGAGGCCCGGGTGGCCACCGACCACATCAAAACCTCCGATCAGTACGGGGTGGACATTAAGAATGTCCTCTCCCTCTTCGACACCAGGCCGGAGGACATTCAGGACTGCATCATCTCCTCGGTGGTGCCTCCGGTGTTCAACTCCGTGCGCACCGGTGTGATGAAGGTCATTCACAAGCCCCCTCTGGTGGTGGGGCCTGGCATCAAGACCGGACTGAACATCCAGATGGATACCCCCTCCCAGGTGGGCAGCGACCGCATTGTCATTGCCGTGGCCGCCCTGGCGGAGTATGAGCCCCCCCTGACCCTGGTGGACATGGGAACGGCCACTACCATCGAGGTAGTGGGGAAGGGGAACACCTATCTGGGCGGTTGCATCATCCCCGGCGTGCGGGTGTCCCTGGAGGCCCTTACCTCCAAGACCGCTCAGCTGCCCGGCATTCAGCTGGACCGGCCCCGGAAGGTCATCGGCAAAAACACCGTGGACTGCATGCGCAGCGGCGTGATGTACGGCGCGGCGGCCATGCTGGACGGGATGCTGGACCGGGTGGAGGAGGAGCTGGGCTTAAGCACCACCGTGGTGGCCACGGGTGGCATGGCCCAGTTTGTGGTTCCTCTGTGCCGGCGGAAGATTATCCTGGAAAAGGACCTGCTGCTGAAGGGCTTGAACGTCCTGTACCAGAAAAACATTCCCGAGCGGCGGAAAGAGGAGCGGTAAGCGGGATTTCCAGGCCGAACCCTTGACAGAAAGCGGCCCATTTCGTATAATAAACCCTGCATAACCGGCCAAAGCCGGTCTGCCACAAGCGATGCGGAAGAGGAGTACCCGGAGCGGAGAAGCTGCAGAGAGGGGACGGACGGTGCAAGTCCCTGCTTTCACCCGGAGAAGTGCCTTCCAAGCTCCGCCCCCGAACCCCGGTGCAGTAAGGGGCGGCGGTGCCCGCCGTTACCGGAGACAAGTGTGGATGTTTGACATCCAAATTCAGGTGGTACCGCGGACGATGCTTCAGTTCGCCCTGAGCCTAAATGGGCTCAGGGCGTTTTTTTATGGAGTCAGGCCGAAATACGGAAGGAGGAAGCTGATGCGATGCTGAAAACCGTCACAGACTATGACAGTGCCTGCATGGAAGAGCTGCAGTGGGTGGCGGGCAAGACCTTTGCCAAAGCGTCCATTCGGAACAAGCGGGCCGGCACCTTTGCGGCGGGCGTGGTTCTTACGGTGGGCGGTCTGGGGGTGTTTGCGTGGACCCGGGCCTGGTGGCTGCTGGCCGTGTGCGCGGTGGGACTGCTGCCCCTTTTGTGGAGCATTTTTTATTACCCCTTCACCGGCTGGGCTTCCAGCCGGAATCTGGGCAAAAACCGCATGCCCTGTGACTTCTTTATGGAGAAACGGGTCATTCTGATGACACAGGGAAAGATGCGGGAGGAATATCCCTACACCCAGTGTGCCAGGCTGATGGAGGCCGAGCGGAGCATCTACGTCTTTTTGGAGAGCGGCCGGGGCCTCATTCTGGACAAGTCCAACCTGATGGGCGGGAGCGTGGAGGAACTGCGCGCCCTGCTGCAAGAGAAAACCGGAAAGCCCCTGGAGTGGTTCGGTCGGAGACCGGCCGGTAAAAAGTAAAGGAAGCAACCCTCAAACAGAGTGAAACCATACAATTTTATTGAACAGAACAGGAGACAGACAACATGGGTATTGAATTGCCAAAGGTCTACGAGCCGCAGGAGGCGGAGGGCCGCATCTATGAAAAGTGGGAAAAGGCCGGCTGCTTCCGGGGCATCCGCGACCCCAAGAAGAAGCCCTTCACCATCGTCATGCCGCCCCCCAATGTAACGGGCCAGCTGCACATGGGTCACGCCATGGACTGCGCCCTGCAGGACATCCTCATCCGCTTCAAGCGGATGCAGGGCTACGCTGCCCTGTGGGTTCCCGGCACTGACCACGCCGGCATCGCCACCCAGATCAAGGTGGAGGAGGACCTGCGGGTCAACGAGGGCCTCACCCGCTATGACCTGGGCCGGGAAAAGTTCCTGGAGCGGGTGTGGGACTGGAAGAACAAGTTCGGCAACCGCATCGTGGAGCAGCAGAAGAAGATGGGCGCCTCCTGCGACTGGGAGCGCTCCCGCTTCACCATGGACGAGGGCTGCTCCAAGGCGGTCCGGGAGGTCTTTGTCAACCTCTACGAGAAGGGCCTCATCTACAAGGGCAGCCGCATCATCAACTGGTGCCCCCACTGCGTCACCGCCCTCTCTGATGCCGAGGTAGAGTACCAGGACAAGCCCGGCTACTTCTGGCACATCCGCTATCCCATTCAGGGCGAGGAGGGCCGCTATGTCATCGTGGCCACCACCCGGCCTGAGACCATGCTGGGCGATACCGGCGTGGCTGTCCACCCCGACGACGAGCGGTACAAGGACATTGTGGGCAAGAAGTGCATCCTGCCCCTGGTGGGCCGTGAGATGCCCATCGTGGCCGACGAGTACGTGGACATGGAGTTCGGTACCGGCTGCGTAAAGATGACCCCCGCCCACGACCCCAACGACTTCGAGGTCGGCCTGCGCCAGAATCTGGAGACCATCCGGGTGCTGGACGACAACGGCAAGGTGGTGGAAGGCTACGGCAAGTACTCCGGCATGGACCGCTACGAGGCCCGCAAGGCCATCGTGGCCGACCTGGAGGAGCAGGGCTACCTGGTGAAGGTGGAGCCCCACCAGCACAACGTGGGCACCTGCTACCGCTGCCACAGCGACGTGGAGCCCATCATCTCCGCCCAGTGGTTTGTAAAGATGAAGCCCCTGGCCGAGGAGGCCCTGCGGGTGGTTAACGACGGCGAGGTCAAGTTCGTTCCCGACCGCTTTGCCAAGACCTACACCAACTGGATGGAGAACGTCCATGACTGGTGTATCTCCCGCCAGCTGTGGTGGGGCCACCAGATCCCCGTGTGGTACTGCGACGACTGCGGCCACATGACCGTCAGCCGTGAGGATGCCTGCGAGTGTGAGAAGTGCCACTCCAAGAACATCCACCGGGACCCCGACGTGCTGGATACCTGGTTCTCTTCCGCCCTGTGGCCCTTCTCCACGCTGGGCTGGCCGGACAAGACGGAGGATCTGGACTTCTTCTATCCCACCGACGTGCTGGTCACCGGTTACGACATCATCTTCTTCTGGGTGGCCCGGATGATCTTCTCCGCCTGCGAGCAGACCAAGAAGCCCCCCTTCCACACCGTGTTCATCCACGGCCTGGTCCGGGATGACAAGGGCCGCAAGATGTCCAAGTCTCTGGGCAACGGCATTGACCCCCTGGAGATTGCCGACAAGTACGGCGCCGATGCCCTGCGCTTCAACCTGGTCACCGGCAACTCCCCCGGAAACGACATGCGCTTCTACACCGAGCGGTGCGAGGCCATGCGCAACTTTGCCAACAAGATCTGGAACGCCAGCCGCTTCCTCATGATGAACCTGACCATCGACAAGTGTGAGCTGCCGGAGAAGCTGGAGCTGGAGGACAAGTGGATCCTCTCCAAGCTGAACCGGGTCATCCCCGAGGTCACTGAGAACATGGACAAGTATGAGCTGGGTGTGGCCGCGCAGAAGATCTACGACTTCATCTGGGACGACTACTGCGACTGGTATATCGAGCTGACCAAGACCCGCCTCCAGGGCGACGACCAGGACAGCAAGGTCCGGGCCCAGCAGGTGCTGTGCTATGTGCTCACCCAGATGCTCAAGCTGCTGCACCCCTTTATGCCCTTCATCACCGAGGAGATCTGGCAGGCTCTGCCCCATGAGGGCGACTTCCTCATGCTCTCCGACTGGCCCAAGGCGAACCCCGCCCTGGACTTCCCCCAGGAGGAGCAGGCCATGGAGATCATTATGGACGCCATCCGGGCTGTCCGTACCCGCCGCAGCGAGATGAACGTGCCCCCCTCCAAGAAGGCCCACCTCACCGTGGCCACCAAGGAGGAGCAGGTCTTCAGCCTGGGCGTGCCCTTCCTGAAGAAGCTGGCTTACGCCAGCGACGTGGCCATTGTTCCCGCGGACCAGGCTCCTGCCGCTGCCGGCATGGTAGCCGTGGTTACCCACGCTGCCCAGATGTTCATCCCTCTGGGTGAGCTGGTGGACCTGGAGAAGGAGAAGGCCCGCCTGGAGAAGGAACTGAAGAAGAACACCGCAGAGCTGGAGAAGCTGAACACCAAGCTCAATAACCCCGGCTTTGTGAACAAGGCCCCCGCCAATGTGGTGGAGGCGGAGCGGGAGCGCTCCGTGAAGCTCACCGAGCTGGTGGCCAAGCTGGAGGAGCAGCTTAAGGGCATGTAACCTACTTTTCTTTCAAGAAAAGTAGGCAAAAGAACTCTCTGCGAAACTTTGTTTCGCTTCTGGGGCGCCGTGGCAACACGGCGCCCCATTTTCTTTGGGTTGACACAGGCAAGAAATGGACGTTTAATTAAAAATAGGAAACGAACCTGTGAGGAGGGATTTTTATGACAACGGTTACCCTGGGCCGCACCGGCATCGTGGCCCAAAAGCAGGCCTTTGGCTGCCTGCCCATCCAGCGCATCACGGAAGCAGAGGCGGTTCGTCTGCTCCGCCGGGCCTACGACGGAGGGATGAATTATTTTGACACCGCCCGGGCCTACACCGACAGTGAGGAGAAGGTAGGTGCCGCCTTTGCCGGCATGCGGGATAAAATTTATATTGCCACTAAGACCGCCGCGGTAACGGCGGAGGGGATGTGGAAGGACCTGGAGCAGAGCCTTCGTATGCTTCAGACGGATTACATCGATGTCTATCAGTTCCATAACCCTGCTTTTTGCCCCAGACCCGGAGGGGAGGACGGCCTATATGATGCCGCTCTGGAGGCGAAAAAACAAGGCAAAATTCGGCATATTGCCATCACTAACCACCGTCTGGCCGTGGCCCATGAGGCCATTGATTCTGGGCTTTATGAGACTCTCCAGTTTCCATACAGCTATCTGGCCGGACCTCAGGAGCAGGAGCTGGTGGACAAGTGCCGGGCGGCCAACATGGGCTTTATCGCTATGAAGGCCCTGGCAGGTGGACTTATCCGCAGCGGCTATGCGGCGGCGGCCTTCATGGAGCAGCAGCCCGACGTGTTGCCCATCTGGGGCGTTCAGCACGATTGGGAGCTGGAACAGTTCCTGGATTGTGTGAAGAATCCCCCGGAGATGACGGAGGAGTACCGGGAAATCATTGAGCGGGACCGGAAAGAGCTCTCTGGGGACTTTTGCCGGGGCTGCGGCTATTGCATGCCATGTCCCGTGGGGATTGAGATCAACAACTGTGCCCGCATGTCCCTGATGCTCCGCCGGGCACCCACGGCCGGTTGGCTGAGTCCGGAGTATCAGGCCAAGATGGAGAAGATTAAGGACTGCCTCCACTGTAACCAGTGTGTCAAGAAGTGCCCCTACGGACTGGATACCCCCCGGCTTCTGGAGCAGAACTACCAGGACTATCAGACCTATTTGAAGTGAGTAAATGTGTCAGACGCTGCGGTTCGGTTTGGACCGCGGCGTCTGTCTTTCCGGGGAAGGTTGACAAGGAACGGGAAGTTGGGTAAAATTTTCAGGTACAAGCCAATCAAATCTCAAGTGTCTCCGTGGGCGTGGGGCCCACGGGGGAGAATAGGAAACCGGGTGGAAATCCCGGACGGGACCGCCGCTGTAAGCGTGTTTCGTCTCTTCCACAGGCGAAAGCCGGTCATTGGGGAAACCTGAGAAGGCGGAGGAGACTGGAGCGGAAATAATCCGTTCCAACGCGCAAAGTCAGAAGACCTGCTTGAGAGGAGTGTACCCGAGCCCCCGGGATTGGGGCGGTATGGTGCAGCCGAAAGGAACGCGGAAAAAGGCCGCGGCAGTCCATCATGGGCCGCCGCGGCGTTTTGTTTCCCTTTCCGGCGGTTGACCCAGTGTGTATTGGCGGTATGCCGCCAGGAAAGGAAGATGTGTTTATGAGGAAAGGAAGAAGACGGGGGCTCAGTTTGCTGCTGGTCCTGGTCATGCTGCTGGGACTGCTGCCCGGCACCGCCTGGGCGGCGGGAGGAGAAGACGGAACGGTTACAGTCGAGATGAAATTTGACTATCGTTCTGTGGGCGAGCCGGAAGTTCTGGCAGAAATGTTCGAATTGAGCCTCCCTACCAATCAAACGGTGACCGTGTCCGTTGGCAGCACTATATATGACGTGCTCGAAGCAGCCAAAACGAAGGGCGGTTTTACGGTTGAGTATGATACCGGGTTCGGCGGCGTAGAAAATGGCTATGTAGTCGGTATAGGTGATATTGGGGAGATCAAGGAACTTTGCGAGAACCTTGGTGCTACTTATTCCGATTTGTTCCAGTATGCCGGTTGGACTTATACCGTAGACAATCAGGACGGAACGGGGATTCAAAATGATAAGGTAACAGAGGATTGTACAGTGCTGTTTCAGTATCAAGCGTACAGCGGTTATGTAGGACAAAAGTGGACCAATTTTGACATTCCCTTTGTAGATGCCTATTATGGCCTGAAGGAAGAACTAATCGAGGCCGAGCAGCTGAGTGAGGATACGTTCTCAGGAGATTGGGAAGCCCTTCAAAATGCCATCGCGCAGGGAAAGTCGGTTCTCACGGAGCTGGAAGAAGCGGATGACACCGCAACATTAAAAAGTGGCTTGATACTGAACTATTTGTGTTCGATGCAGACGGCCATCTGGGGTGGCAGCAATTCGCCCACAGGAAAGTTGGAGGGGGCTCTTCGGAATCTAGAGTCAGCAGTGCGGGGCGAAGCGGTCCCCGAGAAAGTTGACGTGTCCAATAATTTAGAAGAATTAACCGTGGGGCAAAGCTATACGATTACCCACACAGTGCTGCCGGAGAACGCATCCCAGGCGGTGACTTATGAGGCGATCGTGGGAGGAGACTGCTTCACTGTCAGTGAAGCAGGAGAAATTATGCCCACCAAAAGCTGCAACCTGTGTATGATACAGGTAAAAGCGGAATCTAACCCGTCGGTGAGTGCTTGGTATTCATTTAAGATTATTGATGCAGTTCAAACCGTTGGGGACGAAGAAGCGCTTCTTTCCAATATTTCTGACAGCTATCGTACCAACAGCAGTGAGTGGACGATCATGGACATGGGCGCATATGCGATGATTCGCCCTGAGGGAGCCAAACTGGACAGCCAGGTCCGGGAGTCCTATATTGATCAGACCATTTTGACGCTTTCCGGGGATCCCTCCATGGCAGAGTGCGCGAAAGGGGTCTTGATTCTTTCATCTCTGGGAGTTGATCCCACTGCACTGACACTGGTGGATGGGACTACCATAAATGCAGTGGAAAAGCTAAAGGCGTGTACCTGGGATCCGGAGGATACATTCTTTGTCTACACCGCACCCTATGTTCTGTTGGCTTACCAGCAGGGAGAATGGGGAACCGAAAAACAGGAGCAGGAACTTGTTGACTATCTCCTGGGATTGCAGAAAGAGGATGGCAGCTGGGACATTACCTGGGGCTATGATACCATGGGAATGGCGATTCAGGGACTGGCTGCATATTATGGCAAACAGGATGCAGTCACACAGGCGTTGGACCGGGCGGTGCAATATCTGCGTGACACAATCCAGGAAAACGGTTTATATCCCAATAGCTATGATGAAGGAATTTCTTCGGCGGAAGTAGCCATTGGACTGAGCGCCATTGGGGTAGACCCTGCCACCATTCAGAATTTGACTACCGGAACCAGTCTGAAGGACGGAATTCTTTCCAAAGCGAATGAGGATAATACGGCCTTTACCTACAAAGGGCAGGACAATGCCGGGACAACCGAGCGGTGTTTCCGGGCATTGATCGCTATGACCGGCGTAGTGGAGAAGCAGTCGGCCTATTCGGTATATGACTTTACCTCTATTCCCAAGACCGGGGCACAGATGTCCTGGGAGGCATGTCCGGTAAAACTTACTGTGGTACCCGGAGAGGCAACGGTTGTAGTGACCGGAAGCGACGGAGAGGAGACCGCAAAGACCGGTCAGCTGTACGATTTGTCCGCTGGTGACTACACATACACTGTGTCTTGCGAAGGTTATGTGAGCAAGACAGGCAAGTTCACCGTGACAGAGGATGAGGCGAGTGCCCATCAGCTCAAAACCGTCTATGTGTCTCTGACTTCTGAAGGAGGCCAGGGAGGTGGTGAGAGCACCAAATACATCAATGTCACGCTTAAGGTCATGGTGCCTCCGACAGATACAGATCGGATGTATATCTATAAGAATGACCGTGCACTGTATACGGATTTGCTGGAGCTGTCCATGCCTATGAAGGTGGAGTCCGGAAGCACCGTGCGCGATGTATTAATTCAGGCGTTGGACCGGCAGGGAGTGAAATACAAGGAAGTCTCCGGAGGATATTTTTCTTCCATCGGTGGATGGGAAGAACAGGGACGCTTTTCTACCTCTGGTTGGATGTATATGGTTGGCAGCCAGGTCCCCCAGCAGTCGTCTGCACAGTATGTGCTGACATCCAGCAAGGAGATTACATGGTTCTATACGGATGATTATAGTAAAGACTATGGTTCCGAATCCTGGAACGGGGGGACACAGACTGGCACTGGTGCGGAGATCAAAGAGCAGGCCGACGGCAGCTACCAGGTGACCCTGCCCAAGGATAGCACCGGCTCTGTGCTGGTGACCATCCCTAAGGTTTCCGAGGGTGATCTGCTGGTGATTGTCCACGCCGACGGCACACAGGAAGTGGTCAAGAAGTCCGTGGTTCAGGACGGCACGGCCTACCTGATGCTGGATGAGAGCGCCACCGTTAAAGTCGTGGACTACGTCAGTGACTTCAATGACGTGAAAGAGGACGCCTGGTATGCCGACGCGGTGGACTTTACCGCCGGACGCGGGCTATTCTCCGGTGTGGGCGGAGGCAGCTTCGCCCCCGACGAGACGCTGAACCGAGGGATGGTCGTGACCGTCCTGTATGCTCTGGAGGACGCCGGAGCCCAGAAGACAGCGGGCCTGTTTGACGATGTGGCCGAAGATGCCTGGTATGCCCAGGGAACGGCCTGGGCAGTGGAGGCGGGTATCGTCTCCGGCTATGGGGACGGCCAGTTCGGCCCCAATGATGCCATTACCCGGGAACAGCTGGCCCTGATGCTGTACCGCTACGCACAGTATATGAAGCTGAGCACCGGCACAGGTGCTTCTCTGGAAGTCTTTGGGGATGAGGAGGAAATTTCCTCCTGGGCCCAGCAGGCTATGTCCTGGGCAGTGAGCGCCGGGATCCTGGGCGGAACGCCCGAGGGCAATCTGAATCCGGGCGGGACCGCTACCCGGGCGGAGGCCGCTGTCATGGTGAGCCAGTTTGTGGCCTGGATGCTGAAGAGCGTATAATAGTGTGCAAAAACAATCCCGCTGGTTGAACCAGCGGGATTGTTTTCACAAAAAAGTGCATGCAAAAGCATGCAAATTAAAACTGTTATTTTGCAAATCATATACCATAATTCCACATTTTAAATGCAGATAGGAGCTATGGTTATGGACAAAAGAGAGGTTAAGAATATTGGATTGCGTGTTGCTCCCGAAATACACAAAAAACTGCGCTACATTGCAAAGTACGAAGGGAGAACCATTAACGGGCAGGCGTATTATTTAATTCTGACCTGTATTCGTGAATTTGAAAAAGAACACGGGCCAATTTCCGAGGAGGAACTGAAATGAGGTTGGGAACGGCAATTCTGAATCTGCTGTTTCCGCCCAAATGTCCCTTCTGCCATAAAGTATTGGAAGAGCCCGGAGCGGGGCTCTGTCCCGACTGTCAGACCGGGTTGCCCTGGCTGACAGAAAAGGTGGCGGAGCGCAGCGTGGAGTTTGCCGACGGCTGCTATTCCCCTCTTGCTTACCGGAACCGGGTGCGGGATGGGGTGCACCACTACAAGTTTCACCGCTGCCGGGCCAGCGCCGGTCCCTTTGGAGCGCTGATGGCCCAATGTGCCCGGGATCATCTGCCGGAGATGCCGGACGCCATTACCTGGACGCCCTTGAGCCGAAAACGGCTTCGTCAGAGAGGGTTTGACCAGGCGGAGCTGTTGGCCCGGGCGGTGGGAAAGGAGCTTGGCGTGCCCGTGGTGCCTCTTTTGGAGAAAGTCCGCAACACCCAGCCCCAGTCCTCTCTTACCGAGAAGGCCCAGCGGGAGGCAAACGCCAGGGGAGCCTACCGTCTGCGCGCCGGTGTGCAGGTGTCGGGCCAGCGGCTGCTGCTGGTGGACGATGTGGTGACCTCTGGTTCCACGCTGGGGGAGTGCGCCTATCTGCTGAAGCAGGGCGGAGCACAGCGGGTGTGGTGCCTCACACTGGCCCAGGCAAGACAGAAGGGAGAAAAGGCGGAGCAGAGGAAAATTTAAGGAAGAAACGGTTGAAAACCATAGTTTGACCCGTTATAATAAAATAAGCTATGATAGGATTCCTGTGGAAACGGGTTATACTAAAAAATATTTTAACTATAAGGTGGAACATTGCTATGGGTCTGTTCAGCAAGGATATCGGTATCGATTTGGGTACCGCTTCTGTTTTGGTATATATCAAGGGCAAGGGCGTGGTGCTGCGGGAGCCTTCCGTGGTTGCCATGGACAAGAATACGGGCAAGCTGCTGAAGGTGGGCACCGAGGCTGAGGCCATGCTGGGCCGTACCCCCGGGAACATTGTGGCTATGCGTCCTCTGCGGGATGGCGTGATCTCCGATTACGACATGACCGAGCGCATGCTCAAGGAGTTTATCAAGAAGGTCACCACCTTCTCCGTTTTCAAGCCCCGCCTGCTGATCTGCGTCCCCTCGGGCATTACCGAGGTGGAGGAGCGTGCTGTGGTAGACGCCGGCATTCAGGCTGGTGCCCGCCGGGCCTACCTCATTGAGGAGCCGGTGGCTGCTGCCATCGGCGCCGGCATCGACATCACCAAGCCCGACGGCCACATGGTGGTGGACATCGGTGGCGGTACCGCCGACATCGCTGTCATTTCCCTGGGCGGCGTGGTGGAGTCTGCTTCCATCAAGACCGCCGGTGACAAGTTCGACGAGGCGGTGGTCAAGTATATCCGCCGCAAGCACAACGTCCTCATCGGCGACCGTACCGCTGAGGAACTGAAGAAGACCATCGGCTGCGTCTTCCCCCGTCCCGAAGAGGTCACCATGGAGATCAAGGGCCGCTGTCTGATGACTGGCCTGCCCCGTGTGTTCTCCGTCTCCTCAGGTGAGATGATTGAGGCCTTTGAGGAGGTATCCAGCCGCATTCTGGAGGCCATCCACGCCGTCCTGGAGCGTACGCCCCCCGAACTGGTGGCCGACATCTCCACCAACGGCATCGTGATGACCGGCGGCGGCAGCCTGGTCTGGGGCTTTGACAAGCTGGTAGAGTCCCACACCGGCATTGAGACCCACGTGGCGGATGACGCCATTTCCTGTGTGGCCTTCGGTACCGGCAAGAGCCTGGACAGCCTGGACCAGATGCAGGACGGAACCATGAATCTGTCCCGCCGCCGTCAGATGAGCTACTAATCCGCCCGGAACGGCGAGACAGACGAGAGGAGCAACCATATGGCACTGCACGAATCGGGGGAGGACTACCTGGAGGCAATCCTGGTGCTCCAGGAGCAGAAGGGAATTGTCCACTCCATTGATGTGGCCCAGCACCTGGGTTACAGCAAGCCTTCGGTAAGCCGTGCCATGTCCATCCTCCGCGCCAGCGGCCACATTGTGATGGAAAAGGACGGGCAGTTAAAGCTGACCGAGGAGGGAATGCGGGTGGCGGCCAGCATCTATGAGCGGCACAAGCTGCTCACCAACTGGCTGATCCATCTGGGTGTTTCCCAGGAAACCGCGGCTGAGGACGCCTGCAAAATCGAGCACGACATCAGTGAGGAGACCTTCCAGTGCTTGAAGCGGCACGCCCAGGAGCCCGGCGCATAATGGCATGAAAACGGCGCGGAGCAGCGTTGCTGTTCCGCGCCTTCCTTATAGCGGCATCTTGTACCGGGTAAGAACGCTTACATCATGACACCGCCTGCACCAACAGGCGAATTTTGGAGAAAGAAGGAGAATACTTGAATCTGCAAGACATCCTGTCCGGCCTGACCAGCGGGCTGAAAGTGAGCCTGAACCTGTCTGTGGGCAGCATTATACGGGTTGTGTTCCTGGTTCTGGCGGGCGTCATCCTAATCCGCATCCTCACCAAGCTGGTGGGGCGGATGCTGGAGCGTTCCAAGGCGCTGGCCTCTCTGCGGGTTTACATTCTGTCGGTGTTTCGCATTGGGCTGTGGTTTTTGCTGGTGCTGATTGCGGCTGAGTCGGTGGGAATTCCCACGGGCTCCATTATTGCACTGCTGAGTGTGGCCGGTCTGGCGGTCTCCCTGGCGCTGCAGAATACGCTGTCCAACGTTGCGGGCGGCATTACGCTGCTTGTCACAAAGCCCTTCCAGGTGGGAGACTATGTGGAGGCGGACGGGGTGAGCGGTACCGTCAAGGCGGTGGATCTGTCCTATACCACCTTTACCACCATTGATAATAAGGAAATCTTCATTCCCAACAGTCAGTTGTCTTCCGTGAAGATTGTAAACTATACCGCCTCGGGCAAGCGGCGGGTGGACCTGAATTTCAGTGCCTCCTATGACGCCCCCACCCAGACGGTCAAGGATGCCATCCGGGAAGTGGTGGACTCCATTCCTCAGATTATCCGGGATCCGGAGCCTGTCATCTGGCTGTCCGCCTATGAATCCAGCAGCATCCAATATGTAGTGCGGGCCTGGACCACCACGGAGGACTACTGGGACGTGTACTATACCCTTCTGGAGGGGGTGCGGGATTCCTTTGCCCGCCACGGGGTGGAGATGACCTATGACCACCTGAATGTCCACCTGATGAAGGAAGAGTAAAAAGCTGTCCCTAAACGCACTTCATATACGGTGAATTCGGAGACCGCCTGTCAGGGCGGTCTCTTCTTTTTTCGAATGCGGACAAGAAAAAGCAATCTGGGTCACATTCCGCCCCCGGGGCCTTCAGGGCATGGACAGCCCGTGGAGAAATCCGTCCAGCTGGGGGGAGAGCACCTCGCCGCCGATGACGGTGTTTTTGTAGAGAAGCAGATTGGCCTGGACCCCCTGCTCCCCGGTGGGATAGTTGGTGATCTCGTAAGTGTAGCGCTTGACCCGTTTGCCGGCATATTTGGTCAGATCAAAGCCCTGATCGGACTGGAGTGCCAGATATTCGTCGTAGCTCTCGTCCATCTCCTCGGGAATAAGCAGCTCCTGGGTAGCCAAGGGCTCGGAATTTACCTCCCAGCCAAAGGTGCGCAGATAGTCCACCCGGTCCTCATTGCTCTTGACGCCTGTGGGGTCCGGCCCTGCGGGGGCGGACACCTCCCAGGAATCGGAGCGAGTCAGATTCAGTACCAGGGCGCAGCAGCAGGCCAGTGCCGCCATAGCCGCGCCAAAGGCCAGTTTCCGCCGGGGAATTTTGGCGGTTACAATCAACACAGCACATTCTCCTTCCGTTGAGGGTGTTCTCCCTTCAACCTATGCGGAGGTGATTGTGCTTATACCCCAGGTTCCTCAGAAAATAAACTCCAGCCCCGGCCTGCCCTGGCGGATGCTCTCTACCAGAACACAGTAGGGGGGATGGGAGGGACTGTGCTGAAGAAGCTGGATTCGTTTTGGCTCCAGACCGGCCGCCCGAAGGGCGGCAAACAGATCTACCAGCCGCTCTGGCCGGTGGCACAGGGCAAAGCGGCCCCCGTTCCGGGTCAGCCGGCCGGCCGCGGCGCACAGCTCAGTCAGGCTGCATTGCTCCTCACTGCGGGCGGCACCGCCGCTGGTTCCCAACCCCATCGGGAAGTAAGGGGGATTGGACACCACCAGCTCAAATCCACCGGCAGAGAGGGGCGCACGGCGCAGGTCCTCCTGGACAATGGTTCCCTCCAGACCGTTTTGTTCCAGGTTTTCCCGGGCGGTCCGGGCGGCCAGAGGGTCCAGCTCCACTCCGTGCAGGGAGAGTTTCCCCTGACGGCGGGCCAGCAGCAGAAGCAGAGCCCCGCTGCCAGTGCCCAGGTCACATACCCGCCAGCCGGGGCGAACCGTGGCAAAGCCCCCCAGCGCCAGCGTGTCCTGCCCTAAGGGGAAGACACCGTCCGGCCAGGTAAGGGTGTAAGGTCCCAGTTGTTCTCGTCCTGCCATGTGTTCCGCCTCCTTCCAAGTGAGAAAAGCATACCATATTCAGGCGGTCTATGCTATAATAATGTCTGCTGAATAAACCGCAATGCGGTTTGTTCGCGCGGCGGTAGCCGCGCAATTCTATAAAAACGGCTCAAAGTGGCCATTTTTATAGAATTTAGTCATTGTTACAATGCGTATTTCCGTTGGCGCATTGAGACGCACCAACGGAAAGTGTAAGGTTTTGGACGAGACCGCCCAAAACCTTACACTGAACAAAGCCAATTGGCTTTGTTCAGTGCGCATGATAATAATGTCTACTGAATCCAACCGACAAAGGAGAATGTGACATGGCAGGCACCCTCTATCTGGTCCCCACCCCCATTGGAAACCTGGGAGACATCTCAAAACGCATGGCAGATACCTTGGCCCAGGTGGATTTTGTGGCGGCAGAGGACACACGGGTGTCGCTGAAGCTGCTCAACCACCTGGATATCAAAAAGCCCATGCTTTCCTATCACCGCCACAATACCCAGACCGGCGGTCCACAGGTGCTGGCCAGGCTGCGGGCGGGCGAGAACGGAGCGCTGGTCACAGACGCGGGCATGCCCGCCATTTCCGACCCAGGAGAGGAGCTGGTGGCCCAGTGTGTGGAGGAGGGGATCCCGGTGGTGGCCCTGCCCGGCCCCTGTGCGCTGGTGACCGCTCTGGCCGTCTCCGGGCAGCCCACGGGCCGGTTTACCTTTGAGGGCTTTCTGGCCATGAACAAGAAAAACCGCCGGGCTCACCTGGAGTCCCTGCGGGGAGAAGAGCGTACCATGATTTTCTATGAAGCGCCCCACAAGCTTGCGGCCACGCTGGAAGATCTGGCCCAGGTGTTTGGCGGGGACCGGCCGGTCTCCCTGTGCCGGGAGCTGACCAAGCTCCATGAGGAGGTGCTGCGTACCACCCTGGGGCAGGCGGCGGAGTACTACCGGAATACCCCGCCCAAAGGGGAATTTGTGCTGGTGGTGCGGGGAGCGCAGCCCCAGGCGGAGCAGGAGGCCACCCTGGAGGACGGACTTGCCCTGGTGGAGCGGCTGCGGGAAGAGGGACTCTCCCTACGGGACGCGGTCAAACGGGCCGCCAAGGAGCTGGGCCTGTCCCGGAACCAGCTTTACGACTGTGCCTTAAATGGAGATAAATAAATTAGAAGACAGGATATAAAAAATCCGCCCTTTTTTGAAAAGGGCGGATTTTTTATGCATATACAGAAAGCGGTACGAGGGAAAGGTTTTAGTCCCGCTCGCCGGAGAGAAGAGCCTTGATGCAGTTCTGGCAGACGTTCTTTCCGCGGAAGGAGACAACGTCCTTCGCTTCGTCACAGAAGATGCAGGTGGGCTGATACTTTTTCAGCACAATGGAGGGGCCGTCCATATAGATTTCCAGGCTGTCCTTCTCTGCAATATCCAGGGTGCGTCTCAATTCTATCGGAAGTACAATGCGGCCCAATTCATCTACTTTCCGAACGATACCGGTAGATTTCATGAAATCCTTCCTTTCTCTTTTCCAGTGGGGTGGGGTGTGAGCAGACCTTGCCGGAAAAGGGGGGGCGCCCTGACAGCAAGGAAAATATTCGTAAGAATATTCTACTACAAAGATAGGTTCTGTCAACAGTTTTTAAAAGATAAAATGCAAAAAAATGCGAGAAAAGCAGGAAAAATATAGCGAAAATTGGCAAAAATAGGTAGAAAATGGCGAATGAAAAATCCGGTATCAACCACCGGGCTTGCCCGTATATATGGACAAGAGGGGGCGAGAGGATGGCAATGACGGCTATTTGGACCGGAATGGTTGTGATCTCAGTATTATGCGGGCTGGCGACCGGCCAGGGAGCGGAGGTAGCGGCGGCGGCAATGGAAGGGACGGGGGCTGCGGTGGAGCTGAGCTTGTCCATTGCTGGGATGATGTGCCTGTGGACGGGAATCATGGAGGTCATGCGGCAGGCGGGGCTGGCGGAGAAGCTCTCACGGCTGCTGGCCCCGGTTCTGAAACGGCTTTTTCCCCAGGTGGCAAAGGACCGGGCCATTATGGACAGCATCTCGGCCAATGTGTCTGCAAACCTCCTGGGCTTGGGTAATGCGGCAACTCCCCTGGGACTGGAGGCGGCCAGGAGAATGGGGGAAAAGAGCGGTGGTACGGCCTCCGATGCCCTGTGTATGCTGGTGGTGTGCAATACTGCCTCCATCCAGCTGATCCCCACCACTGTGGCGGCTGTTCGGGCCGGAGCGGGGAGCCAGGCTCCCTTTGATATTCTGCCGGCGGTGTGGTTGGCCTCAGCCATATCTGTGAGCGTGGGCATCGGGGCCTGTAAGGTGCTGGCCCGGCTTTGGAGGGACTGAGATGGCGGAGCTCTTTTTTACCATGCTGGTTCCCTTTACCATCGCGGGAGTAGCCCTGTATGGCGCGGCACGGCGGGTGGATGTTTATTCGGCCTTAGTGCATGGGGCCGGAGAGGGACTGAGTACGCTGGTGCGCATTGTTCCCGCCCTTATCGGCCTGATGGCAGCGGTCTACATGCTGCGTGCCTCGGGAGCGCTGGAGCTGGCTGCAGAGTGGCTGGCGCCGCTGCTGGAGCGGGCCGGTCTGCCTGCTGAGCTGCTGCCCCTCATGCTGGTGCGTCCGGTGAGCGGCTCGGCCGCTCTGGGCGTTGGGGCTGAGCTGATGGAGACCTATGGCCCGGACTCCCTGTTGGGACGGACGGCGGCGGTGATGCTGGGGTCTACCGAGACTACCTTCTATACCATCGCGGTCTATTTTGGCGCGGTGGGAATTACCCGCACCCGCTACGCGGTGCCGGCGGCCTTATGCGCGGATTTGGCCGGATTTCTGGCCTCCGCCTGGGCGGTGCGGCTGTTTTTTGGCAATTAAGGGGAGAAAACTCCCGGCCCAATGGTTCGGCCGGGAGTTTTTAATGCGATTCTTTTGTCTCGGTGAACTGATGGGGTTCGGGAGGTGTGATGGGCGCATCATCCTCCATGTGGGTAAAGTAGTCCTGCTCCTGAAGCACGGGCTTGCGCTTCCGGGCAATAGCCAGGATACAGGGATAAAGCACTACGGCCACCAGGCCACCGGAAAAGCCGTTGTTATAGAGGTTCATTCCGGCTACCGGAGTTCCGGTGTATAACACAACGGAGGCATGGAGAAAGCCGGCCAGCACGCCGTAGGGCCAGCCGAAGTATCCGGAGACCGGGGCCAGGGTGGTGCAGAACAGACAGGCCAGCTGCACGGCGGAGTCGTCCAGGGACCAGTGCATCACAAAGCTGCCCAAGATAACACCTATCATAGGGGGGAGAATATTGAACGCGTGCTTGCCAAAGGCAGAGAACCCCATGATGGTGAGAATTCCGCCCACAGTGGGACCGTTCAGGTCTCCGCCGATGGCCAAAATAAACAGGGTCCCGATAAGCCCATTGATACCGGAATTGATCATCACCGGAGCCGGACCAAACATACGCAGGTAGTCGCTGGGGGCCCGACCGCTGGTTTGAAGCAGGCGCCGGTAGCCGGCCCATGAGGCCCAAAGGGGGAGTCTGCACAGAAACAGGCCGGAGAAAATCAGCAGCAGGCACAGCACTACCAGCATGGGCAGGAAAATTTTGTTGCAGCCCTGGGCCCAGCGGTAGTGGGTGGTGGGGTCTGCCCCAAGGGAACTCATCAGCGGGACGCAGATAAAGGCGACCAATCCGCAGGCAAAGCCCACGTTGTAGAGGTTCATGCCGTTCTGGATCCGGTAGGTGTAGGCAGCCAGAGGAGGCACAATAAAGCCGATAACCAGGCCGATGAGCGCACCGGACAGGGGAGTGCCCCAGCCGTTGTCCAGGGCGATGTAGCTGATGACCGGGGCCAGGGCAGTGGACATCAGACCGATGTTGACATAGGAGGCGTAGGGCTCTTTGCGGTATTTGGCGTACAGCCAGGAGCCCAACAGAATGGGCCAGATATTTACAAAGTTTTTGCCAAACAAAGAGAACCCGGACATGAGGCCGATGACCACCAGCGTCATACCATTCAGTACGTCCTTAGAAAAGATCAGTACGCACAGGGAAATGGCGGTGACCAGGGCGGAGTTCACCAGTGCAGCGCCCACACCGGCCACCATGACGTAGTCGGTGATGAGGGCATCCTCAGTGAGGACAATGGCCTTCAGACCGGCGAGAATATTCTCCGGGGTGTCCAGCAGAAAGCCGGTCAGGGCCAGCAGAGCGGCGTAGGCCCACAGATAGGGGAGCATTTTGTTGTAGCGGGTGTGCTGGGAAACGGAGGGAGGGGACGGCAGTTGGCCCATGGATTCGACTTCCTTTCCTGTAAAATCGGTGTCAGGGGGTCAAGTGCAGTTCAGCCGCGGCGACGGAAATAGTCCCGCGTCTGCTCTACGTTGCGGCCAATCTCCTCCGAAAGAGCCTGCAGAGAGGGGAACTTCTGCTCCCCGCGCAGGTATTTGAAAAACTCCATCCGCATGGGGTGCCCATACAGATCGCCGTCAAAGTCCAGCAGGAAGCCCTCCACGGTGACCCGGCCGTCATTTTCATCCACCGTGGGGCGGACGCCTACATTGGTGACCGCGCACCGACACTGGCCGTCGAACCAGACCCGGGTGGCGTAGACACCAAAGGCGGGAACGATGACACGCTCAGGGATTTTCAGGTTGACCGTGGGGAAGCCCAGTGAGGAGCCGCCAATGTGCTTCCCGTGGGAGACCCGGTCGGAAAGAATGTGGGGGTGGCCCAAAAACTGGGTGGCCCGTTCCATTTCGCCCTGGGCAATGAGGGTACGGATGTAGGTGGAGGAGATGGTAATCCCGTCCTGCTCCACCTTGGGAATAATGTCGTAGCCGATTCCCAGCTGCGCGCACTTTTCCCGCAGACGCTCGGGGTTTCCCTTGCCCATGTAGCCGAAGTGAAAATCATGCCCGGCTACCACATGGACAACACCCAGCTCCTTGACCAGATACTGGAGGATAAAATCCTCCCAGTCCATGCGCATCATGGCGTCGAAGGAAGCCACAATTACCTCTTTGATGCCATAATAGTGGCGCATCAGCCAGATGCGGTCCTCCACCGAACTGAGCAGCGGGACGCTTTGACCAGTAATTGCAGCGCCGGGGTGCTGATCGAAGGTAAAGGCACAGGGAACAGCCCCCAGCCGGTCAGCAGCAGTCGTCACAGCCCGGAGCAGCGCTCCGTGGCCAAGGTGAACGCCGTCAAAGAAGCCGAGAGCGATCACCCGGTTTTGGTTGTTAGCCATAGTCTCTCTCCTAAGAAATGGTATGTACGGCGTTCACCTGCGAACGCCAGTGAGCCGCCCTGTGGGGCGGAGGAGCGGCGCGGAACGCCGGTTCGATAAAATCAAATCCATGCCTTTTGCGAAGCAAAAGGCACGCCGTCAAAGAAGCCGAGAGCGATCACCCGGTTTTGGTTGTTAGCCATAGTCGCTCTTCTAAGAAACGGCATGTACGGCGCTCGCCCGCGAACGCCAATAAACCGCCTAAAGGGACAAGCTACACAGTGAAAAAGCTTTTAATTGTGCTCAGCTTGTGTCCCTCACAGCGGCCAAGAGCAAGAAATTCTCCATCCGCGCCGTATACCCGGCACTCGCCTCGAAGCGGCTCCGGGAGCTCTTCCTTGGACAGCACCAGGGTCATGCCGTTGCGCAGCTTCCGCTCCGCCTCCGGCCGAAGAATCAGGATGGGCCGTCCGGCGAAGTAGGCATCAATGGGCAAAAGCAGGGAAAGGGGCTCCTCTGCCGCCTGCACCTGCTCCAGAGTAACGGCCTCTGCCAGAGAAAAGCCCGCAGCCATAGTCCGGCGCAGGCTGCTCATGCAGCCGCCGCAGCCCAGAGCCTGCCCGATGTCGTGGCACAGAGTACGCACATAGGTGCCCTTGGAGCAGCGTACCCGGATCGTAAACTCATCAGGGGCACGCTGTTCCTCCACCGTCAGGGCGTGGATGGTGACGGGGCGGGCGGGACGCTCCACCTCCCGGCCCTTCCGGGCCAGCTCGTAGAGCTTCTTGCCGTTGATTTTGATGGCGGAGTACATGGGGGGCACCTGCTGAATGTCTCCCCGGAAGGCCGGGAGCACCGCCTCCAGCTCCTCCGGCGTGACAGAGACGGGGCGCTGTTCCAGCACCTCGCCGCTGGTGTCCTGGGTGTTGGTGACAAGCCCCAGCTTCAGTCCGGCGACGTACTCCTTTTCTCCCTCGCTGGCGAAGGAGACGGCCCGGGTAGCCCGGCCCAGAAAGACAGGCAGAACACCGGTGGCCATGGGGTCCAGGGTGCCGGCGTGGCCCACCCGCTTTTCGTGGAAAATGCCCCGCAGCTTGGCGCACACATCCATGCTAGTCCAATCCTGGGCCTTATCAATTACAAGAATACCATTAGGCATGGAAGGACCCCCTTTCCTCGCGGCGCAGCCCAGCGAAGCGGGTGCGGCGCGAAAAGGAGGAGCCGCACGCCTGGATAAGCCCTTTTGCCCTGGCGAAGGGGCGTTTCAACAGGGCGGGCTCCGACGCGGTCCAGTCCTGGGCCTTATCAATCACAAGAATTCCGTTAGCCATGCTTCACCTGCCGGATGGCGTCCAGCACCGCCTGCTTGGCCTGGGCCATGGTGCCCTGGGTCATTCCGCCCGCGGCAGCGGCGTGGCCGCCGCCGCCCAGCAGAGCACATACCTGACTGGCATTGAGACGCTGGGTGTCGGTGCGCAGAGAAATCTTCCACTTGCCGGGGGACAGTTCCCGCAGGGTGGCGGCGTTGTAAACGCCCTCCACCTGGCCCACAAAGTTGGCAATGTCCTCCAGGTCCCGTTCATCCGCCCCCACCTGGGCCAACATATCCAGACTGACGGCGGCCAGGGCGGTCTCACCGTTGTCGTGGAGCTCCATGGACTGGGCAATGAGGCCCTCCAGCTGCAGCCGCTTCATGGTCTTGGTGCGGAAGTGGCGCTTGTTCAGCTGGGCCAGGGGGATGCCGCAGTCAATAAGCTGGGCAGCGACGCGATGGGTGTCGGAGGTGGTGTTGCCGTACTGGAAACAGCCGCAGTCAGTGGAGATGGCCACATAGAGAGTGGTTCCCATTTCTGGAGTAATTTGGCAGAATTGTTTCACGATGTCGTACATCAATTCGCCGCAGGCGGCCCGCTTGGCGTCCAGGCAGGTCTCTTTGGCAAAAAATTCCTGGGAGGGGTGGTGGTCGATGGCCAGATCCACCTTGTCCAGATAGACCTGGGCGTTGTCGGGAAAGAGCCCCCGGGCGGCGATGTCCACCGACACCACGGTGTCGGGCACAAAGGAGTCGGGAGCCAGCAGCCCCTCCAGGTAGGGAGAGAAGAGAGGGGTGGTCTCGGGGTTGGGCAGAACATGGGCGGTCTTGCCCGCCTGTCGCAGGGCCAGACAGAGCCCGGCGGCGCAGCCCACCGTGTCGCCATCAGGCCTCACGTGGGTCAGAATGAGATAGTTGTCATGGGAGCGCAGAAAATCCGCTGCCTGCTGTGGGGTCATGGTATTCACTCCTCGTCCAGATGGATGTGTTCGTTGGCGGGATTGGCGGGCTTGACGATGTCAGGGTTGCGCAGCATCTCTAGGATGTGGGCACCCTGATCGATGGAGTCGTCCCGGATAAAGGTGAGCTCAGGGGTGTTGCGCAGGTTGAGGGCGTGGCCCAGCTCCCGGCGCAGATAGCCAGCTGCGGACTTCAGACCCTTGAGCACCTGCTCACAGTCGCTCTTGTCCAGCACACTGATATAAATTTTGGCGTATTTCAAATCGGGGGTGGTATCCACTGCGGTCACGGAGATCATTCCGGTCACCCGGGGGTCCTTGACCGTGGGAATAAGGGAGGACAGCTCCCGCTGGATTTCTTCGTTGATGCGTCCGATTCGGTTGTTTGCCATGGTGTTGTTCTCCTTTCCGGGCAGAGAGCTGCCCGCAGGTTTTCAGTCAGATGGTAATGGTCATCCGGCACTGACCGGGGATATAGTTCCGTACCGGGGGATTGCACAGCTGGTCCAGCGTGTCCACGCCTAAGTCGGCAAGCTGCCCGCGGAAGTGGGGCACATGGGTTTCGCGGTCGTCACCCACCCACAGGTTCCATAGCTCCACCTGTTCGCCCGGGGTGCCATTGGTCTCCAGATAGGTGCGCAGCTGCTCTGCGTCCTCTTCCGTGGCCGCCAGGTTCAGTTCGTACTGGAATGGCTTCATCTCCAGACCAAGACTGTCCACCGCATCCCGGTAGTATTCGTGGTCCTGGACGGAGAAACCAGGGACTTCCACTGTAAAACCGCCGGAGACGGTGATCCGGCGCAGATCCGGGTCGTACAGGGGCATCGGGTGGTCGGCGGCCAAAAGGAAGACGCAGCTCATGGTGTACCTCCTGTCGCAGTGCAAAATAAGCGAAACAGGGCGGGCGAAAACGCCCGCCCTGCTTTGGGGTTTCAATATTCAGGAAAGCTCCCATACCATGGGGGAACGACAGAACATTTATTCTGCCTTGTGCATTACACCTCGATCTGCTCCATGAGGAAGGCCTCGATGATGTCGCCCTCCTTGATATCCTGGAATTTTTCGAAGGTGATGCCGCACTCGTAACCGGCGGCAACCTCTTTCACGCTGTCCTTGAAGCGCTGGAGGGAGGCGATGGAGCCGTCGTAAATGACGATGTTGTCCCGCAGCAGACGCATCTGGGCGTTACGCTGCATCTTGCCGTCCAGCACGTAGCAGCCGGCCACCATGCCCACGCCGGTGATACGGAACACATTGCGCACCTCGGCGCGGCCCAGGTCCACTTCCTTGAACTTGGGGGCCAGCATGCCCTTCATAGCCGCCTCAATCTCGTTGATGGCGTCATAGATAACCCGGTACATGCGCATATCCACATTCATCCGGGCAGCGGACTCCTTGGCGTTGGCATCGGGGCGGACATTGAAGCCCACGATGATGGCGCCGGAGGTGGAGGCCAGCATAACATCACTCTCGCTGATGGCGCCAACGGCGCAGTGGATGACCCGGACCCGAACCTCGTCGTTGGAGATCTTCTCCAGGCTGGACTTCACGGCCTCGGCGGAACCTTGGACGTCGGCCTTGACGATGACGTTCAGATTCTTCATCTCGCCGGCCTGAATCTGGCTGAACAGGTCCTCCAGGGACACCTTGCCCACGGGGTTGGCGGCAGCGGCCTTTTGCTCGTGCTTGCGCTGCTCCACCAGCTCACGGGCCATGCGCTCGTCAGCCACGGCGTGGAAGTCGTCGCCGGCGCCGGGCACTTCGCCCATACCGATGATCTCCACGGGGACGGAGGGGCCGGCCTCGGTGACCTTCTGGCCCTGAGCGTTGGTCATGGCGCGGACACGGCCCACGGCGGTGCCGGCAATGATCACGTCGCCCTGGTGCAGGGTACCGTTCTGGACCAGCAGGGTGGCCACGGGACCGCGGCCCTTGTCCAGACGGGCCTCAATGACGGCACCGTGGGCGGAGCGGTTGGGATTGGCCTTCAGTTCCCGCATCTCAGCAGTGAGCACCACCATGTCCAGCAGGTTGTCAATGCCCATGCCGGTCTTGGCGGAAATGGGGCAGATAATGGTGTCGCCGCCCCACTCCTCGGGCACCAGCTCATACTCCGTGAGCTGCTGCATGATACGGTCGGGGTTGGCAGTAGGTTTATCCATCTTGTTGATGGCGACAATAATGGGAATCTCAGCGGCCTTGGCGTGGTTGATGGACTCCACGGTCTGGGGCATGATGCCGTCGTCGGCGGCCACCACCAGAATGGCCACATCGGTGATCATGGCACCGCGGGCACGCATGGCGGTAAAGGCCTCGTGGCCGGGGGTGTCCAGGAAGGTGACAGGACTGCCCTTCACATCCACCTGATAGGCGCCGATGTGCTGGGTAATGCCGCCGGCCTCGCCGGAGACCACGTTGGCGTGGCGGATATAGTCCAGAAGGGAGGTCTTGCCGTGGTCCACGTGGCCCATAACCACCACAACGGGGGCGCGGGGGACCAGATCCTCTTCCTTGTCCTCGGTGGTATCGATGAGCTTCTCCTCAATGGTGACCACCACTTCCTTCTCCACCTTGCAGCCCATCTCCTCGGCGATGATGGCGGCGGTGTCGAAGTCAATGACGTCGCTGAGGGAGGCCATGACGCCGTTCTTGATGAGGCACTTGACTACCTCGGCGCCGGTCTTCTTCATGCGGCTGGCCAGCTCGCCCACGGCGATCTCGTCGGGGATGAGCACCTTGACGGGGGCCTTCTTGGCGATCTCCAGCTGCAGACGGCGCAGACGCTCCTGTTCCTCCTGGCGGCGCTTGTTGCCGAAGTTGCCGGCCTGCTTGCCGCCGCGCTGACGCTGGGCATTGCGGCCCTGGAACTTCTGCTTGCCGCCCCGGTCCTGCTGGCGCTCCGAGGTGAAGGACTCCAGACGCTCGTCGTACTTGTCCAGGTTCACCGCCGGGCCGCCGCGGGTATCCACCACCTTCTTGGTGGGGATGCGGGAGATGGGCTTGGAGGGAGCCTGAGTCTGAGGCTGGCTCTGAGTCTGGGTCTGCTTGTTCTCCTGGTGCTGACCGCCGGCCTGCTGGGGCTGAGCCTGCTGCTTGGGCTGGTTCTGGCCCTGCTGGGGAGCGGGCTTGGCCTCCGCCTTGGGGGCGGCGGGCTGAGCCTTGGCCTTGGGGTCGTGGTAGACGTCGGCGTACACCGACTCGATGGAATCGATCTGGTTGTGCTGGGTGAGATACTCAAACACAATGGACAGCTCCTGATCGGTCAGGGGCTGCATGTGGTTCTTGGGCGGGTGGTTATACTGGGTCAGAATGTCCATGATCTCCTTGGAGGGGAGCTCCTTGGAACCCTTCTTAAAATCCTTGGCCACCTTGTGAATGGGATATTTTATCATCATAGGGGAAGCCACCTCGTTTCTTAGGGATTGTGCCGGAACTTACCGGTGAGACGCCGTGTGCCGGGGCCGGACTTGGGGGGATGGGCGGGACGGACGGAGCCGTCCTTGCCGTGCCGTGCCGCGGCACCCGGGCGGGGCGGCTTCGGCTTGGCGGGGGATTTGGAAGGACGGGCCTCAGAGGGCGTGTCCTTGACTTCTTTTGGGGGCGGAGCCCAGGGCTTGTGCTTGCCCTGACGCAGGTTCTTTTCGTGCTGACGGCGCTCCTTCTGACGCTGAAGGGCGCGGCTGGCCTTTTCCCGCAGCTGCTCGGCGGCAGGGCCGTAGCGCTCCGGGTCCCGCAGGGCCAGCTTCTCAGCCACGGCCGAGGCAAGGCCAGAGTCCGTGAGGGCCAGCATGGCGCAGGAGCCCCGGCCCAGGTGGAAGCCCAGCTCCTCCTTGGTAAAGGGGAGCTCCAGCCACAGCACGTTTCCGGCCTCACCGAAGTGGGCGCAGCGCCGGCGGGTGTTGAGGGCGGCGTCCTGAGCCAGCAGAACCAGCTTGGCGTGGCGGGCGCGGCAGACGGCGCCCACCGGCTCCTCACCGATTTCCAGCAGGCGGGCCTTCCGGGCTACCCCCAGGAGGTGGAGGATGGGATCATTGGGCATCCTGAGGCACCTCCTTCATCTGCTGCTCCAGCGCCTCCCACACCGGGTCGGGCAGGGGGGCGGAGAAGGCCCGTTCCAGGGCCTTGGCCTTCCGGGCCTTGCTGAGGCAGGCGGGATTGGGGCACACGTAGGCGCCCCGGCCGGGGAGCTTGCCCTTGAAATCCAGGCTGACCTCACCCTCAGGGGAGCGCACCACCCGGATGAGCTCTTTTTTCGGTTTCATTTCCCGGCAGCCAAGGCACTGGCGCATGGGAATCTTTTTGGGCATGACCGCACCACCCTTATGTTGGAATTGAAAATGGGGAGACAGAAATCAGGCCAGGGGGGTCTCCTCCTGGGCGGGAGTCTCCTCCGCGGGGGCCTCGTCCTCCACGAACAGGTCCTCCTCAGAGGCCTCGATGGGCTCCAGGGGGGCGGAGGCGGGCTTGATGTCAATCTTGTAGCCGGTGAGCTTGGCGGCCAGGCGGGCGTTCTGGCCCTCCTTGCCGATGGCCAGGGACAGCTGGTCGTCGGGCACCACCACGCGGCAGCTCTTGCCCTCGGGCAGCTCCTCCACGCTGATGACGTCGGCGGGAGACAGAGCGGCGGCAATGTACTCGGCAGGATTCTCGGAGTACTTGATGATGTCCATCTTCTCGCCCTTGAGCTCCTCCACGATGGTGTTCACGCGCTGGCCGCGGGGACCGACGCAGGCACCGATGGGATCCACGTTGGGGTCAGCGGACCAGACGGCCAGCTTGGTGCGGGAGCCCGCCTCGCGGGCCACGGACTTGATTTCCACAGTGCCGTCGTAAATTTCGGGTACTTCCAGCTCGAAGAGGCGCTTGACCAGACCGGGGTGGGTGCGGGAGATGAGCACCTGGGGACCCTTGGTGGCCCGGCGGACCTCGGAGACGTAAATCTTCAGCCGCTGGCCCTCCACGTAGTGCTCGCCCTTCACCTGCTCGTTGGCGCTGAGGTAGGCGTCAGTGAACTCGGAGCCGGAGTGGATGCGCAGGGTGACGGAGCCGTTGCGGGGGTCAATGCGGGTGACCACGCCGGTGAGCAGCTCGTGCTCCTTGGAGCAGAACTCGTCATACACCATGCCCTGCTCGGCCTCCCGGATGCCCTGGATGATGACCTGACGGGCGGTCTGGGCGGCGATGCGGCCGAAGCTCTTGGGCTTGATCTCAATGCGCACCACGTCGCCCAGCTGGGCCTGGGGCAGAGCAATGCGGGCCTCCTCCAGGCTGATTTCAGAGGCGGGATTGTCCACGGTCTCCACCACGTCCTTCTTCAGGAAGAGACGGACGGTGGCGGTCTCCTGATTGGCCTCGATGACCAAATTTTCTCCCACGCCCTCATGGTCCCGGCGGTAGGCGGAGAGAAGGGCCTGGGTAATTTTTTCCATCATATAGCCGGGCTTAATGCCCTTTTCCTGCTCGATCTGAGCAATGGCGGCGAAAAACTCCTTGCCGTCCAGCTCGTTGCTGTTTCCCTTTTTGGTGGTTTTCTTAGCCACGATCTTCTCCTCCTAATGTTAAAAGCGGGGGTACAGCCGTACCAGCGCAATGTCTTTTTTCGTAAACTCCATGGGGGCGGCGCCCACCTGGATGGTCACATCTCCGTCGGCGTAGGCGGTGAGCACGCCAACATAGTCCTTCCGTCCGTCCCGGGGGCGGTAGAGCTTAACCTCCACCTCCTGGCCCTGGAACTGGGCGAAGTGCTCGGGCTTTTTCAAAACCCGGTCAGCCCCGGCGGAGGACACCTCAAAGGTATAGCTTCCCTCAATGGGGTCGGCCTCATCCAGGGCGTCGGACAGGGGACGGGAGACGGCCTCGCAGTCGTCAATGGAAATGCCGCCCTCCTTGTCGATGTAGACCCGGAGGAACCACTCGCCGGCCTCCTTCACATATTCCACATCCCACAAAGAGCAGCCCGCGGCCTCCACAAAGGGGGCGGCCAGCTGGGCCACGGTATCAGTTACTTTTGCCATGGGACACCTCCTGAGCGGGCCGGAAGGCGGAGCTCCGGCCGGTTTGGTCAATCAAAAAGAGCGGAGCCGAAACCCCACTCTTACCAATACTACCATAAATAACATCCATACTATACCACAAAGCCGGAGGGATTGCAAGGGGACGGGGCGAAGTTTTTTCCAAAAACAAGGTCCGGGAGCAAAAAAAGATGTGAAAAAACTGGGGAAAGAGCGAGGTATTACCAGTTTCACCCCAAGAAAACGGCGCATACTAGAATGCGGATGGAACCTCCGAGGGAAACAAGAATGGGAGGATGCGCAGAGATGGGAAGACAATGGACGGCACTTGCTCTGGCGGGCGCGCTGGCGGTGACGCTGACGGCCTGTGGTTCCGATAAGAATATGACCGACACCAACTCCTCCGGCAGCATGGCCGGGCAGGCCGGATATGCCCGTACCGGCCGGGCCGGCTATGCCAACCGGGGGCGGGTAACCAATGATTATATGGAGGATGCCCGCTACCGTGCCGGATCGGACGGAAAGGTGGATGGCAAAGACAGCACCACCTCCCGGGACCTGACCCAGGACGCCCGGGATATGCTAAAGGATGCCGGAGACGCGGCCCGTGATGTGGGCCGGGGCATGGAAAAGGCCGCAAAGGATATTATGAACCAGTAAACGCGGCAAAAGCTATCTTGAAAAGGCAACAGGTCCGCGGCAGCGCTTCGCTGCCGCGGACCTGTTTTGTCATTTCGTCATTTGGAGCCCCGGGACTTTCCACGGGGTTTGGCGTTGGGCTTGGGCTTTGCTTTGGCCCAGCCCGCCTTCCGCTGGGGCTTGGCAGGGGAGCTGTTCCGCTCGGCGGTGTGCCGCCCGTCAAAGCGCTCCTTCCGCCCGTCGCCGGAGGGTTTTCCTCCCTTGCGGGCGGGAGGGGCGGAGGGCTTTTTGCCGCCGCTCCGGAACTCACCCTCGGGCCGGCCCTGGGCGGCCTGCCCCTTGTCGGGGCGGATGAGACAGCGCTTGCCGTAGCCAATGAGATCTTCCCGTCCCGTCTTGTGGAGGGCCTCCAGCACCAGCTTCCGGTTCTGGGGCTTCCGCCACTGCATCAGGGCCCGCTGGAGGGCCTTGTCGTGGGGCGTCTTGGGCACGAAGACGGGCTTCATGGTGCGGGGGTCGAGACCGGTGTACCACATGCAGGTGGCCAGAGTGCCCGGAGTGGGGTAGAAGTCCTGGACCTGCTCGGGCATGTGGCCCTGCTTGTTGAGCCACTCAGCCAGCTGCACCGCGTCCTCCAGGGTGCAGCCGGGGTGGGAGGAGATGAGGTAGGGTACCAGATACTGGTCCTTGCCGTAGCGGCGGTTGAGCTTAAAGTACTTCTCCCGGAACTTTTCATAGACCTCGATGTGGGGTTTGCCCATGTAGTCCAGGGTGTGGTTGACGCAGTGCTCCGGGGCCACCTTCAGCTGGCCGGAGATGTGGTACTGAACCAGGTCGGTGAAAAATTCGCCGCTGGGGTCCTTCATCAGATAGTCAAAGCGGATGCCCGACCGGATGAACACCTTTTTCACCCCGGGGATGGCCCGCAGCTTCCGCAGCAGCATCATGTAGTCGGTGTGGTCAGCGTCCAGGTTGGGGCAGGGCTCGGGGGCCAGACAGGCCCGGTTTTTGCACATGCCGTACTTCAGCTGTTTCTGGCAGGAGGGGCGGCGGAAGGTGGCGGAGGGGCCGCCCACGTCGTGGATATAGCCCTTGAAGCCGGGGTGGTGGGTGAGGGCGGTAACCTCCCGGATGACGCTCTCGTGGCTGCGGCAGGAGATGGTCCGCCCCTGATGGAAGGCCAGGGAACAGAAGTTGCAGGCCCCGAAGCAGCCCCGGTTGTGGGTGACGGAGAAGCGCACCTCCTCGATGGCGGGCACGCCGCCCATCTCGTCGTACATGGGGTGGGGCTCCCGCACGTAGGGGAGCTCGGCCACCCGATCCATCTCCTCGGTGGTCAGGGGGTAGGCGGGGGGATTGACCAGGAGAAAGTCCCGGCCGTGCTTCTGGAGAATGGCCTTGCCCACCACCGCGTCGTGCTCCAGATACTCCACCATGTTGGCCCGGGCGTAGGCCTCCTTGCTGGAAGATACCTCCTCAAAGGAGGGAACCTCCACCTTGGGGTAGGCGCATACGCCGGGGAACTTGACGGCCACGCAGGTGCCCCGCACGTCGGTGATTTCGCTCACCGGGGTGCCGCTGGCCAGGCGGGCGGCAATCTCTACCGAGGCCTTTTCACCCATGCCATAGGTGAGGATGTCCGCTTGGGCATCAAAGAGGATGGAGCGGCGCACCTTGTCCTCCCAGTAGTCGTAGTGGGCGAAGCGGCGCAGGCTGGCCTCCAGCCCGCCGATGACGATGGGGATGTCCCCGAAGGCCTCCCGCACCCGGTTGGAGTAGACGATGGTGGCGTGGTCGGGGCGCAGGCCGGCCTTCCGCCCGGGGGAGTAGGCGTCGTCGTGGCGGCGCTTCCGGGCGGCGGTGTAGTGGGCCACCATGGAGTCGATGTTGCCCGCCGAGATGAGCACCCCCAGCCGGGGACGGCCCAGGGACGCAAAGGCGTCGGCGCTGTGCCAGTCGGGCTGGGACAGGATGGCCACCCGGTAGCCCTCCGCCTCCAGCACCCGGCCGATAATGGTGGGGCCGAAGGAGGGATGGTCCACATAGGCGTCTCCGGTGATGAGGAGAAAGTCATAGAAGTCCCAGCCCCGGCGGTCCATGTCGGCCCGGGAGACGGGGAGGAACAAATCGCGGTCAAAGCTCATGGTGTGCCTCTTTTCTTTGGTGTGGTTGGGGGGATGGCAAAGGGAGCGGTTACCGCCGCTCCCTCACCTCGGAACGCCCCACCAGATAGTCCAGACTGACGTCGAAGAAGTCGGCGATGGCGATCAAACCCTTGAAATCCGGATACCGTGTGGCATATTCATAAGCCTGATAGGAATTCAGTGCCAGTCCAAACTCAGCCGCCATCTCGCGCTGTTTTAAACCGCGTTCCTTTCGCAGCTCTTTGATGCGTTCACAAAACTGTGCCATAACTTTGCCTCCGGAACCTTGACAATCACTTTGAGTGAGTATATCATATAATCACTCAAAGTGATTAAAATAAATGAGGTGATTGGATGCAGGACCTGTTGAAAAACATCCTACGGCAGGAGACCGAAACGGCCCAGGCCGCCTGGGAGCTGCTCAAGACCCTGCCCGACTACAACAAAGCCCGGCAGGAGCTGGAAAAAGCGACGGAGACCATCCGGGCCCAAGTGGATTTTCCCACCTACAACGCCTGGGAGAACGCCTGGCTGGCCTGCTGTTCCTATGAGCTGCGTACGTACTTCGCCCTGGGGCTGGGCCTTCGCCGGGAATTCATCCGGGAACTGATGCTGTGAGGAGTATTTACCGGTCGTAGCCGATGTACTTCTCCATAATGTCCAGGGGCACCCGGCTGCCCTGCTCCTCGCCCACCTTCACGAAGCCGTATTTTTCGTAAAAGCGCTTGGCGGTGGTGTTGTAGGGGGCGCAGCGCAGACGCAGCTTGTCCCGGCCCATGGGACGGAAGTAGGAGACAGCCTGGCCGATGAGCTGAACGCCCAGCCCCTTGGCCCGCCGCTCCGGCATCAGATAGAAGAAAGGTATGTAGCCCGCGTTGTCCTGGCTGTACCGCTGGGTGTCCAGTTGGATGAGACCGGCAATTTCGTTGTCGGCCATGGCCACGGTGACACCCCAGGGGGACTGCTCCAGATGGAGCCGGGCGTCCCGGAGGAAGCTCTCCCCGTCAAAGGGCACGTCGGAGCCGTGGGTAGAGGTCCAGGCCTCCCGCCGGGCCTCCAGGTAGATTGCCTCCTCGGTCTTCCAGTCCAGGGGGCGGTACCACATGTTTACATCCCGCTGCTTGCTCTCCTTACGCCACCAGGCCTGTTTGCCCAGGGTGGACAGCTCATCCCCCAGATGGGAGTTGTCAATCTCATAAATGACGTGGAAACGGTCGTTTTCAAAGGCCAGACAGCTGACGCTGGTGTTGTCGCCGTGGGCCTGGCCGCGCCACTCCTCCGGTGTGAGACCCTTGATATCGGAAAGAGCCTGGCGGATAGCGGTACCGTGGCTGAACACGGCCACCGTCTGGTCCGGATGGGAGCGGGCGATGTCATAGAGCGCCTCGCACACCCGCTGTCCCACGGCGGCAAAGGTGTCGCTCCCCTCCACCTGCCAGGTGGGGTCGCTGTGGTTGAAGCGGCGCATGTCCTCCAGATGGAAGTGGTAGGCCTCACCCCAGGGGATGTCCTCCCACACGCCCATGTGGATTTCCCGCAGGCGGGGATCGGTGTGCAGCTCCAGCCCCTTGGGCCGGTACACCGCCCGGGCGGTGGTCATGGTGCGGTACAGGTCGCTGGAGTAGACCGCGTCCACGTGGACGTCCTGAAACCGCCGCTCCAGCGCCGCGATCTGGCGGAAGCCGTTGTCGGTGATGAGGGCGTCGTACCAGCCGTGAATCCGGCGGTACACGTTGCCCTCTGCCTCCGCGTGGCGAACGAGATAAATGGTGGTCATAAACTGAAAATTCCTTCTTACTGTTCAGAATTTGGCGTGGATTGGCGCTCTCCCCGCATCTCCACGTGGATGAGCAGGGACAGCAGGGCCCGCAGGAGAATCACCGCCCCCAGCACCAGCAGCTCATTGAGCTCCTGCACCAGGACGGTTTTCAGAATCTCCGCGGCCATTTTAAATTCCAGGCTGGTGGCCAGGCCGTTGGCCAGGTCAAACTTCACGTCCCGGGGTACGTGGGTGACCAGACCCTTGCAGTAGGCCCAGAAGGCCCGCAGGGCGGAGATCACCACCACAATAATGCCCATCAGCTCACACAGGGAGATAATAGGGGGCAGAATCAGCTTGACAAATTCCTCCAGCACGGCCTTGGCCTCCTTTGCCGAAACGTAGGGGTCCTTTTATGCCCAGGGCTGCACGGCGCCGGTGAGCTGGCTCACCTTGGCAAGGCCCTGCTTTGCGGCGATGTCCCGCAGCCCGTCCCGCACGGTGAGGGGGGCGTAGGGGTCGGCGAACATAGCGGTGCCCACCGCCACGGCGGTGGCGCCCGCCAGCATCAGCTGGGCTGCGTCGGAGCCCTTGCTCACGCCGCCCATGCCAAGAATGGGCACCTTCACGCACTGGGCGACCTCCCAGACCATCCGCACCGCCACCGGGAGTACCGCCGGGCCGGACAGACCGCCGGTGTTCATCTTCAGCACCGGACGGTGGGTGTTCACATCAATGCGCATGCCGCGGATGGTGTTGATGAGGGACAGGGCGTCCGCGCCAGCGCCCTCCACCGCCCGGGCAATTTCGGTGATGTCGGTGACGTTGGGGGAGAGCTTTACCATCACAGGTACCTTGCCCGCGTGCTTCTTGGCCACCTCCGTCACCTCAGCGGCCAGCTCGGGCCGGGTGCCGTAGGCCAGACCGCCCGCCTTCACGTTGGGGCAGGAAATGTTGACCTCGATCATGTCTACCCCGGCTCCGGCGAGCTTTTCGCACATAATGCCGTACTCCTCAGGGGTGTTGCCCGAGATGTTGGCGATAACCTTCACGTCATACTGACGGAGGAAGGGGAGCTCCTCGGCGATAAAGGCGTCCACGCCGGGGTTCTGCAGGCCCACGGAGTTTAGGATGCCCATGGGCGTCTCCGCAATACGCGGAGCAGGATTTCCTTCCCGCCGGTGGAGGGTGAGTCCCTTGGCGCAGATGCCGCCAATCTCCCCAAGGTCATAGAACTGGCCGTACTCCCGGCCGAAGCCGTAGGTGCCGGAGGCCACGCAGATGGGGTTTTTCATGGTCATGCCTGCCAGGGTGACGGACATGTCCACCTCGGGCAGCGGCTGCTCCGGGGCCGCGGGGCGGACAGAGGGATTGGGCTTTTCCGGGGACGGATTTTCACCGCAGTCCACCGCCTCGGGGAGATAAACAAACTTCTTCTCAGGCATCCCAGTTCACCTCCCTGGAATCAAAGACCGGGCCGTCCTTGCACACGTGCTTCCGGGAGCCGTCGGCCATGTCGCAGGCGCACACCAGACAGGCGCCTACGCCGCAGCCCATCCGCTCCTCCATGGAGACCTGGCAGGGAACGCCGAATTCCTCGGCCACCCTGGCCACGTTCCGGAGCATGGGCTTGGGGCCGCAGGCCAGCACGCCGTCGTAATTCTTGTCCTCACTCAGCTCCTGGCGGACCAGGGCGTCCACAAAGCCGTGGTAGCCCAGGGAGCCGTCGTCGGTGGCGATGAGCACCTTGGCGCACTCATCGTTGAAGCAGTTCTGCAGGATGACCTTGTCCGCGGACCGGCCGCCCAGAATGGCGGTGGAGCGGCCCTGGGTGTACTGGGCGCAGCCACGCATGGGGGGGATGCCGATGCCGCCGCCCACCAGCAGGTAGCGGCCCTCCGGCTTTACGTCAAAGCCGTTGCCCAGCATGCCCAGCACGTCCACGCTGTGGCCAACGGGGCGGTTGGCCAGCCACTCAGTGCCCTCGCCCCGCACCTCAAAGACGATGGCCAGGGTGTCCTCCGGCTCGTCCTCCATGCAGGAGCATACAGAGATGGGACGGCGCAGCAGCAGGCCGTCGCCGCACTTTACGTGGACGAACTGCCCCGGTCCCTTGCAGGAGGTGCGCACCATGTCGCCCACTTCCAGCACCATATAGACCGCGTCGTGGTTCAGCCACTCCTTGGATACGATTTTACACTTACGCTCTACCTTCAAGCTTCATCACAACCTTAATGCAGAATCCGCCGCGCCGGGCGGAACCTTATTTTTCCCAGGGGGGCTTGCGCCACCTGCCCGGCCGGGAGGAGTCCGTTTTGGGCGGCTTGGGGCGCTGCCCGCTGGCGGCCATGCGTGCCGCGCAGCTGGGACATCCAATCCTGGGACTGTGCTTGGTGCCGCAGACCGGGCATGTGACCGGCTCTTCCGGCTCCTCCTCGGGAATAAACTGGGAGGAAAACTGCGCGTCATATAGCTCAATTTTGCCGCAGCGGGGACAGGAGAACAGGTCCACCTCATAGCTGGGCAGTCCCAGAGAGGAGAGACCTCCATAGCCATCCTGACCGATGAAAAAATTCCGCAGCCTGCACTCCAGTGTGGCGCCGCAGGCGGAGCAGAGCTTGCCCGTATTTACATTGGCATGAACCATTTCCCGCTCCTGCAGATGGGGGGAGTCCAGAATCTGCTTGCCCAGCGCCTCCCGCTCCTTGGGGGAGGCGTGCTGCAGCTGCCGGTCACAGTCGCTGCACACAATTTGTTTTGTGCCGTGGAAGTCCAGCTTAATCTGGTCCAATATTCCGACTTTCTTGCCGCAGAGTACGCAGTTGGCCATAACATTTCCTCCTTGGCACAGGTGCAGGTGGATTACACCACCGTCACAAACTGCTTGATGTCATCCCGCATGGCGATAGCGGCGTTCCGGGCAGCTTCCTTGAAGTCGTGACCGTCTCCGCCGGTCTTCTTCCAGGCGCACATGATGCCCCGGGAGGAGTTGACAATGGCGCCGTGGCCGTACTTGTCAAAGGCGTACTGCACGTCCTCGGCGGTGCCGCCCTGAGCGCCGTAGCCGGGCACCAGGAAGAAGGTGTGCTCCAGACGCTTGCGGAGCGCCCGGATGTCGGAGGGATAAGTGGCCCCAGTGACGGCGCCGGCCATGGTGTAGCCGTACTTACCCTCGGTGCCCTTGGCAATGCGCTCGTTGAGGTCGCCCATCACCTGATACACCAGCCGGTCCCCGGCCACGATGTCCTGAAGCTCGCCGGAGCCGGGGTTGGAGGTCTTCACCAGTACGAACACGCACTTGTCCTCTCCCTTGGCGGCCTCCAGGAAGGGGTTGATGGAGTCGGAGCCCATATAGCCGTTGAGGGTGACGCAGTCCACGTCGAAGGACTTGAAGGTCTCGCCCTCGATTTTGGCCCCGGACAGCCAGCCCTCAGCGTAGGCGGAGGCGGTGGAGCCGATGTCGCCCCGCTTGATGTCGGCGATGACGAAGAGGCCCTTCTCCTTGGCGTAGCGGATGGTGCGCTCCAGCATCTCCATGCCCTGCCAGCCCAGATTCTCATAATAGGCGCTCTGGGGCTTGACGGCGGGGACGATGTCGCACAGGGCGTCAATGAGGCCCACGTTGAACTGGTAAATGGCCTCGCAGGCTCCCTTCAGCCCCACGCCGTACTCCTCGAAGGCGGCCTTGCGGATGTGCTCGGGGACATACTCGATGCGGGCGTCCAGCCCGGCCACCGTGGGGTTTTTCATGGCGCGGATTTTATCCTGCAGTACATCAAAAGACATGAAACTCTTCCTCTCTCTTTGTTGTTGTGAATCAAGCGTCCTTGTAAATAATACGGCCGCCTACAATGGTGTATTTTACCCGGCCCTTGACCTTTGCTCCGGCGAAGGGGGTGTTTCGGGCCTTGGAGGCAAACTGCTCCGGGTCAATAACCCACTCCTCGTCGGGGTCAAAGATGGTGAGGTCGGCGTCCACGCCCAGGGACATGCGGCCCTTGGGCAGGTGGAGAATGTCGGCGGGGTTGGTGGTCATCCGCCGGATGATGTCGGGCATCTCCATCTTCTTGGTGTGGTACAGGGCGGTGAGGGTGATGGCCAGGGAGGTCTCCAGGCCGATCATACCGCTGGGCGCCCGGGTGAGGGAGCGGGCCTTCTCCTCGGCGGAGTGGGGGGCGTGGTCAGTGGCGATGACGTCAATGGTGCCATCCTTCAGACCAGCCAGAATCCCCTTCACATCCTTGGCGGTGCGCAGGGGAGGATTGACCCGGGCCAGAGAGCCCTTGGTGAGCACCTCGTCCTCGGTGAGGGTGAAGTACTGGGGGCAGGTCTCGCAGGTGATGGGGGCGCCCCGCTTCTTCATCCGCCGGATGATGTCCACGCTCTTGGCGGTGGACACGTGGCAGATGTGGACGTGGGCGCCGGTCTCCTCGGCCAGCATGGCGTCCCGCATGACCATAATCTCCTCGGCGATGGCGGGCCGGCCCTCCAGCCACAGCTGGCGGGACACGCTGCCCTCGTTCACCGCCCGGCCCTCCACCATGGAGGTGTCCTCACAGTGGCACAAAATGGGCAGCTCCTGCCGCCGGGCCCGAATCATGGCGTCCCGCATGAGGTTGGCGTTGTCCACATTGCTGCCGTCGTCGGACAGGGCCACCGCACCGGCCTTTTTCAGAGCCTCCGCGTCGGTGAGCTCCTCCCCGCGAAGGCCGACGGACAGCGCGGCGATGGGGTAGACCTGCACGCCGCAGGCCTCCTTGGCCCGGTTCAGCACATAGGCCACCTGCTCCGGGCAGTCCACAGTGGGGTCGGTGTTGGCCATGCAGGCCACAGAGGTGATGCCGCCCCGGGCGGCAGCGGCGCAGCCGGTGAGGATGTCCTCCTTGTAGGTAAGTCCGGGGTCCCGCAGGTGGACGTGCATATCCACCAGACCGGGACACACCACCAGCCCGGTGGCTTCAATGATCTGGTCTGCCTCGGGGGGAAGTCCCCGCTCCAGCAGAGAAATTTTTCCATCTTCCACCAACAGGTCCTGCAGCATCACCGCACCGGTGACGGGATGGACGACTCGTCCGTGTTGAATGAGTAATTTCATATGCAATTCCTTCCAAAATGTTCAACGCAGGTTGACACGAATATCCAACTATAAATTATAGCGGAACACACAGGATTTAGCAACGGATTTTTCCGCCATTCGGGGAAGAATAATGGAGCGCAAAGGAACGCGCAGAAAACGCGCGCTGCGCGGGAAGGAGTTGAACGCGGATGAACGGAACTTGCTGCTCCGGCGGCGGAAAATTTATCATGGGTATGGCGGCCGGCATGGTGGCCGGCGCGGCCATCGGCATGACCATGGCCCCCTCTCACCGGCAGATTAAGCGGGCGGCCCACCAGGCGGCCAAGCGGGTGAACGAGGCGGTGGAGAGCCTCACTGAGGCAATGGACCTGTAACAAAAAAGCCGGACGGGATTTCCGTCCGGCTTTTTTCAGCGCGCCGAGAGAGCTCGGCGCGCTTCAAAAAACGCAAGCGTTTTTTGAGGAGATTCAGCCCGCTGCAGCGCACTCGCTTCGCTTGCACGTTTGCGGGCTGAGAAGTGTTTTTTTCGACGCACATGTCGTCGAAAAAAACGGATTTCAATTTATTTCGCCGCCAGCGGCGGCGAAACTCTGCCGAGGGCTTTTAAACCTGCAAAAATTTTGCTTTTTGTAATTATACGTCGTTTCGGGGCTGGGCGCTCATCTCCCAGAAGCGCAGCTCGTGGAGGGAACTCTGCCGGAAGATTTCCCGGCATCGGGCGGCCCGCTCCGGGGTGAGCCCCGCGCAGACCTGGTTGGCAAAGTCCACCCAGTGGTCGCATACCTCCTTGTAGGAGGGATCCGCGTAGTCCCGCACCAGGGGCCAGAAGAGAGAATCCCGCACCTGAGGGGAGTTTTGGGCAATTTTCTGGAAAATCCAGCCGTAGCTGAGCATGCAGGGCAGACAGGCCATCATGCACTCGGGAGCGCCCTGGCCGTCCCGAGCGGCAGCAATCATGTAGTCCACATAGGCCCGGTTTTCCGGGCGCAGGGGTAGGGGCTGGATGGTCTGGTCGGTCAGTCCCCAGCGGGCCAGATACACCAGCCGGGTAGCGTCCTCGCTCTCCTTCAGGAAGGAGAGCAGGGAGTGGTAGGCCCGAATTTCCTCCATGTCCGTGGAGTGGAGCATGCCCCAGGCAAAGACCTTGGCGTACTCTCGCAGGTAGAGGCTGTCGTCCACAATGTAGCCCTTGAAGCAATCCTCCGGCAGGGTGCCGTCGGACAGGCGGCGGAGAAATTCAGTTTCCAGGCAGTCCTGCCAGATGGGCAGGCTGTCCTCAATGCAGGTGTCCAGAAAGGTGCTCATGACACAAAGTCCCCCTTCAAATCAAAGAGGTGGTCCAGGGGGCCGCTGCCCGCGCCCAGGTTCAGCATGGAGCCCAGAGCGCCGGAGAGGTAGTCCTTGGCCCGCTCCACCGACTCCTCCAACGTATAGCCTTTTGCCAGGTTGGAGGCGATGGCGGAGGACAGGGTGCAGCCGGTGCCGTGGGTGTTGGGGTTGTCAATGTGCTTGCCCCGGAACCAGCGGGCGGTGCCGTTGTGCCACAGAAGGTCGTTGGCGTCATTGAGACTGTGTCCGCCCTTGCACAAAACGGCGCAGCCGTAGCGCTCGCCGATGGCCCGGGCGGCCCGCTCCATGTCGGCGGGGGAGGCGATGTCCAGTCCAGACAGCACCTGGGCCTCGGGAATGTTGGGGGTGAGGACGGTGGCCAGAGGGAGCAGCCGCTCCTTCAGGGGGTCCACCGCCTCCTGGGAGATGAGGCGGGAGCCACTGGTGGCCACCATCACCGGGTCCACCACGATGTTTTCTGCCTTGTACTCTTTGAGCTTGTCCGCAATGACCTCGATGAGGGCGGAGGAGGAGACCATCCCCGTCTTGACCGCGTCCGGCCGGATGTCGGTGAAGATGCAGTCCAGCTGGTTGGCCAGAAACTCGGGGGTGGATTCCAGAATGCCGTAGACGCCGGTGGTGTTCTGGGCAGTGAGGGCCGTGATGGCGCTCATGGCGTAGACGCCGTTTGCGGTCATGGTCTTGATGTCTGCCTGGATGCCGGCGCCTCCGCTGGAGTCACTTCCAGCGATCGTCAATGCTGTTTTCATGGTATGTACTCCTTTCTCAGTAAACGCATTGAAGTTTTGTAACGCGACAGAAGGTGGTGCCCCCAATCTGCCGCGGGGGTTCCGAAAGGTTCAGGGGGAGACCAGCTCTTCCGCCAGGGCCCGCAGCCGCCGGGCGGCCCCCTCCGGGTCGGGCTGGGCGAAGAGGGCGGAGACCACCGCCACGCCCCGGATGTCGCTGCCCGCCAGGGTAGGGAGGTTGTCCGGCCCGATGCCGCCGATGGCCACTACCGGGATGTCCACGCTCTGGCAGATGTCCCGCAAGGTCTCGTAGGCCAGGGCGGTCACATTTCCCTTGGTTCCAGTGGGGAACACCGCTCCAGCCCCCAGGTAGTCCGCGCCCGCCGCCTGGGCCTGCAGGGCTTCGGCCACATTGTGGGCGGAGACCCCGATGATCTTGTCCGGTCCCAGCCGCTGCCGGGCCCGTCCGGCCTCCATGTCCTCCTGGCCCACGTGGACGCCGTCGGCGTCCACCTCCAGAGCCAGGTCCACATCGTCATTAATCAGGAAAGGAACGCCGTAACGTTGGCAGATGGCCTTGATCTCCAGGGCCTCCGCCCGGAACTGCTCCCGGCTCAGGTGCTTTTCCCGCAGCTGTACCATGGTGGCCCCGCCCTTCAGAACGCCCTCCACCTGCTGAGCCAGGCTCACGCCGGGCAGGCGGCTGCTGTCGGTGACGGCGTACAGCCGAAGCTGCTGTTCATTGAATTTCATAGTCGCTCCTCCGATCCAGAGTGTCTCCATTCAAATGGTAAATGGTGTCCAGAATTTTTCCCCGATAGGCAAAGTTGCCGTCCCAGGGCTCCATCCGGGTCCAGGCCAGCTCTCCGGCGGTGTCCATGGCGGCCACTGCGGCGGCCACCGCCTCCAGGGGACGCTCCGGATTGGCAGCCAGATAGGCACACACCAGGGCAGACAGCTGACAGCCGGTGCCGGTAATCTTGCCCATCTCCGGCCGTCCGCCCCGGAGGACGAAGCAGCGCTTTCCGTCGGACACGAGGTCAATTTCCCCGGTGATGGCCACAATGGTTCGAAGACGCCGTGCGGCCTCCTTTGCAAAGGCCACCCCCAGGGCCAGATGGTCTCCATCCACCCGGTCGGCGGGGGAGACATCCACCCCGCTGAAGGCGGGGGCCTGCTCCAGCAGGGCCTTGATCTCCGAGCTGTTGCCCCGAACGGCGGCAAAGAGGACACTCTGGAGAAGGCTTTTTGCGGTCTCCCGGCGCAGGCTGCTGCCGCCCACCCCCACCGGGTCCAGCACCACCGGATGGCCCAGCCGGGCGGCCTCCGCCCCGGCGGCGTGCATGGAGGGGATGGTCCGCCGGCTCAGGGTGCCCAGGTTGAGGGTCAGCCCCTGGCAGCCGGCGGTGATCTCCGCGACCTCCTCCGGGTCGTCGGCCATAATAGGCCGGGCACCGCAGGCCAGCAGCAGATTAGCCACGTCGTTGGCGGTGACGTAATTTGTGATGCAGTGAATGAGGGGCGCGCGCTGACGCACCGCCTCCAGACAGGAACCCAGCATGAGCCTGCCTCCTTATGAGAAATGATCAAAATGAAACCGCCGGAGCCCGTCCTGATTTCGGACGACCCCCGGCGGCGATACCATCATGCGGCTATCTCCCTGCGTTGGCATTATCCAAATCAGGTCACAGGTCGAAGCGCTCAGCTTCCTCTCAGCCCGTCTGCGAGCTCCCTTGTTGTCTCCGCGCTTTGGCACGGACTGGCAGTATTATAATCCCCGCAAAAGGAGATTGCAAGTTTTTTCCCCATAGGGTATGCTAGAGGCAGTAAGACAGAGGGGGCACAGGGATGGAGCAGGAGCGGGACCTGGCGGGGCAGATTGCCCGGGCCAGAGAGGACGAGGGCGAGATTGCAGGGGGCAGGTTCCAGGGAGCCCTGCTGGAGGGGGCGGACCTGTGGGAGCTGGAGCTTCGAGAGGTCTCTCTCATCGGCTGCCGACTGGTAAACTGTGACTGTACCAAGCTCAGCCTGTACCGCTGCCGGCTGGAGAACTGCTCCTTTGAAGGGTGCTCCTTTGCCAAGAGCTTCTGGCTGGATACCCGGCTGGAGGGCTGCAAAGGGGAGGGCTGTGACTTCCGGGGCAGCCGGGTGAAGGGGAGCGTCTGGCGGGAGGGACGGTTCCGATACGCCAATTTTGCCCAGAGCCGCTGGGAGCGCAGCCGCCTGGAGGGCTGTGACCTGCGGGAGGCGGTGCTGTCCGAGGTCCAGTTTCACCGTGCAGAGCTTAATAAGGTGGACCTGACCGGGGCGGAGCTCTTTCGGGCCCAGCTGGGCGGTCTGGACCTGTCCCGGTGTACCCTGGATCAGATTGTGCTCTCCCAGAGCTGTGCCGAGCTGAAGGGGGCGACCATCGCGCCCCATCAGGCCCCGGTGGTGGCCCGGATTCTGGGGATCAACGTGCTGGAATAAAAAGGAGGAATTTCCATGACCGATCGTGAGCTGGTGGAGCGGGCCTTTGCCATGCACAAATTTTCCTACGTGCCCTACTCCCACTTCCCGGTGGGGGCGGCCCTGCTGTGCGCCGACGGAACGGTGTTTACCGGCTGCAACGTGGAGAATGCCGCCTACGGCTCCACCATCTGCGCCGAGCGCACCGCCCTCCTGAAGGCCATCAGCGAGGGACACCGGGAGGACTGGCAGACCATCGCTATCGCCGGACAGGGAGAGGACTACTGCTGGCCCTGCGGGTCCTGCCGGCAGATGCTCTACGAATTTGCACCCAGCCTGCGGGTGCTGGCCGCCCGGGGGGATGGACAGTTTCAGTGTGTTTCCCTCCGGGAGCTGCTGCCCCACGGCTTTGGCCCGGCGTCCTTGCAGGGGTAACGGTCCATCCAAACGCATACCGCTGAAACCGGCCGCCTCCGGGCGACCGGTTTTTTGCGAAAAAAAGAAAATGGAGTGAGATTTTTCACCCCGCTCATGGATATTCTTAGTGAAAGGCCTTTCAAGAGAAAACCCGAAAGGAGGTGGGCGGTCTTGACGGAGGAGGCATTTGGCCACGCGGTGCGTACCTACGGAGATACTGTGTACCGGGTGGCACTCCATGCCCTGAAGAACCCCGCAGATGCGGAGGATGTGATGCAGACGGTGATGCTGCGGCTGCTGGAGAGCGGCCGGGACTTTGAAAGTGAGGAGCACCTGAAGCACTGGATCTTGCGGGTGGCGGTGAACGAGAGCCGGAAGGTGCTGCGATCCTTCTGGCGGCGGACCTCAGTCCCGCTGGAGGAGTGGCGGGACGGTCCCGCGCCGGAGGACCGGGAGAAAACGGAGCTGTTCCGGGCGGTCATGGGGCTGGAGACAAAGTACCGTCTGACCGTATATCTCTATTACTATGAGGGATGTACCGTGGCGGAGGTAGCGGCAGCCCTGGGTGCCAATCCATCCACGGTGCAGACCTGGCTGCTCCGGGCCCGGAAGCGGCTGCGCCGGGAGCTGACGGAAGAGGAAGAAAAGGAGGAACCTGGGTATGTTCGACCGCAGATTGTACCATGAAGTGTGCCGGGAGCTTCGGGCTCCCGAGGAAAAAATTGAGGAGATTTTGACCATGACAAAGACCAATCCCCCTAAGAAGCGTCACAGACCGGTGCGTACCATTCTGGTGGCTGCCGCCGCGGTGGCCATGATGGCCGTGGGCGTCAGCGCCGCCAACCCCCAGGCGGTGCAGGATATATTTGTCCAGATTGCCACAGTGGTGCGGGTGGACGAGTTCCGCCAGGAGATGACCACCACCGATGGCGAGCAGATGACCGTGCTGTCCCTGCCCAAAATTCAGGTGGAGAACCAGGAGGGCCGGGCGGTATTGGTGATTGACGAGGAGCAGACGGACATCACTGATGCGCTGGCTCAGGACGGAAGCTATGTGTATGAGAAGGCTACCAAGGAGGGGACCAAGCTCACTGTGACGGTGAAGGGCAGCGGCGCCGAGGACTGGACCATGGAGGTGTCCATGTACGAGGACGGAGAGGAAGTGCTCTCTTACAGCGCGAAAAGCGGCGAGGACAGCCTGGGCGTCGGCGGGGCCGTTGAGGGAATGCCTGAGGACTGGGAAGTAAATGTGGGAGAGGGAGAGGAAAACATCTCTGCCGCCATTACGGTTACCGATTCGTCCGGCTGCGTGGCTCTGGACAAAACCGTGTCCGACTGAGCCGCAGCCGATTGAAAAAGAAAAAAATCCCTGTCTGCATACTTTGACGCCAGAGGGAGAAAACTAGCCTTGGATTTCAATCCGAGGAGGTAATCTGACGTGGTTATGGACAAAATTGCCCTGACCCTGCTGATTATAGGCGGCCTGAACTGGGGCAGCGTAGGTCTGTTTCAGTTTGACCTGGTGGCCTTCGCCTGCGGCGGGTCGGGCAGCATGGTCAGCCGTGTAATTTATACACTGGTTGGCCTGTCTGCTGTGTGGTGTATCTCCCTGCTGTTTCGCAACAAGGGCGCGGCGGGGGAGCGCGGCTGATAAGGGGAAATCCAACCTTACAAAACAGGAGTCTGAAGCGGAAGCTTTGGGCTCCTGTTTGATTTTTTTACATTCTGTTCGATTTTACAAAGACTTAACAGAGCAGTTGTTTTGTATTTTACATTTGCTTTTTATACTGAGCACCGTAATCCAGAAGGAACAAAACGAACAAAAAGGAGTACTTAAAATGAAAAAACTGACTTGTCTGGGCCTGTCCATTGTGATGGCTCTCTCTCTGCTGGCTGGCTGCGGCAGCAGCAATACCGGCGATACCACTGCTGACCAGAGCAGCACCGGCAGCAACAACGCCACCTCCTCCAGCAACACCGAGACCACCCTCAGCGGTGTGGTGAACACCAACGGCTCCACCTCCATGGAGAGCGTGATGAAGATTCTGGGTGAGGCCTTCAAGGAGCTCAACCCCGACGTTGAGGTGAAGTACAACGGTTCCGGTTCCGGCGCCGGTGTGACCTCCGCCATTGACGGCACTGCCGACCTGGGCCTGGCTTCCCGTGAGCTGAAGCCCGAGGAAGAGGAGCAGGGCGCTGTGGCCCACGTTGTGGCTCTGGACGGTGTGGCCGTTGTGGTCAACCCCGAGAACGGCGTTCAGGACCTGACCGTGGAGCAGATTGCCCAGATTTTCAAGGGTGAAATCACCAACTGGAAGGAACTGGGCGGCGAGGACATGGAGATTGCCGTCTACGGCCGTGAGGCTGGTTCCGGCACCCGCGGCGCCTTCGAGGAGATTCTGGGCATCGTGGACGCTGCCAAGTACCTCAACGAGTATTCTTCCACCGGTGACGTCATCGGCAACGTAGCTTCCAACCCCGCTGCCATCGGCTATGCCTCTCTGTCCGCTGTGGGCGACACTGTCAAGGCCGTGAAGGTGGGCGGTGTGGAGTGCACCGAGGCCACCGTGCAGGACGGCAGCTACGCCATCCAGCGCCCCTTCATCATGATTACCAAGGACGGCACCGAGCTCAGCGAGGTTGCCCAGGCCTTCCTGGAGTTCGCTATGAGCGCCGATGTGGCTGACCTCATCGCCCAGGCCGGTGCGGTGCCCCCTGTCCAGTAACTCAGACAGCCTGAGAACCAAGACCAAAACACGCGTCCGTTGGTCGCGTGTTTTGGTTTGTAAACAGACAAATGCGATGTGGATTCAATGTTAGGAAAGGCGGTTTCACAGTGAAGCGCACCCAAAAAATCAATCCTCTGGAGGCCGGAATGCACGGGCTGTTCTTCCTTTGCGGCTTCGTCGCCGTGGCCTTCGTGTTGGTTATTACCGTATATCTGGTCATCTCCGGCCTCCCGGCCATTCGGGAGGTGGGCTTGGTGGACTTCCTGTTTGGAACCACCTGGGACTCGGACAATAAGACCAATCCCCAGTACGGAATTTTGCCCTTCATTCTCACCTCTATCTACGGCACCGCAGGCGCCATTATCATCGGCGTACCCGTCGGCTTTCTGACGGCGGTGTTCCTGGCCAAGGTGGCGCCCCCCAAGGTGGCCTCGGCCATCCGTCCCGCCGTGGACCTGCTGGCGGGCATTCCCTCCGTGGTCTACGGCATGGTGGGCATGGCGGTGCTGCTGCCCGCCATCCGGGAGGCCTTCGACCTGCGGGCAGGCGATACCCTACTGGCGGCCATCCTGGTGCTGGCGGTGATGATTCTTCCCTCCATTATCTCCGTGTCGGAGACAGCCCTGCGGGCGGTCCCCCGGGAATATGAGGAGGCCAGCCTGGCTCTGGGCGCCACCGAGATCGAGACCTATTTCCGGGTCACTGCCCCTGCGGCCAAGAGCGGCATTGCCGCCGCCGTGGTGCTGGGTGTGGGCCGCGCCATCGGCGAGGCCATGGCCATCATGATGGTGGCCGGCAACGCCCCCAACATGCCCGGACTGTTCAAGAGCGTGAAATTTCTTACCACCGCCGTGGCCAGCGAGATGTCCTACGCGGCGGACGGAAGCCTGCATAAAATGGCTCTGTTCTCCATCGGCCTTGTACTGTTCGTCTTTATTATGATGATCAATGTGGGGCTCAACGTGATTCTCAAGCGGGAGAAGGAGTGAGCGGGATGGAAGGAGCAGATATTATGTCACAGACTGCCGTAACGGCCGAAGCGCCCCAGGAAAAGAGCTGGGGAACCGGACTTTCCACAGGCCGGAAGGTCTATGACCGGGGCCTGCGGGCTCTGGTTTGGCTGTGTGCAGGCCTGACCTGCGCGCTGCTGCTGTTTCTCATCGGATACATCCTCTACCGGGGCCTGCCCAACCTGTCCTGGGAGTTCCTTACCACCCAGGAGTCCCTGCTGAAGGGGACCATGGGCATTTTGCCCGCCGTCCAGAACACCCTTTACGTGGTGGTGGTCACCTTGGTGATTGCCTTGCCTCTGGGTGTGGGAGCCGCCGTCTATTTGACGGAGTATGCCACCAACCACCGGCTGGTCAACGCCATTGAGTTTGCCACCGAGACCCTGTCGGGCATCCCCTCCATTCTGTATGCCCTGGTGGGCTACCTGGCCTTCAGCAACACCCTGGGTCTGGGCTACTCCCTGCTGGCCGCCTCGCTGACGCTGGCCATGATGAACCTGCCCACCATCATCCGTACCACCCAGGAGTCCCTGAAGACGGTGCCCCAGGGCTACCGGGAAGGCGCTCTGGGCCTGGGCAGCGGCAAGTGGCACATGATCCGCACCATTGTGCTGCCCGGATCCATCGACGGTATTGTCACCGGCTGCATTCTGGCCGTGGGCCGTATTGTGGGTGAGTCGGCGGTGCTGCTGTACGTGGGCGGCATGGACAGCACCATGAACAACTTCTTTGCCAGCCTGGACAAGTTCGCCCACAGCTCGGGCGCCACCCTGACCGTGCAGCTGTACGTCTTCGCCAAGGAGCGGGCCATGATGGACCCGGCTTTCGCGGTAGCTGTGGTGCTGCTGGCGCTGACCTTCCTTATCAACCTTGCGGCCAAAGTGGTGGGCAAGAAGCTCAGACAGAAATAAACGGCCGAGTTCATTGAAATAAAGGAGCCATCATCAGACATGGAAGACATTATTCTCTCCGCCCGGGACCTGAACCTGTACTACGGGGAAAACCACGCCCTGAAAAACGTGATGATTGACATTCCCGAGCGCAAGATTACCGCTTTGGTCGGGCCCTCCGGCTGCGGCAAGTCCACCTTCCTGCGCACCATCAACCGGATGAACGACCTCATTCCCGGGGTCAAGATCACCGGCTCGCTCACCTACCGCGGCCAGGAGATCTACGCCCCGGAGCAGGACGTCACCGACCTGCGCAAGCGCATCGGCATGGTGTTCCAGAAGCCCAATCCCTTCCCTATGTCCATCTACGACAACGTGGCCTACGGCCCCCGTACCCACGGCATCCGCAACAAGGTGAAGCTGGATGAGATTGTAGAGGAGTCCCTGCGGGGGGCGGCCATCTGGAACGAGGTGAAGGACCGGCTGAAGAAGTCGGCTCTGGGCCTGTCCGGCGGCCAGCAGCAGCGTCTGTGCATCGCCCGCGCCCTGGCCGTGAAGCCGGATGTGCTGCTCATGGACGAGGCCACCTCCGCGCTGGACCCCATCTCCACCTCCAAAATCGAGGACCTTGCGGCGGAGCTGAAAAATGATTATACTATCATCATGGTGACCCATAACATGCAGCAGGCCGCCCGTATTTCGGACAATACCGCCTTCTTCCTGCTGGGTGAGCTGGTGGAGTTCGGCGGCACCGAGCAGATCTTCTCCATGCCCCAGGACAAGCGGACCGAGGACTACATCACCGGGAGGTTTGGCTGATTATGAGAAATTCCTTCAACGAGCAGCTTGAGCAGCTGAACGTGGAGCTCATCAAGATGGGCGCCTTGTGTGAGGAGGCCATTTCGGCGGCCACCAAGGCGCTTTTGGAGCGGGATTTGCAGCTGGGTGAGCGTGCCCGGGTGCTGGAGCAGGAGATCGACCACAAGGAGCGAGACATTGAGAACCAGTGCATGAAGCTGCTGCTGCGCCAGCAGCCGGTGGCCGGCGACCTGCGTGCGGTGTCTGCGGCCCTTCGGATGATCTCCGACATGGAGCGCATCGGCGACCAGGCCAGCGACATTGCGGAGATTGCCCGGGACATGGAGGAGAGCCGCCTGCGCCGGACGGTGCCCATGGCGGAGATGGCCCGCGCGGCCATCGGTATGGTGACCGACAGCGTGGACGCCTTTGTCCGGGGAGACCTGGAGCTGGCCCACAATGTGCTGCGGGAGGACGACCAGGTGGACCGCCTGTTTCTCCAGGTGCGGGAGGAGCTTATTACCCTCATTGCCGCGGGAGAGAACGGGTCGGTGTGCCTGGACTTGCTCATGGTGGCCAAGTACTTTGAGCGTATCGGCGACCATGCGGTGAACATTGCCGAGTGGGTGGAGTACTCCCTGACCGGGACCCATAAGAGCGTGGAATAAGCGCGGGCGGGGCGACTGTACCGCCCGCGGGACATAGAGGAGGCCGAGAGGCGGATGATTTACATTCTGGAGGACGACGCCAGTATTCGCAAGCTGGTGGTTTATACCCTGAACAGCCAGGGCATGGAGGCGGAGGGCTTCGAGCGCCCCTCCCGATTCTGGAGCGCTCTGGAGGAGCGGAAGCCGGAGCTTTTGCTGCTGGACATCATGCTGCCTGAGGAGGACGGCCTTCAGATTCTCAAACGCCTGCGGGCCGATCCCAATACCCGGAAGCTGCCGGTCATTATGCTCACGGCCAAGGGCACGGAGTATGACAAGGTGCTGGGCCTGGACCAGGGAGCGGATGACTACATTGCAAAGCCCTTCGGGATGATGGAGCTGATGGCCCGCATCCGTACTGCCCTGCGCCACGCCGGGCAGGACGCGGAGGAGAAGACCACCTACCGGGTGGGAGAGCTCTATGTGGATCCCGGCCGGCATATCGTCCGGGACGGCCAACGGGAGGTCACTCTGACGCTGAAGGAGTTTCAGCTTCTCTGCCTGCTGCTGGAGCGGCAGGGGACGGTGTTCACCCGGGACCAGCTGCTCAATACCATCTGGGGTTATGAGTTTGACGGGGCCAGCCGGACGGTGGACGTACATATCCGGACCCTGCGGCAGAAGCTGGGGGATTCGGGCAACTGCATTGAGACGGTGCGGGGCATCGGTTATAAAATCAACGGAGAAGGGGCCTGACCCCGCCGTGCTATGACAAGGAGCCAACTATGACAGCCAAAATTTTTCGCAATTCCATGGTGGTGGGGCTCTCGGTGTTCCTGCTGTCCGTGGCTTTGTTTATGGGTGTGCTGTACCAGTACTTCGGCACACAGCTGACCCAGGAACTGGAGTCGGAGGCCGTGCTGGTGGCCCGGGGAGTGGAGTCCATGGGCATGGACTACCTGGAGGATCTGAACCTCACCAACCGCGTCACCTGGGTGGACACCGACGGAACGGTGCTCTATGACAACCAGGCCGACCCGGCTACCATGGAAAACCACGGCGACCGGGTGGAGATTCAGGAGGCCATGCGGGGCAGCCAGGGCAGCGCGGTGCGCTACTCGGAGACCCTGTCGGAAAAAACCTTTTATGTGGCGCGGCGGCTCAGCGACGGAACTGTAATCCGGTTGGCCAGCGCCCAGTACACCATTGTGGTGCTGCTGTTGTCCATGGCCCAGCCGCTGCTCATCATTCTGGTGGTGACACTGATTCTGGCGGCCGTTCTGGCAAACCGCCTGTCCAAGCGGATGATTAAGCCCATTCTGGAGCTGGATCTGGAGCACCCGGAGGAGTGCAATACCTATGATGAGCTTGCCCCCTTCCTCACCCGGATCCGGCGGCAGAACGACACCATCAAGGGGCAGATGGACCAGCTGCGCCAGCGGCAGGAGGAGTTTGCCGCCCTGACGGAAAATATGTCCGAAGGCTTTGTGCTGCTGGACCAGAGGGGACATATCCTCTCCTATAACTCCGGGGCGCTGCGCCTGCTGGGCGCGGCCATTCCCGCGCCGGAGGCCAATGTACTGGCCCTGGACCGGACCGATGCCTTCCGCCACAGCGTGGAGCAGGTGCTCGCCGGCTGCCGCAACCAAGGACGACTGGACCGGTCGGGCCGGTGCGTCCAGATTCTGGCCGACCCGGTGTTCCGGGGCAAGGAGGTGGCCGGCGCCGTACTGGTGCTGGTGGACATCACCGAGCGGGAGCAGGGGGAGAAGATGCGCCGGGAATTTACCGCCAACGTCTCCCACGAGCTGAAGACCCCCCTCACTGCCATCTCCGGTATGGCGGAAATTATGAAAAACGGCATGGTGAAGCCGGAGGACGTGGCCGGCTTTGCAGGCGACATCTATAAGGAGAGCCAGCGGCTCATTGCCCTGGTGGAGGACATCATCCACCTCTCCCGTCTGGACGAGGGCGGAGACGAGCTGAAGCGGGAGCCCACGGATATGCTGGAGCTGGCCAAAAAGGTGGCTGGCCGCATTGATCCCCTGGCCAAGCAGGCGGGGGTGTCTCTGGCCGTGGCGGGCGCTCCCTTCACTGTGCAGGGAATTTCCTCCGTGCTGGAGGAAATGGTGTATAACCTGTGCGATAACGCCGTAAAGTACAATCATGCCGGCGGCACCGTGGCGGTGTCTGTCTCGCCCAAGGGCAAGGGCGGCGTGGTAGAGGTGACCGATACGGGTATCGGCATCCCTGTTCAGGACCAGCAGCGGGTATTTGAGCGGTTTTACCGGGTGGACAAGAGTCACTCCAAGGAGATCGGCGGTACCGGCCTGGGCCTGTCCATTGTCAAGCACGGGGCCGTGCTCCACGACGCTCAGGTGGAGCTGGAGAGCACCCCGGGTCGGGGAACCACAGTGCGCCTGATTTTCCCTTGATTGAATCTGTTATCTGCGGAAGCGGACGTCCCAATTTTGGGACGTCCGCTTTTTATGCAAAAAAGGGAAAATGGGCGTGCAAAAAGAAAAGGATTAAAAATGAAAAAAGCAGGGAACATTTTTATCCGAGGACCGTCCAATAGAGCGAACTCCCCTGAAACAGGGGAGACGAAATCAAGTGAATTGAAAAGGAGAACCTGTTCCATGAAGAAGATTCTTGCTTTTGCCCTGACGCTGGCCCTGTCCCTGACCGTGCTGGCCGGCTGTTCCAACGGAGGCTCCAAGACCTCTGATAAGACCCCTGAGGAGCTGACTCAGCTCTACTCCGATGCCCTTACCGCCAACGGAGGCGAGCTGGTGGAGTACAATCCGGTGATCACCGAGGTCAGCGAGGAGAACCCCCTCAGCAGCGTGGCTCTTGAGAATATGGGCCTGACCCAGGAGGATATGACCGCCTTTGCCATCAGCACCAGCATGATGAACGTGAAGGCCTACGGCATTGCCGCTGTTATGCCCGCCGAGGGCAAGGAGGAGGCGGTGACCGAGGCGCTTCAGGGCTATATTGACCGCCAGCAGCAGAGCTTTGAGACGTATCTGGCAGACCAGTATGAGGTGGCCAAGAACGCCCGCCTGGAGACGCTGGAGGACGGAACCGTGCTGATGGTCATGTGTGAGGGCCAGGACACCATTTTTGACGGCATTTCCTCCTCCATTCTGGAGGCGTAAGGCCAATCCGACGATACCCCCTGTGAAAACAGCCGCCTGCGGGCGGCTGTTTTTTGTTTTGCGGCTGTTTCCGACAAGAAATTGGAGAAAGTTTATAAAAGACAGAGCTGATTTACGGGATTCTATTGTAATTTAAACCAAAAAATGATATGATAGCAGTGTCCCAAAGGCCAAGCAGAACCACAGGTGCGTTCCTGAAAAAAAGGAGGGTCAGATATGAACGTGGAACAAATTCAATATCCCTATAACCCCAAACTGATTGTTTCCGCCTATTCCGGGCATTTTGCCACCCGACACTCCCATAACAGCCATTACATTGACATTACCCGCATGAAGCATGAGCACACCATGGCCCGGGAGGCCGCCATGACCCTGGCGCAGGCCTACACCTATGACAAAGGGGTGGACACCATCGTCTGCCTGGACGGCAGTGAGGTGATAGGAGCATTTCTGGCCCGCCACCTGGCGAAAAAAGAGATGTTCTCCGTCAACCAGGACAAGAACATCAACGTCATTACCCCGGAGTACGACTCCAACGGGCAGCTGATTTTCCGGGACAATCTGGTCTCCATGGTGGAGGATCAGCAGGTGCTGATTCTGATTTCCACGGTGAACTCGGGCAAGACAGCCCGCCGGGCCGTGGAGTGCGTGCAGTATTACGGGGGAAAGGTCCAGGGGATTGCCGCCATTTTCCGGGTTCCCGAGCAGGTGGAGGGCATTCCGGTGTATGCCCTGTTCTCTCCGGCGGATATTCCCGGCTATGCCACCCACGATCCTAAGGAGTGCCCCATGTGTGCGGCGGGGATTAAAATTGACGCCCTGTCCAACAGCTATGGCTTCTCCCTGCTGTAAACGACTTTTTCAAGGGGGCGGTCCGTGTCAGACGGATCGCCCCCCCCTTTTTTTTCTGCCTGCAGACTGAATAACGAATGAATAAAAACGGGTGAATATACAATAAATATTCATTTTTGTGAAAAATACACGGAAAAAAATTGGAGATTAGTGAATAATAATGCGAAACGAAGCTTGCAATTTGGTGACTCCCGTGGTAGACTGTTGCTCGAAAGACAGGCAGGGGGGAGCCGACGGAGAAAAAACGCTCCGTACCGGGCTTTTGAACCTTGCCCTTGCATGAATGTTTTATGGAGGAATGGAACAATGTCTGAGATTAAGAAAGTTGTACTGGCCTATTCCGGCGGTCTGGATACATCCATCATCATCCCCTGGCTGAAGGAGAACTACAATAACCCCGAGATCATCGCCGTCTCCGGCGACGTGGGACAGGGCACTGAGCTGGACGGCCTGGAGGAGAAGGCCATCAAGACCGGCGCCTCCAAGCTCTATGTGGAGGACCTGACCGACGAGATGGTGGATGAGGTGATCATCCCCTCCATGATGATGGGCGCCAAGTATGAGGATTACCTGCTGGGTACCGCCTTCGCCCGGCCCATCATCGCGAAGCGGCTGGTTGAGATTGCCAAGGCCGAGGGTGCCGACGCCATCTGCCACGGCTGCACCGGCAAGGGCAACGACCAGGTCCGGTTTGAGCTGGCCATCAAGCGCTTTGCCCCCGAGATGAAGATCATCGCTCCCTGGCGGGAGTGGGACATCAAGGGCCGTGACGAGGAGATTGACTACGCCGAGGCTCACAACGTCCCCCTGAAGATTTCCCGGGAGACCAACTACTCCAAGGATAAGAACCTGTGGCACCTCTCCCACGAGGGCCTGGACCTGGAGGATCCCGCCAACGAGCCCCAGTACGACAAGCCCGGCTTCCTGGAGATGGGCGTGTCCCCCGCCATGGCTCCCGACAAGGCCACCTATGTGACCCTGGACTTTGAGAAGGGCTGGCCCGTGGCCATCGACGGCGAGAAGATGAAGGCCAGCGACATCATCCGCAAGCTCAACGAGCTGGGCGGCGCCAACGGCATCGGCCTTCTGGACATTGTGGAGAACCGGCTGGTTGGCATGAAGGACCGGGGCGTCTACGAGACTCCCGGCGGCACCATCCTCTACCGGGCCCACGAGGTGCTGGAGATGATCACCCTGGACAAGGACACCAAGCACATGAAGCAGAAGCTGGCCGTGGACTTCGCCGACCTGGTGTATAACGGCAAGTGGTTCACCCCCCTGCGGGAGGCTCTCACCGCCTTCGCCGTGGACACCCAGAAGCACGTCACCGGTACCGTGAAGCTGAAGCTCTACAAGGGCAACATGATCACCTCTTCCGTCACCTCTCCCGACACCCTGTATTCCGAGAATCTGGTTACCTTCGAGGAGAGCGATTACAACCAGGATGACGCCACCGGCTTCATCAACCTCTGGGGCCTGCCCGACACCGTTCAGGCGCTGCGGGAGCAGGGAAAGCTGAAGTAATGTAACGTATCATCCGGAGAGTGAAGATAGCTCCATATCTTCACTCTCCGCTCTTAAATTCGTTCCTCTTTATTCTGACAGAACGTGAGGTAGCAGCTATGAAACTTTGGGCCGGCCGGTTTCAGAAGGAAACCGATACCTTAGTAAACGATTTTAACTCTTCCATTGGCTTCGACGCCCGGCTTTACAAGCAGGACATCACCGGATCCATCGCCCATGCCACCATGCTGGGCCAGCAGGGGATCATTGAGCAGCACGAGGCCGAGAAGATCATTGAGGGTCTGAAGGCCATCCTGGCCGACATTGAGGCCGACAAGGTGGAGTTCTCCCTGGACAACGAGGACATCCACATGAACATCGAGGCGCTGCTCACTCAGCGCATCGGCGATGCGGGCAAGCGGCTGCATACCGCCCGGTCCCGGAACGACCAGGTGGCGCTGGACACCCGTATGTATGTGCGGGAGGAGATTCCCACCATCATCGGCCAGGTGCTGGAGCTGGAGAAGGTGCTTATCAAGAAAGCCAAGGGCAACCTGGACACCGTGATGCCCGGCTACACCCACCTGCAGCGGGCCCAGCCTACCACCTTCGCCCACTATATGATGGCCTACGCCAACATGTTCAAGCGGGACGTGACCCGGCTGGAGGACTGCCTGGAGCGGCTGGACGAGTGCCCCCTGGGCGCCGGCGCCCTGGCCACCTCCACCTATCCCGTGGACCGCTTTGCCACTGCCCAGGCGCTGGGCTTCAAGAAGCCCACGGACAACTCCATGGACTCCGTCTCCGACCGGGACTACGCCATCGAGCTGCTGTCCGCCCTGTCCATCCTCATGATGCACCTGTCCCGGTTCTCTGAGGAGATCGTGCTGTGGTGCTCCTGGGAGTTTAAGTATGTGGATCTGGATGACGCCTACTCCACCGGCTCCTCCATCATGCCCCAGAAGAAGAACCCCGACGTGGCCGAGCTGGTCCGGGGCAAGACCGGACGGGTGTACGGCTCTCTGGTCACCCTGCTCACCATCATGAAGTCCCTGCCCCTGGCCTACAACAAGGACATGCAGGAGGACAAGGAGGCCATCTTTGATGCCATCGATACGGTGGAGCTGTGCCTGCCCGTGTTCAGCGCCATGGTGGACACCCTGACGGTGCGGCCCAAGAACATGGCCAAGGCGGCCGCCGGCGGCTTCATCAACGCCACCGACTGCGCCGACTACCTGACCAAGAAGGGCCTGCCCTTCCGGGAGGCCTATATGATCGTAGGCCGTCTGGTCAATATGTGCATCAAGTCCGGGGACACCCTGGATACCCTGACCCTGAAGGACTTCCGGGCCATTTCCTCCCTCTTTGATGAGGACGTGTACGAGGCCCTGGCGCTGAAGACCTGCGTCAATGAAAGAAAAGTTTATGGCGGCCCGGCCAAGGAGAGCGTGGAAAAGCAGATTGCGCTCATCGAGGAGTTTGTGCAGGCCCGGGCATAACGGGAAGAAAACCGTTGCAAGTTGGGCCATACCGCTTCATAATAGGAGTAAGGCAGTCCCTCCGGCGGGTTCGGAGCCGGACCGTCCAGATGACAAAGAAACCAGGTGGATGTTGTGAAGAAACCCAAGGTATATATTGATGGCAAGGAAGGCACCACCGGCCTGCAGATTTATCAGCGGCTGGGGGAGCGGGAGGACATTGAACTTCTGCTCATCGATGAGGACAAGCGCAAGGACCCGGAGGAGCGGAAGAAATTCCTCAACGCCGCGGATCTGGTTTTCCTGTGCCTGCCCGACGCCGCCGCTGTGGAGGCGGTGTCCATGATCGAGAATCCCGGGACGCGGGTGATCGATGCCTCCACCGCCCACCGCACGGCGGAGGGCTGGGTGTACGGTTTTCCCGAGCTGCTGCCCGGCCAGCGTCAGCGGATTAAGTTTGCCAATCGGGTAGCCAATCCCGGCTGCCACGCCACGGGCTTTTTGTCCACGGCGGCTCCGCTGGTGAAGCTGGGGGTGCTGCCCCCGGACTATCCCCTCACCTGTTTCTCCCTCACGGGCTACTCCGGAGGCGGGAAAAAGATGATTGCCGAGTATGAGGCGCCCGACCGCAGCGTCCTGCTGGACGCCCCCAGCATCTATGCCACCGGCCTTCAGCACAAGCACCTGCCTGAGATGCAGAAGCTGGCCGGACTCAGCTATCCCCCTGTGTTTGCCCCCATTCTGGGCGACATTTACAAGGGCATGGCCACCTCCATTCTGCTCCAGAACCGTCTGCTGAAGGGGAACCCCTCTGCCCAGGACATCTGGGAGCTGCTCACCTCCTACTACGAGGGTCAGAGCATGATCACCATCGCCCCCTTCGGCGGAAACGCCCCCCGTCTGGCGGCCAACGCCCTGGCGGGCCGGGACGTGCTGGAGATCACCGTGTCCGGTCATGGGGACCAGACCATGCTGACTGCCCAGTTTGATAATCTGGGCAAGGGCGCTTCCGGTGCTGCAGTTCAGAACATGAACATTATGCTGGGCTTCCCGGAGGCCACCGGTCTTACCCTGTAATCCCATTTATAAAAGGAGCGTCAGGATATCATGACGATGAAGGAAATTACCGGCGGCGTGTGTGCCGCCCAGGGCTTTACCGCCGCCGCCGTCCACTGCGGCGTCAAGGCGGGCAGCAGCCCGGAAAAAGACGATCTGGCTCTGATTCTCTCCCAGAAGGAGTGTACCGCCGCCGCGGTCTATACCCTGAACCGGGTGAAGGCGGCCCCCATCTATGTCACCATGGACCACTTGGAGAACGGCGTGGCCTGGGGCATCGTGGCCAACAGCGGCAACGCCAACGCCTGCTGCCCTCAGAGCCATGAAAACGCCCAGAAGATGACCGAGGCTGCCGCAGCCGCCACCGGCCGGGAGCCCGAGGACTTTGTAGTGGCCTCCACCGGCGTCATCGGCCATACCATCAACATTGCCGCCATCGAGGCGGGTATGCCCAAGGTGGCCGCCGAGCTGAATATCCAGGGCTCTGATGCCGCCGCCAAGGCCATCATGACCACCGACACGGTGAAGAAGGAGATTGCCCTCTCCTTTACTGTGGGCGGCAAGGAGGTCAAGCTGGGCGCCATCGCCAAGGGCTCCGGCATGATTCACCCCAACATGGGCACCATGCTGGCCTTTATCACCACCGACTGCGCCATCACTCATGAGATGCTGGGGGATGCCCTTCACGAGGTGGTTACCAAGACCTTCAACCGGGTGACTGTAGACGGAGACACCTCCACCAACGACATGTGCGTGGTGCTGGCCAACGGTATGGCTGGCAACACCCTGGTGGAGTGGAAGGACGAGGACTATGAGGCCTTCCGGGATGCGCTGATGTACGTCTGCCGCTATCTGGCCCGGGGCATTGCCGGTGACGGCGAGGGCGCCAGCAAGCTGGTTACCTGTATCATGACTGGCGCCCGCAGCGAGGAGAGCGCCGAGCGGCTCGCTAAGGCTGTGGTGGGCTCCTCCCTGGTGAAGGCGGCCATGTTCGGCGCCGACGCCAACTGGGGCCGGGTGCTGTGCGCCATGGGCTACTCCAAGGCTCCCTTCCGTCCCGAGCACGTGGATGTGTCCTTCCAGTCCTGTGCCGGCGAGATCATGGTCTGCAAGCAGGGCGACGGCCTGCCCTTTGACGAGGATAAGGCCAAGGAGATCCTTTCCCAGAAGGAAGTCATCATTGCGGTGGATCTCCACGAGGGCGAGGAGAGCGCCGAGTGCTGGGGCTGCGACCTTACCTATGACTACGTAAAGATCAACGGCGATTACCGCACCTGATGCTTTCAGAGTGGAGAGCGGGGAGGGAAACTCGGACCTCACTCTCCACTCTGAACGCTTCACTCTTACTTTGAAGGGGGAATACCCGTGTCATTCAATGAAGTGGATCGGGCCCAGGTACTGGCTGAGGCCCTGCCCTATATTCAGAAGTTTTCCGGCAAGACCATTGTGGTGAAGTACGGCGGCAACGCCATGGTGTCCGACCAGCTGCGCCACGCCGTCATCTCCGACATCATCCTGCTCCATCTGGTGGGCATTCAGGTGGTGGTGGTCCACGGAGGCGGGCCGGAGATCAGCGAGATGCTGAAGAAAATCGGCAAGCAGTCCCAGTTTGTGGACGGCCTGCGCTATACCGACGAGGAGACCATGGACGTGGTGCAGCAGGTGCTGTGCGGCCGGGTGAATAAGAACCTGGTCTCCACCCTGAACCGGTTGGGCGGCCGGGCCCTGGGCCTGTGCGGCCTGGACGGCGGACTGCTCTCCGCCAAGAAGCTGGAGGATAAGTATGGCCTGGTGGGCGACATCACCCATGTGGACCCCCGCCCGGTGACCGACGCCCTGGACAAGGGCTACATCCCCGTGGTGTCCACCGTGGCCCAGGGGGAGGACGCGGAGACCTCCTACAACGTGAATGCCGACACCGCCGCTGCCAAGCTGGCCACCGCCCTGGGGGCGGAGAAGCTCATTCTCCTCACCGACGTGCGGGGTCTGCTCCGGGACCCCAAGGACGACTCCACCCTGATTCCCGAGCTGCAGCTCTCCTCTGTCCCTGCACTGGTGCGGGAGGGCATTATTTCCGGGGGAATGATCCCCAAGATCGACTGCTGCGTGGAGGCGGTACGCTCGGGCGTGGATTCTGCGGTCATTCTGGACGGCCGTGTGGAGCACTCCCTGCTCATCGAGCTGCTGTCTGACGCGGGCATCGGCACCATGCTGGTGCGCTGAAGGGGAGGAATACGCCATGACATTTGAAGAGCTGAAGGCCCTGGACGAACAGTATGTGATGCAGTCCTACGGACGCTTCCCCGTGGCCATCGATCACGGCAAGGGAGCCACCGTGTGGGATGTGGAGGGGAAGGAGTATATCGACTTCACCTCCGGCATCGGCGTGTGCTCCCTGGGCTATGACAACGAGGATTGGGTGAAGGCTGTGACCACCCAGGCATCCAAGCTGGGCCACATCTCCAACCTCTTCTACTCCGAGCCCTACATCCGTCTGGCTCAGCAGCTGTGCACCCGGACGGGGATGTCCAACGTGTTCTTTGCCAACTCCGGCGCCGAGAGCAACGAGGGCATGATCAAGCTGGCCCGGAAGTACTCTTTTGACAAGTACGGCAAGGGACGGGGCACGGTGATTACCCTCCACAAGTCCTTCCACGGCCGTACCATCACCACCCTGGCCGCCACCGGACAGGATGTGTTCCACAACTATTTCTTCCCCTTCACTGAGGGGTTCCGTTACGCCGACGCCAACGACCTGGACAGCGTGGAGGCGGTGGCCGGCCACGACGTGTGTGCGGTGATGTTCGAGCTCATTCAGGGCGAGGGCGGCGTGCTGCCCCTGGACCCGGAGTTTGTTCAGGGCGTGGCCGACCTGTGCGCCAAGCGGGACTGGCTGCTGCTCATTGACGAGGTGCAGACCGGCGTGGGACGTACCGGCTCCCTGTTTGCCTTCCAGCAGTACGGCATCCAGCCCGACGCGGTCTCCTTCGCCAAGGGGATTGCCAGCGGCCTGCCCTTCGGCGGCGTGATGGCCAATGAGAAGTGCCGGAATGTCTTTACCCCCGGCACCCACGCCACCACCTTCGGCGGAAACCCCGTGGCTGCTGCCGCCGCTCTCCAGGTGCTGGATACTCTGGACGACAAGCTGCTCCAGGAGGTAAAGGAGAAGGGCGACTATCTCCGCAGCCAAATTGAGGCCCTGAACCTGCCCTGCCTGGGCGCCACCCGGGGCATGGGCCTGATGATCGGCATTGAGGTCAAGGGTGAGAAGACCAACAAGGAGATTGCCGCCAAGCTCATTGAAAACGGCCTCCTGTGCCTCACCGCCGGACCCGGTCTGCGCCTGCTGCCCCCTCTGGTCATTACCAAGGAGGAGATGGACAAGGGCCTGGCCATCATGAAAGCGACGCTTTCTTGAATTCGGAATTTGGGATCAGGAATTAAGAAACCGGCGGGATGGACGCCGAGGGTGTAAACACCACGTTCCTGGTTGTAAGAGAGGGAAATTCACCATGAAAAAAGATCTGCTGAAGCTGCTGGATCTGTCCAAGGAGGATATCATCAAAATTCTCAACACGGCGGACCAGCTGAAGTACAATCAGAAGCACGGGATTGTCCACGACTACCTGAAGGGCAAGACCCTGGCCATGATTTTTGAGAAGAATTCCACCCGTACCCGTGTGTCCTTTGAGGCTGGTATGTTCCAGCTGGGCGGCCACGCCCTGTTTCTCTCCGGCAAGGAGAGCCAGATCGGCCGGGGCGAGCCGGTGGAGGACACCGCCCGGGTGCTGGACCGGTACTGTGACGGCATCATGATCCGCACCTTTGCCCAGGAGGAAGTGGAGAACCTGGCCCGCTACACCACCATTCCCATCATCAACGGCCTGACCGATTTCTGCCACCCCTGCCAGGTGCTGGCCGACCTGATGACCGTGCGGGAGCACAAGGCCATTCTGGAGGGCCTGAAGATGTGCTACATCGGCGACGGCAACAACATGGCCAACTCCCTCATTGTGGGTGGCCTGAAGTGCGGTATGGAGGTCTCAGTGGCCTGCCCGGAGGGCTATGACCCCGACCAGCGGGTGCTGGACTTTGCCAAGAGCGATCCCAGCTACAAGTTCTCTCTGGTGCGTACGCCCCAGGAGGCCGCCGTGGGCGCCGACGTGGTGTTCACCGACGTATGGGCCTCCATGGGTCAGGAGCAGGAGAAGGCCATCCGGGAGAAGGCCTTTGCCGGCTACCAGGTCAATGAGGAGCTGATGGCTCTCACCAACCCTGAGTGTATGGTGCAGCACTGCCTGCCCGCCCACCGGGGCGAGGAGATCACCGCTGAGGTCTTTGAAGCTCACGCAAACGAAATTTTTGACGAGGCAGAGAACCGCCTCCACGCCCAGAAAGCAGTCATGTATCTGCTGATGGGGAAGGAACGGGAAAACTGAATCGCCTGCGTGCAAAACAGCCGCCGTAAAAACGGCGGCTGTTTTTTTGTTCTTTTCTGTATTATGGAACCCAAAGCGTTTTCGCTTAAAAAATAGAAAAACAAGGAAATGATATACTTGCATAAAAAATACGAAAAGAATATAATTAAATTTGTTAAGAGGATATAAAATTTATGGCCAAAAGGGAGGCGTTTGATCGTGCCGTCTTATCCCCGGTAGGATCTCCCTTGGCGGGAGAGTGAGTCAAAGAGTTAAGGAGGGAGTATTATGGAAACAAAAACAAGTAACCGTGCCGCGTTGGCAGCGAAGTTTATCCTTTGCAGCGCACTGGGCATCTTCATGTTTTTTATCAGTGTACCCTATGGGGGAAAAAGTACCATTCCTCTGGACCATCTGACGACCATTGTACGGAATCTACTGGGAGATTATCAAAAATACGTGGTGCTGCTGGTAATTGCAGCTGGGGCAATCATGCCCTTTGCCAAGAAGACATGGAACAAGAGCACCCAGGACATCGTCTTCTCCATCTTCAAAGTGATTGGCCTTGTGTGTGCCATCATGTATGTGTTCGGCCTTGGACCGGCAGAGCTGCATGAGAATCCGGACCTGTTCCCCTTCCTGTTTGTAAGCCTGTGCTGCTCGCTGTGTTTCCTGATTCCCATCGGCGCCATCTTTTTGTCCTTCCTGACCAACTACGGCCTGATGGAATTCGTGGCTGTTTTCCTCCAGCCCGTGATGCGCAAAATCTGGAAGACACCCGGCCGCTCCGCCATTGACGCAGTGGCCTCCTTTGTGGGCAGTTACTCGCTGGCTCTGCTCATTACAGATGACCTCTATCAGCACGGCCGCTATACCAAGAAAGAGGCCTTCATCATTGCCACCGGCTTCTCCACTGTGTCCACCACCTTCATGGTGACCGTGGCCAAGACTCTGGATTTGATGGACCGGTGGAACTTCTACTTCTGGAGCACGCTGGTCATCACCTTCATTGTGACCGCCATCGTGGCCCGGCTCTATCCCACCTGCAAGGTACCGGACGAGTACATGGAGGGTGTTACGCCCCAGCCCGAGGAGGTTGTAAAGAGCAACCGCCTGAAGGTGGCCTGGGAGGACGCTATGGCTGCTGCCGAGGCCTCCGGCCCCATTCTTCCTGCTGTGTGGAAGAACACCAAGGATGGCCTGCGGATGATCAGCACCATCCTGCCCACCATCATGTCCATCGGCCTGCTGGGTATGCTCATTGCCCTGTTTACACCGGTGTTTAACATCATCGGCTACATTTTCTATCCCTTCACCGCCATTGTGCAGCTGCCTGAAGCCCTGGTTGCCGCTCAGGCTGTGGCCACCAGCATTGCGGAGATGTTCCTGCCCGCCGCCTTTGTGGTGGAGGCCTCTCTGGCCACCCGCTATGTAGTCAGCGTGGTGTGTATCTCCGAGCTGCTGTTCTTCTCCGCCGTTATCCCCTGTATCCTGTCCACTAAGATCCCTGTGAACATCCCTCAGATCCTGATCCTGTGGGTGGAACGGGTCATCCTGTCTGTGCTGCTGGCGGGAGCTGTGGCACTGATTGTATTCTGACGGCTGACAGCCATTTTGCTGCCGCAGTCAGCTGGGTAAAAAGCAAAAAAAGGAAGCGCCTTCAAGGCGCTTCCTTTTTTGTTTAACAGGGATGGTTTCAGCGCAGCACAGCGCCGCACTCCTGGGACAGAGCTTCCAGAATGGACTTTACGTCGGCATCGGCTTCCTCGCCGGTGAGGGAGCGGTCATCCGCCCGCAGAACCAGATTGAAGGCCACGGACTTCTTGCCCTCGGCAATGCCCTTGCCGCGGTAGATATCGAACAGGGTGCACTCCTTCAGAAGGCCCTTGGCCCCCTTGCGGATGCAGTTCTCCAGCTGGCCCACGGTGACCGCCTCGTCACACACCACGGCGATGTCACGGGTGACGGAGGGGAACTTGGGCAGAGGCACGTACTCGGGGTCGGCGCCCTTGGCCTGAGCCAGCTGGTCCAGGCTCAGCTCAGCGCAGTAGAGCTCGGCGTCCACGCCGTAGTTCTGGGTAACCAGGGGATGCACCTGGCCGAAGATGCCGATGCAGTTGTCGCCAGCCCACACGGTGGCCACGCGGCCGGGGTGGTAGGAGGCGTCGCTGGGGGCGCCGGTGGGACCTTCAAAGTGGACGTCCTTGGCCCGGATGTCCTTCAGGAGGGCCTCGACGATGCCCTTCATGGTGTAGAAGTCCATGTCGCTGCCGTAGGCGCCCAGAGTGAGTACCTTGGACTCGTTGGCCAGACCGTCCTCGCCGCCGGGCAGGTAGATGCGGCCTACCTCATAAAGCTTCACGTCCTGGTTGCGGAAGTTGTAGTTCCGGGTCAGGATCTCCAGCATGGAGGGCAGGGTAGTCGTGCGCATGATGGAGGTGTCCTCGCCCAGGGGATTGAGGATCTTGAAGCTCTGGCGCTTGGCATAGTCCGCCGGCCAGAGGATCTTGTCGTAGCAGGTGGGGGAGATGAAGGAGTAGGTGATGATCTCATCGTAGCCCGCGCTGCGGCACACGCTGCTCAGCTGACGCTCCAGCTGCTCCTCAGCGGAGTAGCCGCCCAGAGTGGTCTGGCCGCGCATCAGGGTGACGGGGATCTTGTTGTAGCCGTAGAAGCGGGCCACCTCCTCGGCCAGGTCGGCGATACCCTCCACGTCGCCGCGCCAGGAAGGAATGGTAACTTCGGCGGGGCCGTTGGGGAAGTCGTGGTTCTCGGTGAGAATATTGACTCGCTCCAGGTAGCAGTACTGATCCACCGGATCGATGTCAGTACCCAGCAGGGCGTTGACCCGATCGGGGTCCATGCGGATGGTGTGGGGCTGGGGCACATAGTTGAGGATGTCGATGGTGCCGTCCAGCACCTCGCCGGCCCCCAGCATTTCCACCAGCTCGCAGGCGCGGTTGACAGCGGGCAGGGTGTTCAGGGGATCCAGGCCCTTCTCAAACTTGGCGCTGGCCTCGGTGCGCATGCCCAGAGCCAGAGCGCCCTTGCGGATGCAGGTGCCGTCGAAGCAGGCGGACTCAAAAACCACATCCACAGTGTCGGAGACGATTTCGCTGTTCTCGCCGCCCATGATGCCGGCCAGGCCCACGGCCCGGTGCTCGTCGGCGATGACCAGATGGTTGGCAGTGAGCTTGCGCACCTGACCGTCCAGAGTGGTGAGCTCCTCGCCTTCCTCAGCCCGGCGGACGATGATCTTGCCGCCCTTTACGTAGCGGTAGTCAAAGGCATGCATGGGCTGGCCGTACTCCAGCATAACGTAGTTGGTGATGTCCACGATGTTGTTGATGGGGCGCACGCCGCTGGCGCGCAGCCGCTCCCGCATCCACTTGGGGGAGGGGCCGATCTTCACGTTGCGTACCATCCGGGCGGTGTACCGGGGGCACAGATCGGAAGCAGGGGTCTCCACGTCCAGGAGCTCCATCAGATTGCCGTTGCCGCCGCCCTTGACCACAGGCTCATGGAGGGACAGGGGCACGTCAAAGGTGGCGGACACTTCCCGGGCCAGACCGATGACGGACAGGCAGTCGGGGCGGTTGGGGGTGATTTCAAACTCTACCACGTGGTCGTCCGCGCCGATGATGGGCTTGATGTCGTCGCCGGGCTTCACACCCTCCTCGTGGAGGACAAAGATGCCGTCAGGAATGCAGTGGGGGAACTCCGCCTGCTGGGCGTGGAGGTCCGCCAGGGTGCAGATATGCTCCTTCTTGGTGTCCAGAGCCACCAGGTCCCCGGCATGGAGGTTGGGGCAGGCGGTGGAAACAGAGACGGAGCCGCTGTCCACCTCACAGGCGGCGGTAAACTGGTTGATGCCGTCGGTCCGTACGGCGGTCACCCGGGCGCAGACCACGCTGCCGTAGATCTTGTGGCCGGGCTGGATGTCGGCGGGGATGGAGGGCTTCTCCGGGTCGAGAGGCTTGTAGTCGTTCAGAAGGGCGGCGGGGGTGATGACGGCGTAGGGGAAATCGCGCTCGTCCAGACCCAGCTCGGAGAGGCCGCACATCATGCCGTTGGAGACCACACCGCGCAGCTTGCCCTTTTCGATCTTCTTGCCGCCGGGAAGGGTGGACTTGTGCAGGGCCACGGGCACCAGGTCGCCGGGGTGGATGTTCCAGGCACCGGTGACAATCTGGATGGGCTCGGCCTGACCCACCTCGATCTGGCAGATCCACATGTGGTCGGAGTCGGGGTGGCGCTCCATGGACAAAATCTGGCCCACCACCACGTTGGAGATCTCAGCGCCCAGATCGTGGGTCAGCTCCACCTTGGAGCCGGACAGGGTCATGGCCTCGGCAAACTCCTTGTCGTCGGCCTCCACCTTCACGAACTCGCTGAGCCATTTACGAGATAAGTTCATATTGAAAACTCCCTTAATCTGTTTTATAGGGACGCATACCATGCGCCCGCGGGCGGCTGACAGCCGCGCCTGCGGTTCTGAGGCAGTGCCTCAGAACTGCTCCAGGAACCGCACGTCGTTTTCGAAGATCAGACGCAGGTCGGCAATTTTGAACCGGCGCATGGCGGTACGCTCCAGGCCGATGCCGAAGGCCCAGCCGGAGTACTCCTCCGGGTCGATGCCGCTCATCTTCAGCACCTTGGGGTGAATCATGCCGGCGCCCAGCAGCTCGATCCAGCCCTCACCCTTACAGGTGGGGCAGCCCACGCCGCCGCACTTGTGGCACTGTACGTCCATCTCGCAGGAGGGCTCAGTGAAGGGGAAGTGGTGGGGACGGAAGCGGGTCTTGGTGCCCTTGCCGTAGAGCTGCTCCACCACGGTGTTCAGGGTACCCTTCAGGTCGGCCATGGTGACGTTCTTGTCGATGACCATGCCCTCCACCTGGTGGAACATGGGGGAGTGGGTGGCGTCCACCTCGTCCTTGCGGTAGACGCGGCCGGGGGCGATGATGCGGATGGGCAGGGGCATGGTTTCCATGGCCCGGACCTGCATGGGGGAGGTCTGGGAGCGGAGCATCACCCGGCTGTCCTCGTCAAAGTAGAAGGTGTCCGACCAGTCACGGGAGGGATGACCCTCCTCGGCGTTGAGCTTGTCGAAGTTATAGGAGGCCAGCTCGATCTCCGGCCCGTCCAGCACGGTGAAGCCCATGCCGATGAAGATTTCCTTGATCTCGTCCAGAGCGGTATACATGGGGTGGCGGCGGCCCAGCTTGATGGGCTTGCCGGGGACGGTGACGTCCAGGGCCTCAGCCTTGAGGCGGTCCTCCAGGGCCTTGGCCTCCAGCTCCTTGCCCCGGGCCTCCAGGGCCTGCTCCAGGGCGGCGCGCACCTCGTTGGCCAGCTGACCCATGACGGGGCGCTCCTCAGCGCTGAGCTTGCCCATCTGCTTCAAAACGGCGGTGAGCTCACCCTTTTTGCCCAGGTACTGCACCCGCAGGGCGTCCAGGGCGGCGGAGTCCTGCGCGGCCTGAAAGGCCTCCAGGGCCTGCTGGCGGATTGCTGCTAACTGTTCTTTCATAACCATAAGCTCCTTTTTCAGTCGGGTAGGTATTGATGGGCGGTCTGACGTGTGTTGATGTTAAAGCGGTTCAGATCGTACAGGCCGCCGGAGGTATTGGCAGAGCCGTGCCGGGTGGTAACGGTGACGGCGAAGTGCTGGGCAAGAAAATCGCTGGCCCAGGACTCCGTCTGGCCGTGGGGGTAGGCGAAGTATACCACCTTCTGTCCCACGTTGTCCTCGATGAGCTGAATGCTCTGTTCCAAATCGGGGAAGATGCGGGCCTCATAGGCCTCCCGGCTTTCGCCGGACATGCGTTTGATTCCTCTGGGGTCCTCCCGGTGGGAGTCGTAGCTGTGGGAGCCGAACTCCACCAATCCGGAGTCAGCCATCTCCCGGCACATGTCCCAGGTAAGGAAGCCGGGAACGCCGTCTTGGATTCGCTCAGCGATCAGGGCGATGACGGCCTTGGTCTGGAACTCCTGGAGAATGGGGTAGGCCAGCTGGTAATTGTCGGCGTAGCCGTCGTCAAAGGTGATGAGCACCGCCTTTTCCGGAAGCGGTGTGCCGCTGGCCAGTTCGCTGGGCAGCACGGAGGTGTAGCCGTGGTCCTTCAGCCATTGGAGATCCTCCCGCAAATGCTGGGTGGTGGTCATCCAGTCGTTGCAGCCCGAGCCGTCTCCCTCCACCACGGAGTGATACATGAGAATGTAGAGGGTGTGATTTGTAGAGACTGCCGGGGGAGGATCAGGAGTTTCGGGCTCCTCCGGCTCGACCGGCTTGGGTGTAGGTTCAGAGACATCGGGGGGCGTGTCAGGCTGAGAGACGTCAGGCGTCTCAACAGGTTGGGACACGTCGGGTTCGACCGCAGGCGGCTGAGCGGAAGAGGAAGAGCCCGCGCTGTTTTCCGAAGAAGAGAGGTCGGGCGGCGCGCTGGAGGAAATCCCCCCGCTTCCGGAAGATTGGGAGCCGGAAGAGGCGGGGGCCTGACAGGCGGTCAATGTCAGAAGCAAAGCAAAGACGGACAGGAACAGGGAAGCTTTTCGCATCATTCCCATACAATCACCTCACGAACTGTTTCCCAAGGGAGAGCAACAAAAAAGCCCTCCGTCCCCCTTCAACCAGGGACGAAAGGCAAACCTTCCGCGGTACCACCCGCATTCACGCCCGACAAAATCCAAGCGTGCACTTTTACTCCCATAACGGAGGAGACACCGTCCCGCTCTCACGGGCCGCTCCCGGGCGAACCAAGCAAATGCACTCCAAGGCGGCTTTCAGCCGGTGACCGCCTCTCTCTGACGAGCGGGGATTCGCTATTTTCCCGTTCTTCACATGTAAACTACCCATACTTATAACATAAAATCCCGTCATTTGCAAGAGTAAAATCGGAAATAGAGGGGGAAAACGGGAACTGTGGGAGACAAAAAGCGGCAGAAATTAAAAACCCTCAAAATTAGTAGGAATTTGGTGAAAATACCGTTAGACAAATAGCGGCGAGGGTGGTAAAATAAGGACGTTCCTGAGGAGCAGGAGGTTGGTCTTGGGATTGGCCGCCCGCTTTTTGGGGCAGAATGACAGAAAAAGCCGGCGAAGCCGGTGCAATAGGTACGGAGGAGCCCCATGTTAGAGTTACAGCATATTAGCTATGGTGTGGAGCAGGACGGCGAGGATAAGAACATCCTGCGGGACATCAATCTCACCATTGACGAGCATTTTGTGGCTATCACCGGCCCCAACGGGGGCGGCAAGTCCACTCTGGCCAAGGTTATTGCGGGCATTCTGGTGCCCACGGAGGGAAAGATTCTTCTGGACGGCGAGGACATCACCGGTCTTGGCGTGACGGAGCGGGCCCAGCGGGGCATCAGCTTCGCCTTTCAGCAGCCGGTGCGCTTCAAGGGCCTGACGGTGAAGGATCTCATCACCCTGGCCAGCGGAAAGAACATCGGTGTGCCGGAGGCCTGCGACTACCTCTCCGAGGTGGGCCTGTGCGCCAAGGACTATATCGACCGCGAGGTGGACGGATCTCTGTCCGGCGGTGAGCTCAAGCGCATTGAGATTGCCATGATCATGGCCCGGGGCACCAAGCTCTCCGTCTTTGACGAGCCGGAGGCGGGCATTGACCTGTGGTCCTTCTCCAACCTCATCCAGGTGTTCGAGCACCTGCATGAGAAGATCAACGGCTCCATTCTTATCATCTCCCACCAGGAGCGGATTTTGAACATCGCCGACCGCATCATTGTTCTGGCTGACGGCCGGGTGCGGGATGACGGCACCCGGGAGCAGGTGCTCCCCAAGCTGCTGGGGGATGTGCCCAGCGTGTGCAGCGCCCTGACGGATAAGGTACGCTGAGGCCGCGGCAAAGCGGCCGGGGTGAGATGCCGCGCCCCGATTCAAAAGGAGGGATTTTTGTATGGACGCAATTCAGCGCAGCCTGCTGGAGCAGGTGGCTGAGCTTCATGAGGTGCCTGAGGGCGCCTATAATATCCGGGCCAACGGAAAGTCCGCCGCCCGGAACACCACTGCCAACATTGACATCGTGTCCAAGAAGGACAAGGATGGAATTGATATTATCATCAAGCCCGGGACCAAGAATCAGTCGGTCCACATTCCGGTGGTTCTCAGCGAGAGCGGCCTTCAGGAGACGGTATACAACGACTTTTTCATCGGTGAGGACTGCGACGTCACCATCGTGGCCGGCTGCGGCATCCACAACTGCGGGGTGCAGAACTCCGAGCACTCTGGCATCCACACCTTCTATGTGGGCAAGAACGCCAAGGTGCGCTACGTGGAGCGCCACTACGGTGAGGGCGACGGCCTGGGCGAGAACATCATGAACCCCACCACCGTGGTGGAGATGGAAGAGGGCAGCTACATGGAGATGGAGACCACCCAGATTAAGGGCGTGGACTCCACCGTTCGGACCACCAAGGCTACCCTGGGCCCCGCCGCCACCCTCATCATCAAGGAGAAGGTCATGACCCACGGCAAGCAGCTGGCCAAGTCCGACTTCACCGTGGATCTGAACGGCGAAGACTGCCACACCAACGTCATTTCCCGCTCGGTGGCCCGGGACAGCTCCAAGCAGGTGTTCCTGGCCCGCATCAACGGCAATGCCAAGTGCCACGGCCACTCCGAGTGTGACGCCATCATCATGGATAATGGCGTGGTGGCGGCCATTCCCGAGGTCACGGCCAACTGTGTGGACGCGGAGCTGATCCACGAGGCGGCCATCGGCAAGATTGCCGGAGAGCAGCTCATCAAGCTGATGACCCTGGGCCTTACCGAGAAGGAGGCCGAGGAGCAGATTGTCAACGGCTTCTTGAAATAAATATCCGATCCAAAAACAGGGGAGCGCGGGAGCGCTCCCCTGTTTTTTGCTGAGAAATTGGTGCAGAGCGGCTGGTTACAGCCCCTGGGCGATCATAGCCTCGGACATCCGCTTGAAGGCGGCAATGTCGTTGCCGGCGATGAGGTCGTAGCCCAGGCCGTACTCCTCAGCGGCGGCGACGGAGGCGTCATAGATGGAGCCCATGATGTCCCGCAGCTTCTCGTCCACCTGGGCGGGCGTCCAGTTGTAGCGGATGGAGTTTTGGGCCATCTCCAGGGCGGACACAACCACGCCGCCGGAGCCGGAGGCCTTGGCCCCTGCCGTGAGGATCTTGGGACTGAGGCGCAGCAGCTTCAGCGCCTCGGAGGTGGCGGGCATGTTGGAGCCCTCCACGTAGTAGCGCACGTCGTTGGCCAGGATGCGCACTGCGTCCTCCACATCCAGCTCGTTCTGGGTGGCGCAGGGGATGACGATGTCCACAGGGACCTCCCAGGGCCGCCGGCCGGGGAAGAACTGGGCGCCGAAGCGGTCGGCGTAGGCGGATACCCGGTCCTGACCGCCTGCCCGCATGGCCAGCAGGAAGTCCAGCTTCTCCTGGGTGGTGACACCATCGGGGTCGTAGACGTAGCCGTCGGGTCCGGAGAGGGTGACCACCCTGGCCCCCAGCTCAGAGGCCTTGCGGCATACGCCCCAGGCCATGTTGCCGAAGCCGGATACGGCGATGGTCTTGCCCTGGAGGCTGTCGCTCTGGTGCTCCAGCATCCGGGCCAGGAAGTAGACGGTGCCAAAGCCTGCGGCCTCCTCACGGATTTTGCTTCCGCCATAGGTCAGCCCCTTGCCGGTGAGGGCGCTGCTCTCCGCCTTGCCCATAAGGCGCTTGTACTGGCCGTACAGGTAGCCAATCTCCCGGCTGCCCACGCCGATGTCGCCGGCAGGGACGTCGGTATCTGCGCCGATGTAGCGGTACAGGGCAGTCATGAAGGCCTGGCAGAAGCGCATGATCTCCCGCTGGCTCTTCCCTCTGGGGTCAAAGTCGGCCCCGCCGGCGGCGCCGCCGATGGGCAGGCCGGTGAGGGCGTTTTTGTAGGTCTGTTCAAAGCCCAGGAACTTGACCACCGACGGGGTGACGTCGGGGTGGAAGCGCAGGCCGCCCTTGTAGGGGCCGATGGCGCTCTTGAACTGCACACGGTAGCCGTGGTTGGTGTGGGCAAGCCCCTGGTCGTCCACCCAGGGCACCAGGAAGGTGAACATCCGGTCGGGCTCCACCATGCGGGTGAGCAGGTCCAGCTTTTTGTACTTGGGGTCGTCCAGGGCGGGATCAATCATCTCCAGCCAGGTGAGGACCGATTGGAGGTACTCCGGCTCGTGGGCGTAGCGCTGCCTCAGCTGGGCGGCGACACGGACAGCGTACTCATTCATGTATATCCCTCCTTATACCACACCGTAGGCCAGCATGGAGTCGGCCACCTTCAGGAAGCCGGCGATGTTGGCCCCTGCCGCCAGGTTGCCGGGCATGCCGTACTGGGCGGCGGCGTCAGAGGCGCTGCGGTACACGTCGCCCATGATGCCCTTCAGGCGGTTGTCAACCTCCTCAAAGGTCCAGGAGAAGCGCATGGAGTTCTGGCTCATCTCCAGGGCGGACACGCCCACGCCGCCGGCATTGGCCGCCTTGGCGGGAGCGAAGAGGAGACCGGCGGCCTGGATGGCACTGATGGCCTCGGGGGTGCAGGGCATGTTGGCGCCTTCCGCCACGGCAAAGCAGCCATTGGCGATGAGGGCCTTGGCGGACGCCTCGTTAATCTCGTTCTGGGTGGCGCAGGGGAGGGCGATGTGGCAGGGGATGTTCCAGATGCCGGAGCAGCCCTCGTGGTACTGGGCGCCCGGGCGGCGCTGGGCGTACTCCTTGATGCGCTTGCGCTCCACTTCCTTAATCTGCTTCATGAGGGCCAGGTCGATGCCGTCGGGGTCGTAGACATAGCCGTTGGAGTCGGACATGGCCACCACCTTGCCGCCCAGCTGGGTGGCTTTTTCGCAGGCGTAGATGGCCACATTGCCCGAGCCGGAGACGAGCACAGTGGCTCCGTCAAAGGAGCGCCCGGCATCCTCCAGCATGTGGCTGGCGAAGTAGCACAGGCCGTAGCCGGTGGCCTCCCGGCGCACCAGGGAGCCGCCGTAGGTCAGGCCCTTGCCGGTAAGAGCGCCGGAAAATTCGTTGCACAGGCGCTTGTACTGACCGAAGAGGAAGCCGATCTCCCGGGCGCCCACGCCGATGTCGCCGGCGGGCACGTCGGTGTCGGGGCCAATGTGCTTGGCCAGTTCCGTCATGAAGGACTGGCAGAAGCGCATGACCTCGGTGTCCGACTTGTCTCTGGGGTTGAAATTGCTGCCGCCCTTGGCGCCGCCGATAGGCAGGCCGGTGAGGCTGTTTTTGAAGGTCTGCTCAAAGCCCAGGAACTTGATGATGCTCTCGTTGACCGAGGGGTGGAAGCGGAGACCGCCCTTATAGGGGCCGATGGCGCTGCTGAACTGGATGCGGTAGCCCCGATTGACGTGGATTCTGCCCTGGTCATCCTCCCAGGGGACCCGGAACTTGATGGTGCGCTCCGGCTCCACCAGACAGTCCATCACGCCCTCGGTAATCAGCTCAGGCCGGGCGTTGACCACCGGGGCCAGAGAGGTAAGTACTTCCCGCACCGCCTGGTGAAATTCAGGCTCTCCGGGGTCCTGGCGGATAACGCGCTCCATCAGGTCGTTCAAATACTCATTCTGAATACTCATTTCCCATTCCTCCTGTTCCATTCTGCGCGGACGGTCTCTGGATTTTAATAAAATAGTTGATTAGCGTGTTAAAGTTATAACACACGGACGAAATGCAAGTCAATAGAAAAAATATTGCAAAAATAAAGTCTGTGCGATGCGTGAAAAATAAGCGGGGAGAAAAGAAAAGTTTTGTTATTTTCACAATAAAACTTTGAGACTAGTGGGATTTTGAAGGACAACCTGGAAATACGGTGGGGAGAAAAACAAAACCACAGAATGGCTGACACAAGAGTTGATGAAGGAAAAAATGGGAAAAACTGCAAGATAAAAGAGAAGACAGCCATGCGGCAGAATTGTTTATATTCCGGTAGAGGCGGCTGTATGCCTGCTTGTGGTGGACCATGCGCACTGAACCTGCCTGCTTTGCGGATGAGAAGGAGTTGCCGCGGAAAAGCAGGGGCCAGGCGCCGTGTGTTTTTTTACGTTTCGGGGGTACAAGAATGGCGCGGCAAGTGGTACAATAGCAGAAAACAAATTGCCGGAACGGGAGGGCGAGTGCTGTGAATTACGCCGCAACGACGGCAGAGATGAAGGAGCTGGACCGCGTCGCCATTCAGGAGCGGGGGATCCCCTCTCTGGAGCTGATGGAGAATGCCGCCCGAGCTGTGGTCCAGGAAGTGGTGAACCGGGTGGGCCTGCCCCAAAAGCCCAAGCAGGGAGGGGCGGGCGTCATTGGAGGTGCGGTCTCCTGCTGTGTGCTGAAAAGAAAGGGAGAGAAACTGACTCCGGAGGAGCAGCGGGAAGCAGAGGAACTGCAGCAGATTGTGGAATCCGGGAACACGGATCCCACCCCACGCATCGGCGTGTTCTGCGGCCCCGGCAACAACGGGGGGGACGGAGTGGCCGCCGCCCGCATTTTGCTGGAGGCGGGCTACCAGGTGCGGGCCTTCCTGGTGGGGGACCGGGCCAAAATGACCCCGGACGAGCGGGCTATGGAGGAGAAGCTGCTGGCTGCGGGAGGCAGTCTGGAACCCTTCGAGCCGGAGGACCAAAGGATAAGACTCTGGCTGTCCACATGCGACTGCCTGGTGGACGCCCTGTTCGGCGTGGGGCTGAAGCGTCCCCTGGAGGGGGTGTTCCGCACAGCCGTGGAGTGGATGAACCGGGGCGGACACCCTGTGGTGGCCTGCGACCTTCCCTCCGGGGTGGACGGGGATACCGGAGAGGTGCTGGGTGTGGCTGTCCGGGCCACAGCCACCGTTACCTTCACCTGCCCCAAGCCCGGGCTCTACATGGGAGAGGGAGCCGCCCTGGCCGGGAAGATCTGGGTGGAAGACATCGGGATCCCTGCTGAACTGGTGTGGTCCATGGAGAAAAAACGGCCCAATGTGACAGCGATTATGCCCGACTACATGCACTGCCTGCTGCCCCGCCGCCCGGCTGCCGCCCATAAGGGGGACTTTGGAAAGCTGTTTCTGCTGGCGGGGAGCGAGGGCTATACCGGAGCGCCGGTGCTGGCCGCCCGGGCTGCCCTACGCGCCGGTGCAGGGCTGGTGTTCCTGGGGGTGCCCCGGAGCATCTACCCCATTGTAGCCGTCAAGTGTGACGAGGCCATGCCTTTCCCGCTGCCCCAGCGCTATGAAGACATTCTTGCCAAAGCGGCCTCCTGCGACGTGGCCCTCATTGGCCCGGGCCTGGGCCAGGCCCCGGAGACCAGGGAGCTGGTGCTGCGGCTGCTGGAGGATTTGGAGATCCCGGTGGTACTGGATGCCGATGGCATAAATGCCCTGGGAGGGCATATAGATGTTCTGGACAAACGGAGGGTCCCCACCATTCTTACTCCCCACGCCGGGGAGTTTGCCCGGCTGACGGGCGCTTCCCTGCCGGTGCGGGATCGGCTGGCCGCCGCCCGGGACTTTGCCGCGGCCCACGGCTGTACCCTGGTGCTCAAGGGCAGGGGAACGGTGACCGCTGCGCCGGACGGCCGGTGCTGGATCTGCGGCACAGGCAATCCGGGTATGGCCAAGGGCGGCTCGGGGGATGTGCTCTCCGGCATGATTGCCGCCATGCTGGGGCAGAAGCACCTGGTGGGGCCGGAGCCGGAGGGCATCCCGGAGATGACCGCCTGGGCAGTGTGGTTCCACGGAAAAACGGGGGACCGGTGTGCTCAGCGGCTGGGAGAATACGCCATGCTGCCCGGCGACCTGGTGGAGACTCTTCCGGAAATTTTGAAGGAAAACCAGGTGAAGGAACCCTGACCCAAAGGAATACGGAGGTATGCGTTGTGCGCAGGCTGCTGCTTTGCGTACCAATGATAATCCTGCTGCTTTCGGGCTGTGGCCCGGCACAGTCAAGTGAGGGAGAGGAACTGGCCCTGATCATCCGGGGAGAATACCTGGAGGAGACGCCCTGGAGCACAGCGGCTGCCATTACCGCCGACTATGGGCAGCGGGTGTACCAGTATGAGCTGGAGGCCGCCTGGGACGGCGCTGAGACCACGCTGACCCTCACCGCCCCGGAGACGGTGGCTGGCATGACGGCCCGGCTTCAGAGCGGGGAGAGCCTGCTGGAGTATGACGATATCGTGCTGGAGACCGGCCCTCTGAACGAGGACGGACTTACCCCAGTGTCCGCCATCCCGGTCCTGCTGGAGACGGCGCGCAGCGGCTATATCACCGCCGTTTCCCTGGATCGGGAGGCGGGTACGCTGCGCATGGACTGCGGCGCTCCGGAAGAGGAGCCTGGGACGGGTACGGAGATCTCCCTGTGGTTTGACGCGGACAGCCACGCCCTGGTGCGGGGGGAGATCAGCCTGGACGGGTTCCGGGTGATACAGTGTGAATTTACCGATTTTACAAAGGAATCGAGGGATACCCATGGAGGAGAAGAACCTGTGGAGGACCTGGGCGGAGGTTGACCTGGACGCCCTGGCCCACAACTACCATACCCTGCGGGCCATGGCCCCGGCTGGGTGTAAATTTCTGGGGCTGGTGAAGGCAAATGCCTACGGCCACGGGGCGGTACCGGTGGCCCGGAAGCTCCAGGCCCTGGGGGCAGATATGCTGGCGGTGGCCACCGTGGACGAGGGAGAGGAGCTGCGCCGGGCGGGCATTACCCTGCCCATCCTTTGCCTGGGGCAGACCCCGACCCAGCTGGCCGGGGAACTTCTGGAGTGGAACATTACCCAGACGGTGGAGGATCTGGAAACCGGCCGGGCCCTGTCCAAAGCGGCCGTGGAGGCAGGGAAAACCCTGAAGATCCACGTCAAGCTGGATACCGGCATGAGCCGGCTGGGCTTTCTCTGGCGGGCGGGAGAGGAGAATTCCGCTCTGCTGGATGACATCCAGGCTCTGTGTTCCCTGCCCGGACTGGAGGCGGAGGGAATGTTTACCCACTTCGCCGACGCCGATGGGAATGAAGGCTACACCATGGACCAGCTGGAGAAGTTTCTGGACGCCAGAAAAGCGCTGGAGGCCCGGGGCGTGACCTTTAAAATTTGCCATTGTAGCGCCAGCGCCGCTGTGTTACAATACCCCTGTACCCATATGGACATGATCCGTCCCGGTATCGTGCTTTACGGCTACTATCCTTCCCCGGAGCTGGAGGGCCTGGATGGGCCCGGTCTCCGGCCGGTGATGACGGTGAAAAGCCGCATCGCCGCGGTGCGCAGCCTGCCTGCGGGCACCTGCGTCAGCTATGGCTGCACCGCAACCCTGGCGCGGGACAGCCGTCTGGCCGTGGTCCCCATCGGTTATGGGGATGGCTATCCCCGGCAGCTGTCCAACCGGATGGTCATGGAGATCCACGGGACGCAGTGTCCCATTGTGGGCCGAATCTGTATGGATATGTGCATGGTGGATGTTACCGACCTGCCCCAGGTGAAGGCGGGGGATGTGGCCACCGTGTACGGTCCCGGCCTGACCGAGCAGGCTGCCGGCCTGTGCGGGACCATCGTGTATGAATTGTTGTGCGACGTCTCACCCAGAGTTTCCAGGGTCTATCTGGGAAACGAGGGCTGAATCGGCGGCTCCGCGCCCAAAAAGCCGGGGACAAGACCGCAGGAAGCCCGTCCAGGACCGTGACCGACCGCCGCCGTCCTACATAGGATAAGTCGGAGCCGCGGAGAAGTGCCCTTCTCCGGGGGCGAAGGGGCGGCGGGTTTTTGGAAAAGCAGGTATAAACCCCGCCGCCGCGTGGGAGACTCATAGTACAGCGTTACATAGACCCTTCTTCGGCCTGTAACGCGTACTATCTTCCAGCGGAGTGTGAACGTACGTGGACAACAGTGTGAAACGAGGCGACATTTTCTACGCCGATTTAAGCCCGGTGGTGGGCAGCGAGCAGGGGGGCGTGCGGCCGGTGCTCATCGTGCAGAATGACACCGGAAACCGCCACAGTCCTACGGTGATTGCTGCGGCCATCACCTCCCAGACGGGAAAAGCCCGCCTGCCCACTCACATTTCCATCTCACCGGTGAACTGCGGTCTGCCCAAGGAGTCCATTATCCTGCTGGAGCAGGTGCGGACGCTGGATAAGCGCCGGCTGCGGGAAAAAATGGGCCGCGTGGATGAGAACGTGATGAAGCAGGTGGACACCGCCATTGCCGTCAGTTTCGGCCTGCACCCGGAGACTATGGTGTAGCAGGACCGGAGGGAGCCGCCCTGGGGCGGCTCCTACATAGGAGAACCAGGGCCAAGCCCGGAGCAAAGGAGTACATATGATGAACAAGAGCAAGAAGTGGGCTGCCCTGTGCGCGGCCCTGGCCCTGACCACCCTGTGCGGAGGTGCGGCGCTGGCTGCCACAGGGGACAAGAACGACCCCCTGGTGACCAAGAGCTATTTGGATCAGACGGTCATTCCCAACGTGGTCAGCCAGGTGGAGGCCAAGGCGGCCACCCGCCAGACGGAGCTGCAGAACACCTTTGCTGCCCAGATTGAGCAGTACAAAAAGGACATTGCGGCCATGGGAACCGGGGGCGGCAGCAGCGCCTCCTACACCCTGGTCACTCTGACCAGCGGTCAGACCATGTCCCTGGAGGTGGGCTGCGAGGTTATGCTGCGGGTGGGCTCGGCCACTGTGACGGCTGCCACCAGCCCTGCCCTCATTGACGTGTCCACCGGAGGGACCATCAACGGTGGCGCTTCTCTGACCAAGAACCACTTGTATATGGCCACCATTGCCGACCGGACCATCAAGCCCACGGCCAGCACCGTCAAGCTGCTGGTGCGGGGCGGATACAGCGTGAAATAAGCGGCAAATAAAAGAAAGACAAAAAGAAGGACTGCCAAAGGGCAGTCCTTCTTTTCGATTTTATCAGGTTTGCCGGCTCATGGAAAAGCCCAGTGCCGCGCCGCACAGTCCGCCCACAATGTGGGTCAAATGAGACACATTGTCCTGAACGGTTACGGAATCCACCACCTCGCCGCCCAGGTAGAGCACCACCACCAGAATCAGGGTGAGGGGGATGGCACCGTTGCGCATCCCGGCCAGGGAGGAGAGGACGATCATCATAAACACGATGCCGCTGGCGCCCAGCAGGGCCACGCCGGGGAAGAAGATGAATTGAACCAGTCCGGAGACCAGGGCGGTAATCAGGATGCAGAACAAAAGCCGTCTGGAGCCGTACTTTTCCTCCAAAGGAGGCCCTACCACCAGCAGGAGCATCATGTTGCCCAGATAGTGGGCGTAGCCGGAATGCCCCAGCACGTGCCCCACCATGCGCACATAGGTCAGCGGGTCGGTGAGAGGGGCGCGGTAGACGCAGAAAAGATGCATGGTGGTCCAGCCGTTGGTGAGAAAATCCAGCCCCAGCGCCCCCAGAGAGATCAGCGCAAAGGTGAGCACCACGGGGGCGTTGTACTGAATCCGCAGCCGCATCAGTGGTTGAGCACCCGTACCCGGATAACGCCGTCAATGGCCCGCAGCTCGTCCGCCACCTGGTCGGTGATGCGGGTGTTCACGTCCACGATGGTGTAGGCGTAGTCCTTCTTGGACTTGTTGGTCATGTTCTCCACGTTGATGCCGTCATCGGACAGGGTGGTCATGATCTTGGTCAGCATGGCGGGAACATTGCGGTGGATGAGGCACAGGCGGGAGATACCGCTCCAGTCCTGAGACACGTTGGGAAGGTTGACGGAGTTGACAATGTTGCCGTTGACCAGGTAGTCCTGCAGCTGGCGGACGGCCATGACGGCGCAGTTCTCCTCGCTCTCGGGGGTGGAAGCGCCCAGGTGGGGCAGGGCGATGACGTGGGGGACGCAGGCGATCTTCTCGTTGGGGAAGTCGGTGACGTAGCGGGCCACACGGCCGGACTCCAGAGCAGCGATCATATCGTCGTTGTTGACCAGCTCGCCCCGGGCCAGGTTCAGCACCCGGACCTGGCCCTTCATCTTGGAGATGGCCTCGGCGTTGATGAAGTCCTTGGTGGAGCTGTTGTAGGGAACGTGAATGGTGACATAGTCGGCCACCTTGTAGAGCTCATTGACATCATGGACCACATGGACGTGGCGGTCCAGACGGAGGGCGGCGTCCACGGACAGGAAGGGGTCAAAGCCGTAGACATCCATGCCCAGTTCCAGGGCGGCGTTGCACACCAGAGCTCCGATGGCGCCCAGGCCGATGACACCCACCGTCTTGCGGTAGAGCTCGGGTCCGGCAAAGGCGGACTTGCCCTTCTCCACAGCGGATACCAGATCCACGTTGGGGGTGTGAGCCTGCTCCTGCACCCACTCAGCGCCGCCGAGGATGTCACGGGAGGCGATGAGCATGGCGGCAAGGACCAGCTCCTTCACCGCGTTGGCGTTGGCTCCGGGGGTGTTGAAGACCACGATGCCGTTTTCCGAGCAGCGGTCAATGGGGATGTTGTTGGTGCCGGCGCCGGCCCGGGCAATGGCCCGCAGGGCGTCGGGGAAGACGTAGTCGTGCATGGGGGCGGAGCGCACCAGAATACCGTCCTCGTTTTCTACCTCGTCGCTGACCTGGAAGCGGCCCTTGTCCAGATGGGCCAGACCGGTAGCGGAAATTTTATTCATGGTTTTAATGCGGTACATAGCAATTCCCTCTTTACTCTCATCTGCAGAATGTGCAGGTTATCCCTGCCCGGCGCCGGAGCGCGGGCGAATCAGTTGTTCTTGTCAAAGGCGCGGATGAAGTCGCACAGCTTCTCCACACCCTCCACGGGCATGGCGTTATAAATGCTGGCCCGCATGCCGCCGGTCTTCCGGTGGCCCTTCAGGTTGACGAAGCCGGCCTGAGTGGCCTCTGCGATAAACTTGGCGTCCAGTTCCTCGTTGCCGGTGCGGAAGGTGACGTTCATGCCGGAACGGGAGCCGGGCTCGGCGTGGCAGTGGAACAGCCGGGAGTTGTCAATGGTGTCGTAGAGCATGGAGGAGCGCAGCTTTTTCAGCTTTTCCATGCCTTCCACGCCGCCCTGTTCCTCCACCCAGTCCAGGTTGAGGCCCAGCATGTAGATGCACCAGCAGGGAGGCGTATTATACATGGAGTCCTTGTCGATCATGGTCTTGTAGTTCATCATGAGGGGGGTGTAGGGCAGCTCGTGGCCGGCCAGATCCTCCCGGATGATGACCACCGTCAGGCCGGCGGGAGCCATGTTCTTCTGGGCACCGGCGTAAATGATGCCGTACTTGGACACATCCACGGGCATAGAGAGAATGTCGGAGGACATATCGCACACCAGAGGCACGTCGCCGGTCTCAGGGACATAGCCCCACTCGGTGCCGTAGATGGTGTTGTTGGCGCAGTAGTAGAAGTAGCTGGCCTGGGGGTCCAGCTTCAGATGGTCCTGGGCGGGGATGTAGGAGTGGTTGCGATCCTCGGAGGAGGCGGCCAGGTTGATCTGGCCGAACTTGCAAGCCTCCTTATAGGCCAGGTTGGAGAAATTGCCCGTCACCGCATAGTCGGCCTTTCCGGTTTTGCCGATGAGGTTGAGGGGAATCATAGAGAACTGGCCGGAGGCGCCGGTCTGAAGGAACAGAATCTTGTATCCCTCAGGAACACGCATAATCCGGCGCAGCTTATCCTGGGTCTCCTGAAAAATCTGAAGAAAGACCTTTGAGCGGTGACTCATCTCCATCACTGACATGCCGGAGCCCCGGTAGTTGGTGATTTCTGACCCGGCACGCTCCAGAACAGGCAGAGGAAGCATGGAAGGGCCGGCGGAGAAGTTGTAAACACGCTGGTCGCTCATTTGGGAGAACCCCTTTCAAACAATAAAATTGCCCCGCTCCAGAATGGACCGGGGCATTCTCTAATTATAGTGTTGGCAAAATGAAGTGTCAATCCTCAGTTTCTCCAGATTATCCCACTAAAACGGTAAAATCCACCTGGACCCGGTGGGGACCACTGCCTTCCGCGACCAGAGCGGAGGAGCCGTAGTTTTGATATCCCTGGAGAGCAGGCTGATAACTCACCTGCATCCCGTCCTGGGACCAGGAGAGAGGCTCGGCCGGGTGCTCCTCCAGCTGAGTAATCAGGCTCACCAGCTCATCCCGGGACAGACCGGGGCGGCCGTAGAGAAAGCTCCACAGCGTCTTGGTGAGTACCTGGGTGGGAAGAGCGGCGGTGGTGCCGACGCTGTCTTCAAAGCGATAGGCGCAGGACACGGCGGTGAGGACTCCCTCTTCCTGGGTGAACTCCAGTTCCACCGGAGCACTGTCAAAAAGGGAGATGGAGATAACGTTGGAAGAGTTCTGAGGCTCCTGGAAGGTGCCGTCCGGGGTAAGCTGGTTGATGGGCGTTCCAGGCCAGGACAGAAAACGGCTGAACTGGTTGTAGTTTTGGACAAACTGCTCCGTGGTCAGTCCCTCCCCCTGATATCGGGGGGACATGGCCCAGATATGCAGGAGACCGGGCAGCAGCAGAATGGCGGCAACCAGCGCCGCTGCACCCCCCAGACGTACATAGCTGGAGGGGCGGCTCCAGTACCGCTGGCCCGGGCGGTTCCCGTCGGTGTAGCGCTCGTTCCAGTCCGTCTCCCAATACAGGCTCCGGCCCTTGACGACCCGCCAGAAGGAGTAGGCCATAAGCCCCAGAGACACCAGAGAGAGAAGTGGAATCCAATTTCCCAAGCCCCAGAAGCCCGTACCCACGGCCATGGCCAGAAAGGTGCGCCGGAGGGCGTCCAGATAGCCCAGGGGGCTTCCGTCGCGTTGGGTGAGCCGCAGGCCGAACAGGGCCTTGCCCGGCGTGGCACCCCAGAAGTGGATGCACAGGGGCTCCAGTACCAGCATCAGCCCCATGGCGGCCACCTGGTCCAGAATCTCAACCGGTCCCTCGCGGAGGGTGAGGTTCACCCGGAAGACAATCTGCAGAAAGGTATGATAGAGAAAGAGACAGAGCATGAGGTCCAGGGTCCGGGCCAGAAAGCGCCGCCAGGGGGAGGGTGGAGCGGCGGTGTCCTTCTCCCAGGGCGCCTCGATGGGAGCGGGGATGGAGACGGAGGCGGTGCGGTCCAGATAGCGGTGGGCGTCCAGACTCTGGAAGCGGACGCTGTCGTGGAGCATAGCCCGGCAAAGCTCCACCGTCTCTTCCAGGGCACCCCGGGTCTGCTCCAACTCAGCCAGCCGCCGGGCAAGGGCGGCGGACAGCTCCTCCTCACCCTTCTGACAGGCGCGGATGTCCTCCAGGGAAAAGCCAAGCTGCCGCAGCAGCTTGATTTTCAGCAGGGTGTCCACGTCGCTCTGCGTGAAGTTACGGTAGCCGTTCTCCCCCCGCTCCGGGTGGAGAAAGCCCTCCGATTCATAATAGCGGATGTTGGCCCGAGGCAGTCCGGTGGCAGCTTCGATTTCCTTGATGGTCATAAAAGGGCCCCCTTTCCAAAGGATCCTGGGATTCTGGGTTCAGTGTAAGGGGTAAAGTAACTGCACAGTCAAGAGAAAATTGAAAATTTTCAACTTTATTATAGATTTTGCGGTGGGAAAAGGCAAGAAAAAACCGCCCGGCAAAGCCAGACGGAAGAGGGCGTGCAGACGGGTCAGCGCAGCACCCACTGGAGCATCAGCAGCAGCCCGAAGCCGGGCACACCCAGCAGACCAAGCACCAGGGCATTGACCAGGTTGACCCCCAGGGAGATACCCAGCAGCTGCCCCACCTGGGCAAAGAGGGCCAGGGCGGCCAGCCCCACCGAGGAGCGGAGGATGAGGCGCACCAGCTGAACCAGGGGCCAGCGCAGCAGGAACAGGGCCGCGCACAGCAGAAGACCGGCCAGGGCCCAGGCGGCGTAGTCGGGGAGGGCGCTCATGAATCCGCCTCCAGTTCCTTTACCCGGCGCAGCAGGTAGTTGTACCGGGCCTGCAGGGAATTGATTTCAAAGACATAGGATTCAATGAGGTCGCTGTCGCTGACACTGTTGAAGCCGCCGTAGGCCTGGCTGATGAGCGCCCGGGTCTGGGACAGGGAGGCCAACAGCTCCCGGCGTTCAGCCTCCCGGGGGCCGGCGGGACGGCGGGGCAAAAAAATGCGGGCAGGTTCTGGCATAGACGTGGCTCCTTTCGCGGTTGTCTTACTGTGACCATTGTATGGTTAGTTTGGACAAATATTCCAGCCTTTAACCGGGGATAGAACGAACACAGCGGGACAAACTACCCTCGGACGGCAAGAGAAGGTTTCATCCATACGCGAAAGGCACAACCCCTTTGGCGAAAGGCGGAGCGGGGACAATCCCCCTCTAAGCCGGTGCCGGGGTACAGCTGGCCGGAAGCGGCAGAACGGAAGGACGGACAAGGTCCACGTATGCAGGGATGGAGCCCGGACAGGGAAGCAGAGCTTTCGAACGGGAAAGGCTTTCCGGCCCAGCTGTCCAAGGCAAGGGCACATGTGCCCTTCGGGTTTACGCACCCGCGCAAACGGGCCGCCCCAGAAATGGGGCGGCCCGCTTCGTCGTTTTATAAGTGCTTATTTTTCAGCCATGACCTGTTCGTACTGCCGCAGAACGGTGGCAACCTCGGCCCGGGTAGCGGTGCTCTGGGGGTTCAGCTTTCCGCTGTCGCTGCCGGAGAAGAGGCCCTGGCCCACGGCCCAGTTGATGGCTTGCTCAGCCCAGGGGGAGACGGAGCTCCGATCCGAGAAGACGGACAGGTAATCGGTGGTGTCCTCCTCCTGAACATCGGACAGGTTATAGAGCATGAGTGCCAGCTGTTCCCGGGTGATGGGCCCGTCGGGATTGCCGCCGTCCGAGATGCCCTCTTCCTTGGCCCACTCCTGGGCGGCACTGTACCAGTATTGTCCGCCGGAAAGGGTGGCTTCCTCCAGGTTGGCCAGTACCACCCAGAGCATGGAGCGGGTCATGGTACCGTTGGGGGAGAAACTGTCGCTGCCTGTTCCGGAGAAGAGGCCGCGCTCCAGGGCGTACTCCACGGAGCTGTAATACCAGGCGTTGAAGGGGACGTCGGAGGGGACGATGACGGAGTCAAACAGCCGTACATAATAGGACAGGGCGTATTCCTCCTTGGTGGTGGGAGAAATATAGTGCAGGGTGATGAAGTACAGCACTGAGTCCAGGTTGGGCACGGTGTTTCCCAGGCCCAGATACTGGCTGCTGCCGGAGGTGACGCGCTCCTGAAGCACGGTCTGGGCCCGGTCCCGAAGGGTCTGGGCGGAGAGCATGTAGACCTGGCCGTTGGTCAGGGTGTAGTCCGTTCCATTCCAGGTCTCCAACGTACCGCTGGTGGTCATGCTGTCACACACGGGGGTGGATTCGCCGTCCAGCATCTCGTAGGTGCCGTCGCCGTTCAGGTCGCTGAGGTAGTCTACCTCCACCCACACACCGTCGGTGCGGGGCTGGATATAGAACATGGCGTCTCCCGCGGCGCGGTTGATCTGACAGGAGTAACGCACCGAATCATCGGAGGTAAAGGTACCGGAACCGTTCCGCCGGTACAGGACCACCTTGAGGGACTGCTCGGGAAAATCTGCGTTGTCGGCATCAATGAGGAAGGAGGCGAAGCTGTCCGCCACAGCCTCCACCGCGTGGGTCGGAAGAACCAGAGTTCCGGCCAGCGCCAGACTCAGAGCCAGACAAAACCAACGTTTTAATCTTGTCATTTTTGTCTCCTTTCGCTGCGCGAAGTATGGATTCGAAAGACATTATACTAAAAAGCAGCCTGAATGGCAAGGGAAGACGGTCATATTCCGTAGGCGGCCGTCAATTTCCAGAAAAATCGTAAACTAAAAGCAGTGCGGGGTTGACAAGTGAAAGAGAGAAATGTAAACTAGTGCAGGAAAGAAAGTTTACGTTAAGCTGAATGCTGAATGATTGATAAGAGGAGAGACCATGATGGAGACGAAGACAAAATCCCATACCTATATGCTGGCCATGGTGGCGGTTATGACGGCGGTCACCTGCGTGCTGGCGCCCATGTCCATTGCCATTGGGGCGGTACCCATCACCCTGACCAATCTGGTGGCGTACTTTTCTCTGTATCTGCTGGGCTGGAAGCGGGGGAGTCTCAGCGTGCTGGTCTATATTTTAATTGGTATGGTGGGACTGCCGGTATTCTCCGGCTTCTCCGGGGGACTGGGCAAGCTGGCCGGCCCCACGGGGGGATACATTCTGGGCTTTTTGGTGATGGCGGTCATTGCCGGATGGGTGATTGACCACACCCGCAGCCGGGTGCTTCACCTGGGCGGCATGATTTTGGGGACCGCCGTGTGCTATGCCCTGGGAACGGCCTGGTATTGCTTCCTCACCCACAACCCCGTTCAGGCCGCCCTGTGGACCTGTGTCATTCCCTTTATTCCCTTTGACCTTGGGAAGATGGCGGCGGCCATGGTGGTGGGCCCCATGCTCCGCGGGCGTCTGGTCCGGGCGGGACTTCTGGAGCAGGAGACTGTCGCCCGCCACGGCGCGGTATAAATGGAAGAAACGTGCAGTCAAAGACCGCCGGACAGATGAGGTGTTCTCAGCTGTCCGGCGGTCTTTCCATGGGGAAGGAATACTTGTTTTTTTCCAGTCTAATCTTTATAATAAGGAGCGGAAAAATTTTTTTCTTTTCTGCGCAATAAAAAGACGACCCAGCGCATTACTTGGATGACAGGAGAAATGGCACATGCTGATGCTACTGACAGCACAGACAACGGAGCGCCACGGCGTGGAAGAACGAAGGGAACTGGATGAGCTGCTTTCGGGGGTAGCCGCCGGAGACCGGGAGGCCCTGGCTCAGCTGTACCGCCGCACCCGTACGGCGGTTTACGGATTGGCCTTGTCCTATGTCAAAAACGCCCACGACGCTCAGGATGTGACCCAGGATACCTTTGTTCGGGTGTGGGACAGCGCATACCAGTATAAGCCTCAGGGCTCGCCCATGGGGTGGCTGCTGGCTGTGGCCCGGAACCTGGCGCTGATGAAGCTGCGTCAGGGGTCCCGCCAGGAGCAGCTGGAGGACGAGGAGTGGGACGCCATTCCCGCCGAAAGCCCCGCTGTCACCCCGGAGGACCGGCAGGTTCTGCAGCAGGCCATGGCCGCACTCACCGATGAGGAGCGGCAGGTGGTGATGCTCCACGCAGTCACCGGCCTGAAGCACCGGGAAATTGCCCATTTGCTTGAAATGCCCCTGGCCACCGTCCTGTCCAAGTATCATCGCGCACTGAAAAAATTAAGAGTCCAGCTGGAAGGAGATGACCCTCGATGAATGACAAGGAGCTGGAGCGGCGCCTGGAGCAGGCAGTGTCCCATGCCGCGCCCAATGACCTGGAGGGAATCCTTGCCCGCTGTGAGACGCAGAAAGGAATTGTGATTCCCATGACGGAAAAGAATTCTTCCAAGCAGAACACGAGCAAGAAAAAATGGATGTCCCTGGCCGTAGCGGCCTGCCTGGCACTGGTGGTGGTGGGCGGCGGAGCCGGCTACTACTATCAGAGCAACAACGCAGTGGCCTCGGTGGTCTCCCTGGACGTCAACCCCAGCGTGGAACTGAAGGTCAACAAGAATGAGAAGGTAATTTCCGCCACACCTCAGAACGAGGACGGCAAGGTGATTCTGGAAGGGCTGGATCTGAAGGGCGTGCCGGTGGATGTGGCAATGAACGCCGTCATCGGCTCCCTGCTCCAGCATGGCTACGTGGATGAGCTTGCCAACTCCATTCTCATCACCGTGGAGGACGACGACGTGCAGCGGGGCGAGAAGCTCCAGGAGGAGCTCACCGCCCAGGCCGACGCCGCCCTGGCCAGCGCCCAGATCAACGGCGCCATCCTTTCTCAGACCCTCCAGTATAACGAGGAGCTGAGCCGGAAGGCCGAGGAGTACGGCATTTCCGCCGGTAAGGCCGCCCTCATTCAGGCTATCGTGGAGGGCAGCAACAACACCAAGACCTTTGAGAGCCTGGTGGGGCTGACCATCAACGAGCTGAACCTGCTCTACTCCGCCCAGAATACCACCGGTACCCAGAGCCAGGAGGGGAGCACCGTCATCGGCGGAGCCGATGGCCCCACAGATATCCTGGTTTCCAATACCATCCAGACCTCCGGAACGGCCAGCCAGAGTGCCTATATCGGCGCAGATGCCGCCAAGAGCGCGGCGCTGAAGCATGCGGGCCTCTCCACCGACCAGGTCACCTTCCTGAAGGCGGAGTTCGACTACGACGACGGCCGTATGATTTATGAGGTGGAGTTCCACTCCGGCAGCAAGAAATATGAGTATGAGATTGATGCCTCCAACGGGCAGGTGGTGAAGTACGAGACGGAAGCCACCGGCACCGCACCCAGCACCGGTTCCGCCAACGCCTCCTCCTACATTGGGGAGAGCGCCGCAAAGGCGGCCGCCCTCAGCCATGCGGGCGTGAAGGAGAGCGATACCAAGTACTGCAACGCCTGGCTGGAGTACGATGACGGACGGGCCGAGTGCTACGAGGTGGAGTTCATGGTGGGCTCCAGCCGCTATGAGTACGAAATCGCCCTGACCAGCGCCACCGTCCTCAAGCACGAGGTCAAGACCTATTCCCAGAGCACCTCCGGCGGCAGTACCAGCAGCAATACCGGCAGCACCAGCACTAGCACCAGCACCGGAAATTCCGGCAGCACTTCTTCTGACATCGGCAGCGAGGCCGCCAAGAGTGCTGCGCTGAAGGACGCGGGCGTTTCCGCCTCCTCCGCCACCGGCATGAAGGTGGAGCGGGACTGGGACGACGGCCGCCTGGAATATGAGATTGAATTCTGGGTGGACAGCACCGAGTACGATTACACGGTGGACGGCACCAGCGGCGCCATCCTGAAGCGGGATACGGAGCGCCACGGCAGCACCAGCACTGGCAGCACTGGAAACTCCGGCAGCACTTCTTCCGACATCGGCAGTGACAAGGCCAAGAGCATTGCCCTGAACCACGCCGGGGTGAGCGAGTCCAGCACCTATGAGCTGAAGGTGAAGCAGGACTACGACGACGGCCGGCTGGAGTATGAGGTGGAGTTCAAGGCCAACGGTGTGGAATATGAATACACCATCCTTGCCTCCGACGGAAGCATCCTCTCCTACGAGTCTGACCGGGATGACTGAGACAAGAACAGAAACCGGAACGTAAGAAAACCCGGGCGGCGCCTGCAGGCGCCGCCCGGGTTTTGGTTTTATTAGCGTTCTTTTTTGGAATCGGAGTAGGGCAGTCCGGAGAGGTACCGCCGGGCCAGGTCGAAGGCGTGGCTGGCGGTCTGGATGCGAAGCCGTTCCCGTACGGGGCGGTTGCCCAGAGCAAGAGAACGGACATAGGAGCCCTCGGGGGTGGCGATGGCTACAAACATGGTGCCCACCTCGTTTCCGCGGTCATCCTTGTCAGGACCGGCCACGCCGGTGGAGGAGAGGGCGATGTCGCAGCCCAGCACCCGGCGGGCACCCTCCGCCATGGCCTGGGCCACCTGGGAGGAGACGGCACCGAACTGGTCCAGCAGCTCCTGAGGCACTCCCAGTACGCCAGCCTTCACCTCGTTGATGTAGGATACGATGCCGCCCTTGAATACCTTGGAGGCACCGGGCACGTCGGTCAGCCGCTTGGCCATCAGGCCACCGGTGCAGCTCTCCGCCACACCCAGAGTAAGACCTTTTTTCAACAGCAGCTGCTCCACAACCTCCTCCAGGGAGGACACGTCCACGCCGTAGACCTTGGCGCCGAAGAGGGCCTTGATCTCCTCCACCGTGGGCTTGAGCAGGGCCTGGGCCTCCTGGTCGGTGGGCGCCTTGGCGGTGACCCGCAGCTCACACTCTCCCTCCTTGGCGTAGGGGGCCAGGGTGGGATTGGACATGGTGTTCATCTGGTCCCGCAGCTGGGCCTCCATGGTGGATTCCCCAATGCCGAAGAGCTTCAGCGTGTGGGAGGCAATCACGCCCTCGGACAGGCTGAGCAGATAGGGCTTGGCCCGGTACTGGAACATGGGGCGGCACTCGCTGGGGGGACCGGGGAGCATGATGACGTGGACGCCGTCGGCGAAGAAGGCGCAGCCGGGGGCGGTACCCCAGTCGTTGTCCAGAATGGTGCAGCCCTCCGGGAGCATGGCCTGCTGCAGGTTGTTCTCTGTCATGGGGCGGCCGGTGCGGGTGAAGTAGCTGCGGATGCGCTGGGCGGAGGGCTCGTCAAAGACCAGCTTCTTGCCAAACGCCTCGGCCAGTACATTCTTAGTCAGATCATCGCAGGTGGGGCCGAGACCGCCGGTGGTGATGATGATGTCAGCCCGCTCCTTGGCAATGGCCACGGCCTGACGGGCGCGCTGAGGGTTGTCGCCCACCACCGTATGGTAGTAGACGTTCAACCCCAGCTCGCTGAGCCCCTGGGAGAGGATCTGGGCGTCGGTATTTGCAATGTTGCCCAGCAGCAGCTCGGTGCCCACGGACAAAATTTCCACGGTATGGGACATGGGAAGGACCTCCAAAATAAAATGAAATATCAATCAAAGCGGTCCAGAACCGCGGTCTGGACGGGCATGTCCGGCTCCAAAGTGAGAGAAGGGCCGGGATAGTGGATGACATCCTCGCGCAGCGCCAGGAAGTTCCCCAGCGGAGTAATGACGTCGTAGCCGAAGCCGGCGCCCCGGTAGTGCATGGGGACAACTACCCGGGCCTGGAGCTGACGGGCGGTCTCGTCGGCCTGGGCCGCGTCGATGGTGTAGTAGCCGCCCACCGGCAGCAGGACCGCATCCAACCCCTGCAGCTTTTCCAGCTGCTCCGGGGTGAGGGCGCAGCCCAGATCGCCCATGTGGGCCACCCGCAGTCCGTCGGCGGAAATCATATGAATGGTATTGGGGCCGCGGAGGGTGCCGCCCTCGGGATCGTGGAAGGTATCCAGCCGCTCCACGGTGAAGGAGGGGGACTTGCCGCTGAGCGCCACGCTGCCCCGGGCGTTGTGGTCGTGATGCTCATGGCTGCACAGCACCAGATCGGCCTGCAGATGCAGGGGAGGCAGACCGGGCACCGAGCCGTCCTCGTAGGGGTCAAAGACCACTGTGCCCTGACTGGTCTCCAGGGTAAAACAGGAATGTCCGTGCCAAATCAGCTTCATAGAAAGGCTCCTTTCCCGGCCGGATGGGCCGGAGACCTCATGTTTTTGGTGAATATGCATATTATAGCATGGGAGCGGGAAGAAGGAAAGAAGGACGAAACGGGAAATTTGCCGTCCCGGAGGGCAGAACAATGAAAAATGAAAAAGGAAAGTGTCCTTGGGCCGAAAAAAAGAAAATAGGAACCGGGTTATGCCCGGACAAAGTGCATTAAGTCTGTCACAACGCCGAAAAAACGGAGTTTAACCGGGCTTTAGACATGAAAAGTGCCAAAAAATGGAGCGCCAACCTGCGGTTTTGGTGTGATTTTTGATTTTTTTGCAATTTTTCGACCAATTTATAGTTGAAATTCTCCCTGATTTGGAATACAATGATAGCCGCGAAAACAAGGAGGAGCGGTCGTGCTGAACATTGTACTGGTGGAGCCTGAAATCCCCATGAATACCGGTAACATTGCCAGAACCTGTGCCGCAACCCGCAGTCGTCTGCACCTGGTGAAGCCCCTGGGCTTTGACATCAGCGACAAGGCGGTAAAGCGGGCGGGACTGGACTACTGGCCCATGGTGGACCTGCGGGTTTATGAGGGACTGGATGACTTTTTCACTCAGAATCCCAATCCGGATCTGTGGCTGGCCACCACCAAAGCCCCGCGGGATTATTCCCAGGTCCGGTTTGAGCCGGACTGCTGGCTGATGTTCGGCAAGGAGACGGCGGGCCTCCCTGAACAGCTGCGCCGGCGTTATTTCGACCGGTGCATCCGAATTCCCATGCGGGCGGACGCCCGCAGCCTGAATCTGGCCAATTCCGTCGCAATCCTGGCCTATGAAGCGCTGCGTCAGCAGGGCTTCCCGGAGCTTTCCGGGGTGGGGGAGATGGGCGGAATCCAGCACCCTTAGCAAAAAGAAGTTTGTTCCCGTTTGAACCGATTTCACACAGAGAGGAGTTCGTAGATTATGAACTATCATAAGAAAACCGTCAAGGACGTGGACGTCAAGGGCAAGAAGGTCCTGCTGCGCTGTGATTTCAACGTACCTATGGCCAAGGACGGCAGCGGTGTCATCACCGATGACAAGCGTATCCGCGCTGCGCTGCCCACCATCCAGTATCTGCTGGATCAGGGCGCCGCGGTCATTGCCTGCTCCCATATGGGCAAGCCCAAGGGTGAGGTGAAGCCCGAGCTGTCTCTGAAGCCGGTGGCTGCCCGCCTGAGCGAGCTGCTGGGCAAGGAAGTCATCATGGCCAACGACGTGGTGGGCGCTGACGCCCAGGCCAAGGCCAAGGCTCTGCAGCCTGGCCAGATCATGCTGCTGGAGAATACCCGCTTCGAGCCCGGTGAGACCAAGAACGATCCCGCTCTGGCCAAGGCCATGGCCGATATGGCGGACCTCTATGTGTCGGATGCCTTCGGCGCGGTGCACCGTGCCCACGCCTCCACCGCCGGTGTGGCCGATTACCTGCCCGCGGTCAGCGGCTTCCTCATTCAGAAGGAGCTGGACGTCATCGGCGGCGCTCTGGCCAACCCCAAGCGTCCTCTGGTGGCCATCCTGGGCGGCTCTAAGGTCTCCTCCAAGATCGGCGTCATCAATAACCTGCTGGAGATTGCCGACACCATCATCATCGGCGGCGGCATGGCCTACACCTTCTCTGCCGCTCAGGGCGGCAAGGTGGGCGACAGCCTGCTGGAGGCCGACTGGGAGGAGTACGCCAACGACATGGTGAAGAAGGCTCAGGAGAAGGGCGTCAAGCTGCTCCTGCCCGTGGACACCGTGTGCGGCGACAAGTTTGCTCCCGATGCCAACACCCAGGTGGTCAAGGCCGGCGAGATTCCCGACGGCTGGCAGGGCCTGGACATCGGCCCCGAGACCGTGAAGATTTACTGCGACGCCGTGAAGGACGCCGGTACTGTCATCTGGAATGGCCCCATGGGCGTGTTTGAGTTTGCCGCCTTCGCCAAGGGCACCGAGGCTGTGGCCGAGGCCCTGAGCAAGACCGACGCCATCACCATCATCGGCGGCGGCGACAGCGCGGCTGCCGTGCAGCAGCTGGGCTATGCCGATAAGATGACCCACATCTCCACCGGCGGCGGCGCCTCTCTGGAGTTCATGGAGGGCAAGGAGCTGCCCGGTGTGGCCTGCCTGCTGGACGCCTGATGCATCTGGCAATCTGACTGGTCCGGAATTTCCGGGAAGGTCGGAATACCCCTTAAAAACCTTCGTCGGAATTTCCCGGCGCGAGATGAGAAATATAAACAAGTTTTAGGGAGAGATTAACAATGAACCGTCGCTATCGTAAGACCATTATCGCCGGCAACTGGAAGATGAACAACACCCTGTCCCAGACCAAGGCTTTTGCTGAGGAGCTCAAGCCCATCATGCCCAAGGGCAAGTGGTGCAGCGTGGTGCTGTGCGTCCCCGCCACCAACATCCAGTCCGCCGTGCGTCTCTTTAAGGACTGCCACATCGCCATCGGTGCTGAGACCTGCCACTATGAGGATCACGGCGCCTACACCGGCGAGATTACCGCCGAGATGATCAAGGAGGCGGGCGCCAAGTACGTGATCATCGGTCACTCCGAGCGCCGTCAGTACTACAACGAGACCGACTTCACCGTCAACAAGAAGGTCCACGCCGCCATCAACGCCGGCCTCATCCCCATCATCTGCGTGGGCGAGAGCCTGGAGCAGCGTGAGCTGGGCGTCACCATGGAGCTCATTGCCTATCAGGTGAAGTGCGCTCTGGCCAACGTGCCCGCTGAGAAGATGCGTCACATCGTCATCGCTTACGAGCCCCTGTGGGCCATCGGCACTGGCAAGACCGCCACTGCCGAGCAGGCCGGCGAGGTTTGCCAGGCCATCCGCACCGTCATCCGCAAGCTGTACGGTGCCCATGTGGCCCGCTCCGTCACCATCCAGTATGGTGGCTCCATGAACGCCAAGAACGCTGCTGAGCTGCTGGCTCAGCCCGACGTGGATGGCGGCCTCATCGGCGGCGCCAGCCTGAAGCCCGCGGACTTCGTCCAGATCATCAACGCGGCCAACCAGGAGTAATCCGTTGGCCTCATGGGCGGCGCCAGCCTGAAGCCTGCCAGTGACCGGTTCGGCCGAAAAGAGCCGGACCGGCTGGCAGGATGGGTGCCGCTGTGCGGCAAAGCGGTTTTCACGGCAGGGAAGCTGCTTCCCTCTCCGTGCTCCCCCTCCACTCTCCGAGGGGGGATTAGGTGCCCTTTGGGCTCATTGCAAGGAGAATTTGTTTCTATGAAAACACCTACCACTTTGATTATCATGGACGGCTTTGGCATGGCGCCCGACGCTCCGGGCAACGCTGTGGCCAACGCTCCTACCCCCAATCTGGACAAGATTTTTGCTGAGTGTCCCGGCTGCCGTCTGTCCGCTTCCGGACTGGACGTGGGTCTGCCCGAGGGGCAGATGGGCAACAGCGAGGTGGGCCACACCAACATCGGCGCCGGCCGCGTGGTGTTCCAGGACCTGCCCCACATCAGCCGTGACATTGAGAGCGGCGCGTTCTTCGAGAACCCCGCCTATCTGGAGGCCATGGCCAACTGCCGGGAGTGGGGCTCCGCCCTGCACCTTATGGGCCTTCTGTCCGACGGCGGTGTGCACAGCCACATCACCCACCTTTTCGCCCTGCTGAAGATGGCCCAGGACCAGGGCATTGAGAAGGTCTACGTCCACTGCTTCCTGGACGGCCGTGACGTGCCCCCCAGCTCCGGCAAGCACTATGTGGAGCAGCTGCAGGCCAAGATGCAGCAGCTGGGCGTGGGTAAGATTGCCACTGTCATGGGCCGCTACTACGCCATGGACCGGGACAAGCGCTGGGACCGCGTGCAGCGCGCCTATGACGCCATTGTCTGCGGCCAGGCCCCCTATGTGGAGGACGCGGCCCAGGCCGTGCAGGAGTCCTATGACAAGGGCGTGACCGACGAGTTCATGGAGCCTGTGACCTGCCTGAAGAACGTGCAGGTTCAGGACAACGACTCGGTGATCTTCTTCAACTTCCGTCCTGACCGTGCCCGGGAGATTACCCGCTGCCTGGTGGACGAGGACCTGAAGGATATCAAGCGTTCCACCGGCTTTGTGCCTGTGTTCTTCGTGTGTACCACTGAGTACGACGCCACCATGCCCAACGTCACCGTGGCCTATCCCCGGCAGAAGCTGGAGAACATCTTTGGAGAGTACATCTCCAAGCTGGGCATGACCCAGCTGCGCATCGCCGAGACTGAGAAGTACGCCCATGTGACCTTCTTCTTCAACGGCGGCGTGGAGCAGGTGTTCCCCGGTGAAGACCGCTGCCTGATTCCTTCCCCCAAGGTGGCCACCTACGACCTGCAGCCTGAGATGTCCGCCTACGCCGTCACCGAGGAGGCGGTCAAGCGCATCCTCAGCGGCGCCTATGACGTCATTATTCTGAACTTTGCCAACTGCGACATGGTGGGTCATACCGGCGTGTATGAGGCGGCCTGCAAGGCTGTGACCACCGTGGACGAGTGCGTGGGCAAGGTGGTGGAGGCCACCTCCAAGATGGGAGGCGTGTCCCTCATCACCGCCGACCACGGCAACGCCGAGCGCATGGTGGACACCGACGGTGAGCCCTTCACCGCCCACACCACCAACCTGGTGCCCTTCTATATTGTGGGCGCCAACGTCAAGCTGCGGGACGGCCGTCTGGCTGACATTGCCCCCACTATGCTGGATCTGATGGGCATTGAGAAGCCTGCCGAGATGGATGGCCAGACCCTGATTACCAACTGATTTGCGTTCTGGTACGGCTTCGCAGGTGCGCGCCGTGCAGACCATATACCCCTGATGGGCGGAGCGGGTTCCGCCATAATATTGAAAGGAGCTTGAAATCCTATGAAGCAGATGATCGAGATTGTTGATGTCGTCGGCCGCGAAATCCTGGACAGCCGCGGCAACCCCACCGTTGAGGTTGAGGTGTACCTGGAGGACGGCACCATGGGCCGTGCCGCCGTTCCCTCCGGCGCTTCCACCGGTATCTATGAGGCCTGCGAGCTGCGCGACGGCGACAAGAGCCGCTATATGGGCAAGGGCGTGGAGAACGCCGTGAAGAACGTGAACACCGAGATCGCTGAGGCCCTCATCGGCACCAACGTTCTGGACCAGGTGGCCATCGACAAGATGCTCATCGACCTGGACGGCACTCCCAACAAGAGCCGCCTGGGCGCCAACGCCATTCTGGGCGCTTCCCTGGCCTGCGCCAAGGCCGCTGCCGAGAGCCTGGGCACCAGCCTCTACAACTACATTGGCGGTGTCAACGCCAAGCAGCTGCCCGTGCCCATGATGAACATCCTGAACGGCGGCGCTCACGCCACCAACAACGTGGAGATCCAGGAGTTCATGATTATGCCTGTCTCCGCTCCTTCCTTCCGCGAGGCTCTGCGCCGCTGCGCTGAGGTCTTCCACACCCTGAAGACCGTCCTGAAGGAGAACGGCACTCCCGCCGCCGGCGTGGGCGACGAGGGCGGCTATGCCCCCAACCTGAAGAAGGATGAGGACGCCCTGAAGGTTATCGTGGCCGCCATCGAGAAGGCTGGCTACAAGCCCGGCGAGGACTTTAAGATCGCTATCGACGCCGCTTCCTCCGAGTGGTGGGACGAGGAGCAGAAGATCTATATCCAGCCCAAGTCCGGCAAGAAGCTGACCCAGCAGCAGCTGGTGAACATGTGGAAGAAGTTCGCCGACAACTACCCCATCATCTCCCTGGAGGACGGCATGGCCGAGACCGACTGGGAAGGCTGGGCTATGCTGACCAAGGCCATCGGCGACCGCGTCCAGCTGGTGGGCGACGACCTGTTTGTCACCAACGTGGAGCGTCTGGCCACCGGCATTGAGAAGAAGGTTGCCAACGCCATCCTCATCAAGGTCAACCAGATCGGCACCCTGACCGAGACTCTGGACGCCATCCAGATGGCCAACCGCGCCGGCTACACCGCCATTGTGTCCCACCGCTCCGGCGAGACCGAGGACGCCACCATCGCCGACATCGCTGTGGCCCTCAACGCCGGCCAGATCAAGACCGGTGCTCCCAGCCGTACCGACCGTGTGGCCAAGTACAACCAGCTGCTCCGCATCGAGGAGGAGCTGGGCGACATCGCCGAGTATCCCGGCATGAAGGCTTTCTTCAACCTGCGCTAAGTTAAAGCTTCTGTGACAAAGCCGCCCTTCGGGGCGGCTTTGTTTTCTTATGCCCAAGAAAACAACACGGCACTGCTTATCAAGCAGCGCCGTGTTGTTTTTTGGAGAACGTAGTATTGAACACTGGGAGAGCAAAAACGAAAGCAGAGCCTCAGGCATTGAATACATACTTATCCAGCCGGTGCATCGCTTCCTGGACACGACTGAGCGGTAAGGCCAGATTCATACGCAGATGGCAGGGACCATGGAACATCCTTCCATCCTGAACCGCAACGCCGACTTTCCAGGCTGCCCGCTCTACATGTTCAATATCACATTCATGAAGCTTGCACCACTGGGAGCAGTCAAGGAAGAGTAAGTAGGTTCCCTGCGGCCGTGAAACGGAGACGCCCGGGAAATGCTCTGAAATATACTGGCAGGCGTAGTTCACATTCTCTGTGAGAACCTGACACAACTCATCTGCCCACTGGTAGCCCTCGGGCTGGTATGCGCCGATCAGTCCGTACATGGATAACAGATTCATATCGTTATAGTGGGAGAGAGAGGACTCCTTTACCATTCGATCCTGAATCCATTTGTTGTAAACGATATGATAGCTCCCAACCAAGCCGGCCAGATTAAAGGTTTTTGAGGGGGCGTAAAAGGCAGCCGTTCGCATCCGGGCATCCTCGCTGACGGATTGTGTGGGAATATGTTTATGTCCGGTCAGAATGATATCCGACCAGATCTCGTCTGAAACCACGAATACATCATATTTTTTACACAGTTCCATAAACTGCTCGATTTCCCAGCGTTCCCACACCCGGCCACACGGGTTGTGAGGGGAACAGAAGATTGCGGCGTGAATCCGTTCTTCTTTCAGCTTTTCTTCCATATCGGCAAAATCCATCCGCCAGATCCCGGCATCATCCTGTACCAACTGGCTGTGGACGATGTGATAGCCGTTGTTGCTCAGTGATTTTGTAAAACCAATATAGGTGGGGGAGTGTACCAATACCTTGTCGCCTTTGGAACAGAACACATTCAGTGCGCTGACTACGCCGCCCAACACACCGTTTTCATACTTGATGTGTTCTTTTTTCAGTCCCGTTACACCGTTTCGCGTTTCATGCCAGCGAATAATGGAGTCATAATACTCCTGCCTTGGCTCAAAGTACCCGTAATGGGGCTCTTTTGCCCGATTGATAATGGCTTCGGGAATTGTGGGACAGGCAGGAAAATTCATATCCGCCACCCACATAGGGATGACGTCCATTCCGTTTTCCGGCGGATCCGGAGCAAGACCGGGTGCTCGGCCCAGAGAATCTACCGCAAGGGCATCCATACCTTTTCGTTCCATGATGCTTGTAAAATCATATTTCATGGTTGGTACTCCTCTCCACAGTAAATTAAGTGCGCAATATTTTATCTGACAATTATTTAGGTGCTTTAATATTAAGTACCTTTAATATATAAGAGAAGAAGAAAAATGTCAACAGGAAATCATACTGATATGTGGGAGGTGGAGTGCTAGTTTGGAGAAACGGGGGATGAATATGTGGATGAACTTTCATTTTTACGGAAAAGATGATATAATCTTGCAAAGAACAGAGGAGCTGCTTCCTGTTTTGATGTTTTATGACCGGCACTGCAGGGAAGTTCCCAAAGAAATATGATTTGGGATAACGGCAGAGGTTAGCGGTTATTTGAATAAGGAGATAAGAAATCCATGGAGAACAGGAGAAAAGAACTGCTGCAGAAATTGTGGTCAGCACAAGACGAGGCCTATGAATTGATGGCGGAGTATGATTCGCTGCCTCACACATATGGAAGTGTTGTTTTATATCAGGCGGAGGCTCTCGTGGTAAATTTGATTGGCGAGCATAGTGACATTACCATTACCGAGTTGGGGAGTATTTTGAAAAAGACGGCCAGTGCCTGTTCCCAGATTGTGCGGAAACTGAAAAGTAAAGGGCTGGTGGAGCAGGTTCGAAACGAGAGCAATAACCGGCAGCTGAATCTGCGGCTAACAGACGAGGGAAAGCAGATCTATTTGGACCGGTTGAGCTTGAATCTTGAGTGCCAGAATATTCTCTTTCAAATGCTTCAGGAATTTTCCAACGAAGAAATTGCCCATCATATCGCGGTTCAGGAGAGGATCAATCAGGCGTATCGAGGCGATATCGATCGCAGCAAAATTTCTGTAACCGACTGAAAGGAAACGCTGCGGAACCGCCGTGGTGTATAGGAGAACATAACAGGAAAGCGATGAAACGGCACCGCCCACCGGGCGGCGCCGTTTCATCGCTTCATTGTATTTAAGATACACTCTGCCCATAGCGGTGGCCCTGACCATTTCCAGCCCCTGAGCCTCCGCCGTTTCCATAGCCGCTGCCCGCTCCGTTTCCACTGCCGTTCCCGGAGCCGTTGACATTCCCGCTTTGAGCATCCCCATCGGACTGGGAGAGACTGGCCAGCAGGGTGCCGATTTCCCGCATGCTCATCTGCTGCACCTCCTCCGGGGTCAAGTCGGAGCCCAGCTCACAGAGCTCCAGATAAGCGTGGTATTTTCCGTAGGAGAGCCCCAGGGCGTTGGCCTGCTCCGCCTCGCCGCTGTCCAGGGCGCAGCAGTAGGTGCCCTGCCGCTGGGCGGTGGCATTCTCAACCCCCGACAGCAGCCGATCCCGCTGCGCTTCGTTATCTCCCACCACCGTGATGGCCACAGCCGGATCGTCCCCCAGATAGTTGGTCAGGCTGGGACTGTCCAGCACCTGCTCCACCGCACTGGTGCAGGGGAGAAAGGTAAGATTCAGGGTTTCGGCCAACGCCTGGCCCTCTTGGTTGACCCCGGTGACCGAAATCACCCGGTCAAAGCGGTTTACGTTCAGTTCCAGGGAGGGATTAACGTCAATGCTCACCGTGGAGGTGGGGGTAAAGCAGGCCCAGCCTCCTGCGCCGGTGAGCAGGAGCAGAATACAGGCGGCCGCAGCGGCCAGCCGTCCCGGACGGGCGCCTGCCCGTGCGGTGTAGCCCTGGGTTTTCCGGGCCAGAAAGTCCCGGGTCTGTTCCTTCAGAGCTTCCTCCGCATAGACGTTGTCCAGAGCCCGTTTCAGCTGTTCACGCATCGGCCTCACCTCCCAGCATTTCCTGGAGCAGCTTCTTGGCACGGTTGAGAAGGGTATAGACGGTGTTTACGTTCTTCCCCAAAATCCGTCCAATCTCCGGAGCAGTGTAGTCTTCGTAGTAATGAAGGTAAATGACGTCCTTGTATTTGGGGGGCAGAGAGAGCACGGCCTGGAGCACACCGCTGTCCTCCGGGTCCGAGGTACACGCGGCAGCGGCCGCCTCCAGAGGGACCACGCGGCTGTGGAAAAAGCTTTTCAGCAGGTCCCGGCAGGCGTTGAGGGTGACCCGAATGAGCCAGGCCTTTTCGTGCTCCGGACTTTCAAAGCGCACCGAACTGAGGACATATTTCAGAAAAACGGTCTGAAAGATGTCCTGGGTATCCGCCTCGTTCTTCAGATGTACCATGCAGAGCCGGCGCACGGTGTCCCCGTAGCGCTCAATGGCTGCGTTTACCTCTTCCTCGCTGCGCATGGTCAACCCCCATTTGTGTTACTTCCCGCGGCCTCCCCGCCAGCCGGTTCCGCCGCCGATGCGGTGGTCACATATCCCGTCGCCGTTGGCATCTACAAAGCCTGTACCCTGGGCAAGGTTATCACATACCCTGTCGCCGTCGGTGTCCACAAAGCCCGCGCCCTGGCCCAAACGGTCGCATACGCTGTCATTGGTGCAGCGGCAGGACTGGATGGAACAACGAAGCCCCTTTCCTTCTCCAGCGCCCGGACCCATTCCAACCGCACCTGCGCCGATGGTGAGCAGACCCAGTGCCAGTGCAGCGGCAGCGCCTCTCTTCAGCCATTGATTCATTCTGTACTCCTCCTTGTGTGGTGTTCCTATTGTGGTTTCATCTATAAATACGAGCGGCCACGGGAAAACCATTCACCCGTACAGAAAAAATTTTACAAGAGGGAGACATCTGCGTCCGCTTGCCCTCCCAGGAGGGAAAAACGGTTCTTCCGGGCGGTGAGTACCCCTTCCCGGCGCAGCTTGCTCAGCTCGTTGGACAGGGCACTGCGGTCCACTCCCAGGTAGTCGGCCAACTGCTGACGGTCGAAGGGGATGGTGAAGGTACGGCTCCCCTGAAGCATGGCCTGGTCGGACAGGTAGGACAGCAGCCGCCCCCGGATGGTTTTGGAGGAGGTATAAAAGATACGCCGGGACAGGGCCAGATTTTTCCCGGCGGTGATGGTCAGCAGATTGCGCAGCAGAATGTCAGAGTGGGGGCAGCTGCGGGTAAACAGTCCGCTCAAATCCAGCGAAAGCAGATGGGCGTCCTCGGAGGCCGCCGCGCTGACCAGCAGGGGCTGCAGGGGGAGGCAGGCGTAGGTTTCGGCAAAGACCTCGCCTGGGGCCACGTGCCCCAGAATGGCGCGGTTGCCCCAGGCGTCGTGATTCTCAATGGTGACGCCGCCGGAGAGCACCACCCAGAGCCGGTTGGTGTGGGTGCTGGCTGCCAGAATCACGTCTCCACGGGTATATTGGCTACACCGCGCGTCCAAAGCGGACAGCAGGAGCTGAATCTCCTCCGGGGAGGCGCCGTGGAACAGGGAGGTGGTGGCTAAAAATTGGATGTCCATAAATCCTCCGTTTGTTGGAATAACAACATACAAGTGTGAGCTATTGTACTATACTGAGGCCACAACGTCAAGAACACGGAGGTACTGCTATGATTCGCAGAGTGATTGAAATTGACCAGGAGAAATGCAACGGCTGCGGGCTGTGTGCCCAGGCCTGTCACGAGGGGGCCATCGGCATGGTGGACGGCAAGGCCCGGCTGCTGCGGGATGACTACTGCGACGGCTTGGGGGACTGCCTGCCGGTCTGCCCCACGGGAGCCATCACCTTTGTGGAGCGGGAGGCGGCGGCCTACGATGAGGCCGCGGTCAAGGCTAAGAAGGCCGGGGAGGAGGGGACACTGCCCTGCGGCTGTCCGGGCAGTCAGTCCCGGACGCTGACCCGGGAGGCCTGTGAGGCTCCGGCTCCTGCCGCCGGGCCGGTCTCCTCTCAGCTTCGCCAGTGGCCGGTGCAGATTAAGCTGGCCCCGGTGAATGCACCTTACTTTGAGGGGGCCAAGCTGCTGGTGGCAGCAGACTGCGCGGCCTACGCCTATGGTTCCTTCCACCAGGATTTCATCCGGGGCAAAGTGACGCTCATCGGCTGTCCCAAGCTGGACGGCGTGGATTACAGCGAAAAGCTTACGGAGATTCTGAAGCGGAACGTCATAAAGAGCGTCACGGTGGTCCGCATGGAGGTGCCCTGCTGCGGCGGGCTGGAGCGGGCGGTCATTACCGCGCTGCAGAATTGTGGAAAGCTGATCCCCTGGCAGGTGGTCACCCTGTCCACCGACGGGCGGATTCTGGAGGAGTAATCCCAACAAGCAAAAAACCGGCGTGCCGTCTCACAGGCGGCACGCCGGTTTTGTCTATCAGGTGTGTACTTCCGATTTGGTTTCCCGGGATTCCTGGGGGACCGGGGAGAGCTTTTCCACCAGAGCCCACTCCACCCGACGGTCACACAACTCCTCCACCCGGATGCGCAGACCCATGGCCTCCACCACCGGACGGCTGCCGTCCTCTGGAATGACGGACAGCTGAGAGAAGACCAGGCCGCCCAGCGTGTCGTAATCCCGCTCTTCATCTTCGGGCAGCTCCAGGTCCATCGCCTCAGCCAGTTCCTCCAGGTCGGCGGAGCCGGACACCCGCCACTTGTTGTCCTCCAGGCGGATGATGTCCTGCTCCTCCTGGGGATCGAACTCGTCATAGATGTTGCCCACCAGCTCCTCCAGCAGGTCCTCCAGAGTGACCAGACCGCTGGTTCCGCCGTATTCGTCCACCACCAGGGCCATGTGGGTTTTCTTGCCCTGCATATCCCGGAACAGCACGTCGGCGGGCACTGTTTCAGGGACGAAGTAGGCCGGGCGCAGCAGATCCTTCATGGGCTTAGGGTCGGGCAGCCGGAAGTTGAGCAGATATTCCCGGGTGGAGAGAATGCCGATGATGTCGTCCACATCCTCCTGATACACCGGGAAGCGGGACAGACCGGACTGGCGGATGGTGTCCAGAATGGTCTCCTCGTCCTCATCCAGGGCGATGGTCACCATATCGGTGCGGTGGACCATCACGTCCTTGGCGGTCATGGTGTCAAACTCAAAGACGTTTTCAATGAGTTCCTTCTCATTGCTCTGGATGGCGCCGGACTCCTCGCCCTCCTCCACCATAGCCATGATGTTGTCCTCGGACACCGTTTTGTTCCGGTTCAGCAAGCGCAGCACGGGGCGGTACAGCAGCACAAGGTTGCCCGCCAGGCTGACAAAAAATAATATGGGCCATATTTGGTCCCCAGACACGAAAAACTCCCCCTTGTTATGTAGAACAATTCACCGTACATGATATCACGAAAAGCGGAATGCCGCAAGAGGAAAGCGCCGGGAAAGGCTGAAAGGCGGGGAGTTCAGTACAAATTGCAAAGAAGAACCGTGCTGTGTAAGAGCAAAGGTCCCGAGCCGATGCCTCAGAACGAACTTGTTGACAGCTTATGCACGGCTGTGGGAGATAAAAGACAGGTGCGGGGAGAGAAGCGGTATGTTATAATAAAAATGACAACGTTGTCCGGAGTATCCGGAGGACGGGAGGAGGAGTGGAGTTGGGCGGAGAAAACCAGCGCTGGCGGGAGCATGGCCGCGAGGGACTGGCCTTCTTCAAATGGGTGCTGTACGCCTGCGCCACCGGGCTGGTGGTGGGAGCGGTGGGCGTGGCGTTCCATGGAGGAATTGAATGGGCGGCCCATGTGCGCTCGTTGTACCCCAGGATTGTGCTGCTGCTGCCGGTGGGCGGGGTGGTCATTGTGCTCCTCTACCGCATCTGCCATATGGAGCGGGACCAGGGAACCAACCTGGTGCTGGTGGCGGTGCGGGAAGCCGTGCCGTTGAAGCTGCGCACTGCCCCGCTCATTTTCCTGGCCACCATTATCACCCACCTGGTGGGAGGCTCTGCCGGCCGGGAGGGAGCGGCGCTCCAGCTTGGAGGCGCGCTGTCCGCCTACATGGGGCGGAAAATTCACCTGGACGCCAAGGACAGCCGGATGATGGTCATGTGCGGTATGGCCGCAGCCTTCTCCGCCCTGTTCGGCACCCCGCTCACGGCCGCTGTCTTTGCCATGGAGGTGGTCAGCGTAGGGGTCATGTACTATGCGGCCATGGTGCCCTGCCTGGTGGCCTCTCTCACCGCCCTGCAGCTGGCCCAGGCCTGTGGGCTGCATGTGGAGGACGGATATCAGGTCAGCCAGATTGCCGCCCTGTCTCCCCAATCCATGGTACAGACGGCGGTTCTCGGTGTGCTGTGCGCCCTGGTGTCCATCCTGTTTTGCAAGGTGATGCATGCCGCGCCCCACCTCTATGAGAAGTACATCCCCGGCACCCTGGTGCGGGCGGCGGTGGGGGGCCTGCTGGTGCTGATGCTCACCCTTGCGGTGGGTACCCAGGACTACAACGGAGCAGGAGATGCGGTCATCCGCCGCATGCTGGCCGGAGAGACCATCCCGGAGGCCTTTCTGCTGAAAATCCTGTTTACCGCCCTCACTCTAGGGGCGGGCTTCCGGGGCGGAGAGATTGTGCCCGTGCTGTTTACCGGGTGCGCCTTCGGTTCCTGGGTGGGACCCATGCTGGGCCTGCCGCACTCTTTTTCTGGTGCGCTGGGGATGGCAGCCGTGTTCTGCGGGGCCACAAACTGCCCCCTGACCTCCATTCTCCTGGCCTATGAGCTCTTCGGCGGAGCGGGCCTTCCGCTGTACGCCCTGTGCTGCGGCGTGGCCTATATGCTCTCGGGCTACTACGGACTATACAGCGAGCAGAAAATTGTCTATTCCAAGTTCCGCACCGAGTGGATTGACAAGAAAGCGCGGTAAGGTTGGGGCCCCTTTTCAAATTGGGTTTCCGCCCCCGGCAACAGCTTTTTTTATTTTCCTCAGACCGGGAGACGCTTTTCTTTCCCGGTTGAAAAGCGGCCGGTCTCTGCTTATAATGTGGACTATCAGCGGCGGGGAATGCGGTGCATGTCCCACGCCGGTGGATAGAAGATAACAGTTGTACGCAAAGCAAAAAGCGAAGAAAGGTGAGTGTTTATGCGTCCTGAATTGATTAGTCAGCCCATTACTGGTATTTGTTCCTTTGGCCGGTACCCCATCTGCCTGGATCTGGACGAACTGAAAACCGACTTCGGTGTGCTGGGCGTCCCCTTTGATATGGATGTAGGCTTTTTGAGCGGCTCCCGTATGGGCCCCCGCCGCATCCGCGAGGCCTCTACCCAGTACGGCCGGGGCGAGGTAGGCTATTACGATTACGAGGCGGACGAGCAGATGCTGGCCGCCCCCATTACCATCTCTGACTGCGGCGATGCCGACGTGCTCCAGGGCGACCGGGACTACTCCTTCAAGTGCATTGAGCGTGCGGTCCGCCGTATCATCCGGGCGGGCGCCATTCCCATTGTTATGGGCGGCGACCACTCCATCAGCATCCCTGTGGGCCGGGCTCTGGAGGAGTACGGCAAGAAGATCTGCGTCATTCAGTTTGACGCCCACCTGGACTGGACCAGCAACGTAGGCCCCCTGGTTCAGGGCAACGGCAGCCCCATGCGCCGTATGTCTGAAATGGACCACATCGGCGACATGGTGCAGATTGGCCTGCGCGGCATGGGCAGCGGCAAGAAGTCCGACTACGACGATGCCCGGGCCTACGGCAGCCGCCTCATCTCCGCCCGGGAGCTCCACGACAAGGGCGTACAGTACGTCCTGGACCAGATCCCGGATGCCGAGGCCTACTACATCACCTTCGACATCGACGGCTACGACATGCCTCTGGCTCCCGGCGCGGCCTCCCCGCTGCCCGGCGGCATCACCTATGATGAGAGCATGGACATGCTGAAGGCCATCTGCGAGACCGGCAAAGTGGTGGCTATGGACCTGGTGGAGGTGGCCCCCGCCTACGATCCCACCGGCTGCACCGCTCGTCTGGCGGCTCTGACCATGCTTCAGGTCATTGCCCACGTGGGAAAGAAGCTTCACGAGAAGGACTAAAGCGTTACCCTGCAAGGTGACGTAAAACCCCGGCCCCGGCGGAGAAAATCCGCCGGGGCCGGGGTTTCTTGTTGAAAAAAAGCCTCCGTGCCGATATAATAGCTCTGTGAGCCTTCTCCCCACGACGGGAGCGGGCTTTCGCGGAAAGGAGAATCATTCGTATGACAAAGTTCTATCACTTTAATTTTAATGTCGTGGATTTGGACCGGAGCCTGGAGTTCTATCACAAGGCCCTGAACCTCTCTCCCGTGCGCACCAAGGAGGCCGGGGACGGCTCCTTCAAGCTGGTGTTTCTCGGGGATGAGACGGGCAGCGATTTTCAGCTGGAGCTGACCTGGCTGCGGGACCGGGGGGACAAGCCCTACGACCTGGGCGAGTGCGAGTTCCATCTGGCCTTCCGCACCGACGAGTTTGAGGCCCTCCACGCCCGGCACAAGGAGATGGGCTGCATCTGCTTTGAGAACCTGGACATGGGCGTCTACTTCATCGCCGACCCGGACGGCTACTGGATTGAGATTGTGCCGGAGAAGGACTGATGGCCAAGGGTGACCGAAATCCGGGCTGGTACGGCTTTTTCCGGGTATTTACCGTCCTGTGTGCCATCATGCTGCTGCTGGCCCAGAGCGGGCAGGCCTCCGCTTCCGGCGGAGACTGGCAGGTCCTCTCTGTATATGAAGGGCTCACCTCCTGGACGGTGCCCGCTCTGTTCCTGCTGTGGGGCATGTGCGCTCTGGAGGAGGGAAAGCCCAACCTCTCCTCCGCGCTGCTGGGGCTGGCCCTGCCGGCCTTCTGCATGCTGGTGTTCTGGGGCGCAGTGTATGCCGTGGCCGCCCAGCTGCTGGGGGGCGGCAGCCTGAGCTGGGGCGGTATCTGGAACGCCCTGGTGTCCGCCGCCAAGGGAAATACTTATTTCCATCTGTGGGTGCTCTATCCCCTTATCGGACTCTATCTGGTCCATCCGGTGATCCACCGGTTTACCGCCTCCGCCGGCCGGGGAGAGGTGCGTTACTTCCTCCTCCTGTGCCTGCTGTTTGCCAGCCTGCTGCCCATGTGGAGCGCCTTCCATCTAGAGAGTGTTCTGGCTGCCCTGCTGGAGCGGCTGAAGGTGCATCTGGTGCTGGGCTGGACAGGCTGTTATGTGGCAGGGGGGTATCTGCGCCACTACACCATCAGCCGCCTGGCGGAATTTGTTCTGTATATCCTGGGCATTCTGGGCCTGGTGTTTACCCTGATGGGGGACCGCCTGCTGGGCGGAGGTCGGGCGCTGTGGTACCAGTATACATCGCCCAACGTGGTGCTGACGGCGGTGGCCCTGTGCGTGCTGTTCCGCTATGTGCTGGGCATCAGCGAGGAGCGCTCCCGCCGCCGCTCGGTGTACTCTCTGGGCTCCTTCGCCTTTGGAATCTATCTCATCCACCAGCTGTGGGTGTTGGTGTTCCGGTGGCTGGGGGTGTCCATGACGGCGTTTTCTCCCGTCCTGGCCGTGCCCTTTTTTGCGCTGGTCTTTTTCCTGCTCTCAGCCCCCTTTGCCTGGCTGCTCTTCAAGATCCCGGGCGTTGGGAAGTATCTGATCGAATGAAGAAAGCCCCGGAACCGCAGGTTCCGGGGCTTTCTTTATTCGTGTTTACTGGAGATCGGGGTGGTACTCCTTACAGGTGCACTTTTTCCACTTCAGGCCGGAGCCGCAGGGGCAGGGGTCGTTGCGGCCGATCTTGATGACCTTTTTCACCGGCTGCTTTTGGACAGTACCGTCGCTGGCGCCGGACTCGGAGGTAATTTTGGCCACGCGCTCCCGCTTGACTTCCTCGTTCTTCTTCAGACGAACCAGGAACAGACGGCGCAGGGTCTCCTCCTGAATGGCGGCCACCATCTGCTCGAACATCTCGTAGCCTTCCTTCTTGTAGGCTACCACGGGGTCGGTCTGGGCGTAAGCCCGCAGGCCGATGCCCTGCTTCAGGTCGTTCATGGCGTCGATCTGGTCCATCCAGTACTCGTCCACCACACGGAGCATGATCACGCGCTCCAGCTCCCGCATGAGAGGAGAGCCGAACTCGGCTTCCTTCTTGGCGTAGAGCTCCTTGGCCTTGCTGCTGACCAGGTCCACCAGGGCCTCGGTATCATACTTCTGCAGCTCCTCGTCGGTGAGGTTCAGCTCGCCGGGGGCCAGGAACATGGAGCGGAAGGGGGCCACGGCCTCCCGGAAGGACTCGGCATCCATGTGCTTCTGCTCGCCCATGTGGCCGAGGATGGCGTTCTCCACCATGTTGTGGAGCATGTTCTGGATGGAGCCCTGGAGGTCTTCGCCGTCCAGCACCTGGCGGCGCTGCTTGTAGATGACCTCACGCTGGGTGTTCATCACGTCGTCGTACTGCAGAACGTTCTTACGGGTCTGGAAGTTGCGGGACTCCACCTGCTTTTGGGCGTTCTCGATGGCGCCGGAGAGCATCTTGGCGTCGATGGGGGTGTCCTCGTCCACGCCCAGCTTCTCCATCATGCCCATGACCCGCTCAGAGCCGAAGAGACGCATGATGTCGTCCTCCAGGGACAGGTAGAACCGGGTCTCGCCGGGGTCGCCCTGACGGCCGGCACGGCCGCGCAGCTGGTTGTCGATACGGCGGGACTCGTGGCGCTCGGTGCCCAGGATAAACAGACCGCCCACGTCACGGACCTTGTCCGCCTCCTCCTTGATGGCCTCCTTGTACTTGGCCTCCGCCTCGGTAAACATCTTCCGGGCGTTGAGGATCTCCTGGTTATCGGTCTCGGCAAAACCGGTGGCCTCGGCGATGAGCTCGTCGGTGAGCCCGGCCTTGCGCAGGTCGGCCTTGGCCAGATACTCCGCGTTGCCGCCCAGCATAATATCGGTACCACGGCCGGCCATGTTGGTGGCCACGGTGACGGCGCCGAACTTACCGGCCTGGGCCACGATCTCGGCTTCCTTCTCGTGGTTCTTGGCGTTCAGAACGTTGTGGGGGATGCCCTTGCGCTTGAGGATAGCGGACAGCTCCTCCGACTTCTCGATGGAGATGGTACCCACCAGCACAGGCTGGCCCTTGGCGTGGCACTCCTCGATCTGGTTGACGATGGCCCGCAGCTTGCCGGCGGTGTTCTTATACACCACGTCGGGGCGGTCGATTCGGGCCAGAGGCTTGTTGGTGGGGATCTCCACGATGTCCAGCTCGTAGATGGTGCCGAACTCCTCCTGCTCGGTCATGGCAGTACCGGTCATGCCGGAGAGCTTGTCGTAGAGACGGAAGTAGTTCTGGAAGGTGATGGTAGCCAGGGTCTTGGACTCGTTGGCCACCTCCACGTGCTCCTTGGCCTCGATGGCCTGGTGGAGGCCCTCGTTATAGCGGCGGCCGAACATGAGACGGCCGGTGAACTCGTCCACGATGATGACCTGTCCGTCCTTCACCACGTAGTCGATGTCCCGCTTCATCACGCCCCGGGCCTTGATGGCCTGGTTGATGTGGTGGGAGAGGGTGGTGTTCTCCGGGTCGGCCAGGTTTTCGATGTTGAAGAACTGCTCGGCCTTCTTGATGCCGGGGGCGGTGAGGGTGGCGGTGCGGGCCTTCTCGTCGACAATATAGTCGGCGTCGATGTCCACATCCTCCTCTTCCTTCTCATCCACCTTGGCAATGCGCTGGCAGCGCAGGCGGGAGACAAACTGGTCCACAATGGTGTAGAGCTGGGTGGACTTCTCGCCCTGGCCGGAAATAATCAGAGGAGTTCTGGCCTCGTCGATGAGGATGGAGTCCACCTCGTCCACGATGGCGAAGGCGTGACCCCGCTGCACCAGCTCGGAGGAGTAGATGGCCATGTTGTCCCGCAGGTAGTCAAAGCCGAACTCGTTGTTGGTGCCGTAGGTGATGTCGGCGGCGTAGGCGTCCTTCTTGTCCTGGCCGGTGACCCCGTGAATCACCAGGCCCACGGTGAGGCCCATGAAGCGGTAGACCTTGCCCATCCATTCGCTGTCGCGCTTGGCCAGGTAGTCGTTGACGGTGACGATGTGCACGCCCTTGCCCGCCAGAGCGTTGAGGTAGGCGGGGAGGGTAGCCACCAGGGTCTTGCCTTCACCGGTCTTCATCTCGGCGATACGGCCCTGGTGCAGCACGATGCCGCCCACGATCTGGACCCGGTAGGGACGCATGCCCAGCACGCGCCAGGCGGCCTCACGGCAGGCGGCAAAGGCCTCGGGAAGAATGTCGTCCAGGGTTTCGCCGTTCTGGAGGCGCTCCTTAAACTCCGGGGTCTTGGCCTGAAGCTGCTGGTCGGTCAGGGCCTTGTACTCCTCCTCCAGAGCCTCCACCTTGTCCGCGATGGGATAGATGGACTTCAGCTCGCGCTGGGAGGAGGTGCCGAAAATTTTGGTAAACAAACTCATAACAGTAAAACACCTCTTGGCTGTGGGGGACCGCCGAGGCATACTTCCCCCCTTATAATCAGTCATCCTATGCAGTATATCATACTCTAAACCAAGAAAAAAGAGCAAATTGTAAACATTTCAGCCGGGCGCAGCAAGAAAAATGGGAGATTGTTCCGAAAAATCCGCCTGTGACGAATTAATGTCCACCAGGGGTTGACAAAGTGAGACCTCTGTGGTATGTTTACTTTCGCAACTGAATAGGACAGACGAAGCGTGCAGGAAAACAGCCATCCGGCTTGCCGAAGGAGTAACACTCTCAGGTGTCCCCACCGGGACGAGGACTGTACGCGGATGTAACTCTGGAGAAGCTCGATTCGAGTGCCGAAGGTGCAACGCGGTTTTCACAGGCCGCCAATCTCTCAGGCAAAAGGACAGAGGATGACAAACGCCCGATTAAGTGCGCCTATGCGCGGAAAGGGCGGTGTTTTGTCGCCACGTTTTTCGGATCATGGAGTATTCTCCGTGGTCCGATTTTTTTGTTGAGGAGAGAGGAGAATCAATCATGTTAGCAGATCTGGAAGCAGTCCTTTACCCCATTGTATCCACGATTAACGTCTACTTATCCAACTATATTCTGGTCTTCCTGCTCATCGGTGTGGGCCTGTGGTACTCCATCCGCACCCACTTTGTGCAGCTGCGCTGCTTTGGCGAGGGTATGAAGAAGGTCTTCGGAAATCTGTCCCTCCGGGGCGGAAAGCAGGAGCACGGTATGAGCTCCTTCCAGGCCCTGGCCACCGCCATTGCCGCCCAGGTGGGTACCGGCAATATTGTAGGCTCCTCCGGCGCTATTTTGGCCGGCGGCCCCGGTGCCATCTTCTGGATGTGGGTGATTGCCTTCTTCGGAATGGCCACCATCTACGCGGAGGCCACCCTGGCCATCAAGACCCGCCGCAAGGACCCTGACGGCTCCTACCACGGCGGCCCTGTCTACTACATCACCACTGCCTTCAAGGGTGCCTTCGGCAAGTTCCTGGCCGGCTTCTTCGCCGTAGCCATCATTCTGGCCCTGGGCTTCATGGGCTGCATGGTGCAGTCCAACTCCATCGGATCCACCTTCCAGACCGCCTTCGGCGTACCCTCCTGGATTGTGGGTATCGTGCTGGTGGTAATCTGCGGCTTCATTTTCCTGGGCGGCGTGCAGCGTCTGGCAGCCGTCACCGAGAAGCTGGTTCCTGTCATGGCCGTCATCTTCCTGGCCGGCGGCCTGGTGGTGCTGGTGATGCGGGCCTCCTATATCCCCGCAACCTTCGCCATGATTTTCAAGTATGCCTTCCAGCCCCAGGCCATCATCGGCGGCAGCTTTGGCTACGCCCTGAAGGAGGCCATCAGCCAGGGCGCCAAGCGCGGCCTCTTCTCCAATGAGGCCGGTATGGGCTCCACCCCCCATGCTCACGCTCAGGCCAACGTCACCGACCCCCACGACCAGGGAGTGGTAGCCATGATCGGTGTGTTCATGGATACCTTCGTGGTGCTGACCCTCAATGCTCTGGTGATTATCTCCACCCTGTATACCACCGACGGACCTCTGGCCGGCTGCGGTGCCGCTGCAGCCAGCACCACGCTCAACAAGACCAATCTGGCCCAGACTGCTTTCGGCAGTGTTATGGGGGCCAACGCCGGTGCTATGTTTGTGGCGGTGTGCCTGTTCTTCTTCGCCTTCTCCACCATTCTCAGCTGGAACCTGTTTGGTAAGATCAATGTGATTTACCTCTTCGGCAAGAAGTCTGTGCCCGTCTATTCCGCCATTGCCCTGGTGTTCATCTTCCTGGGTACTCTGATGTCCAACGACCTGGTGTGGGAGATGACCGATATGTTCAATAACCTCATGGTGATTCCCAACGCCATCGGCCTGTTTGCCCTCACCAGTGTGGTGGTCGCCTCCACCCATGGTGTCGGTGTGAAGAAATAACTGCGGCGCCTTCAAAAGCCCGGCCTCTTTGTCAGGAGACCGGGCTTTTTGTCTTTACGGGGCTGGCGGGGCATGCTATGATAAAGGCAAGGAAACGAAAGTGTGAGGAAGAGACATGGAGGCTTGGAAGAAAAACAGTGTGCACACGCTGGAGATAACCGGCTATACCGCGGAAGGACTGGGGGTAGCCCGTCTGGAGGGACGGGTGGTCTTTGTTCCCCGGACCATCGCGGGGGAGCGCTGGCGGGTGCGGCTGGAGAAGGTAAATAAAAAGGTGGCCTGGGGCCGGGGCGTGGAGCTGCTGTCGGCCTCGCCGGAGCGGCTGGAGACCGACTGTCCCCTGTTCGGGAAATGCGGAGGCTGTCAGTTCCGGCATATGACCTACGCCGAGGAGCTGCGGGCCAAGCGGCAGCGGGTGGCGGATGCCCTGGTACGGGTGGGCGGCGTTCACCTGGAGCTGCCTCCGGTGCTGGGGGCAGAGGAGCCGGAGCGCTACCGCAATAAGGTGCAGTTCCCCATTGCGCCCTCCCGTGAGGGAAATGTTGCGGTGGGCTACTACCGCTCCAGAAGCCATCAGGTCTTTCCCGTGGAGGACTGCCTCCTTCAGCCCGAGACGGTGACCCGGCTGCGCCGGGCCTTTGTCCGGGCAGCAGAGGAGCTGGGGCTGACCGCCTATGACGAGGGGACGGGAAATGGCCTTCTGCGTCATTTTTATGTCCGCACCAACCACAGGGGAGGGGCCCTGTGCTGCATTGTGGCCAACGGGACGGACCTGCCCGGGGCGGAGCGGATGGTGGAGGCTCTGCGGGCCTGCGAGCCCAAGTTGATGGGCGTGGTGCTGAATGTGAACACCCGGGATACCAATGTGATCCTTGGGTCGGACTATAAGCTGCTGTGGGGGCAGGACTATTTGGAGGAGGAGCTGTGCGGACATACCTTCCGGCTGTCCATTCCTTCCTTTTTCCAGGTGAACCGGGCCCAGACGGAGCGGCTTTACGGCCTTGCTCTGGATTTTGCCGGCCTCACTGGCCGGGAGACCGTGCTGGATTTGTACTGCGGCATCGGAACCATCTCCCTGTGCCTGGCCCGACGGGCGGGACGGGTGATTGGGGCGGAAATTGTGCCCCAGGCGGTGGAGGATGCCCGGGCCAACGCTGCACGCAGCGGCGTGGAGAACGCGGAGTTTTTCTGCGGAGACGCTGGGGCGGTGGCTGCACGCCTGGCGGAGGAGGGCATCCGGCCGGACGTCATCTGTGTGGACCCGCCCCGGAAGGGATTGGGTCCGGAGGTGCCTGCTATCCTGGCCGGGATGGCGCCGGAGCGGATTGTCTATGTCTCCTGTGACCCGGCTACCCTGGCCCGGGATGTGAAGCGGCTGGAGGAGCTGGGCTATCACGCCCGGAGGGCCCAGAGCGTGGATCTCTTTCCCCGCACCGCCCATGTGGAGACGGTAGTGCTGCTGGAACGGCAGGAAAGCAGACGGGACTGATTGAGCGGATAAGGAAAATACCCTGGGGAAATCCTGGGTTTGTGCTTGTATTTAAAGGTAAGAATGTTATAATAAACTCTGCCCTTTTTGCGGTCGCTATTTCTAGGAGAGGGGGGACCGCTGAGAGAGAAAAAACTGGGCGGCATGCTTTGCGGGAGCGAAGCATAGTGTATTGTTTGTTTTGGAAAGGAGCGCGACAATATGCCGGGAGATAACGGCCACCGCAATGGAGGGTTCAGTTCTTCATTGGGTTTTGTAATTGCCTGCGTAGGATCTGCGGTAGGACTGGGAAATATTTGGCTGTTTCCATACCGTTTGGGACAGTATGGAGGAGCCGCCTTTTTGATCCCGTACCTTATTTTTGTTTTGCTGTTTGGATGGGTGGGCCTGTCCGCCGAGTTCGGCATCGGACGTCTGGCGGGGACGGGTACCATCGGTGCTTATGAGTATTGTTTCCGCACCCGGGAGAAGGGGACCCTGGGCAAGGTTCTGGGCTGGATTCCCCTGATGGGCTCTCTGGGCATCGCCATTGGCTACGCGGTCATTATGGGCTGGGTGCTCAACAGCCTGTTCGGCTCCCTCACCGGTACCCTGATGACCGCCCAGCCTGCGGAATTCTTCCAGCAGGCTGCCGTGGACTTCGGCAACCCCCTGTGGCACACCGTGGTGGTAGTCGTGGCCTGCCTGGTGCTGCTGTTCGGAGTGACTACGGGTATCGAGCGGGTGAGCCGGGTGCTCATGCCTCTCTTCTACGTTCTGTTCCTGGCTCTGGCCATTTGGGTTGCCATGCAGCCCGGCGCGGGGGAGGGCTACCGCTTCCTCTTCGTCCCTGACTGGTCCAAGCTGCTGGAGCGGGACACCTGGGTCATGGCCATGGGACAGGCATTCTTCTCACTGTCCATCACCGGTTCCGGCATGATTGTGTACGGTGCCTATCTGGACAAGAAGGCAGATATTCCCAAGGCGTCTCTGCGTACGGCCCTCTTTGATACCATGGCGGCGCTGCTGTCCGCCCTGGCCATTATGCCCGCGGTGTTTGCCTACGGCCTGGATGTGGCCAGCGGCCCCTCTCTGATGTTTATCACGGTGCCCACGGTGTTCCAGAAGATGCCCATGGGCCAGCTGTTTGCAGTATTCTTCTTTGTGTCGGTCTTCTTTGCGGGCATCACCTCCCTCATCAACATGTTCGAGGCCGTGACCGAGAGCTGGCAGCGCTACTTCAAGCTCAGCCGCAAGGCGGCGGTGCTGATCTGCTCCGCGCTGACTCTGGGCGTGGGCCTGTTTATGGAGAGCGAGGCCCGGGTGGGCAAGTGGATGGACTTTATTACCATCGACGTGGTGCCCATCGGCGCGGTGCTGGGTGCCATCTCTATTTACTATGTTCTGGGCTGGCCCAAGCTGAAGCAGGAGCTGCAGCTTGGCCGGGAGAAGCCGGTTTCGGAGATTTTCGGCGTGGTAGGCCGCTATATCTATGTGCCTCTGACCATCCTGGTGGTGGTGCTTGGCATCGCGTATGGCGGAATTGGCTGAGCGGACAGAGGTAAGCTGTACCCGGACTGTGGAGACGGGAAAAGAAAAATGGGAAGGGGCGGTGTTTTAACGTGCAGAAACGGCAGTATCAAATCGACATGTGCAACGGACCTCTGTGGAGTAAGATCCTGTTGTTTGCTCTGCCTCTGATGGCCTCCAGCATTCTGCAGCTGCTGTTCAATGCGGCAGATGTGGTGGTGGTGGGACAGTTTGTGGGCAAGGAGGCGTTGGCAGCCGTGGGCTCCAACACCTCGCTCATCAACCTGATGGTCAACCTGTTTGTAGGCTTGTCCGTAGGTACCAATGTGGTGGTGGCCCGGGATTTGGGCGCCGGACGGCATGACAACGTCAGCCGGAGCATCCACACCTCTGTAGCCCTTTCCTTGGTCAGTGGTGTGGTCATGCTGGTCTTCGGTGTGGTCATGGCCCGACAGCTGCTGATATGGATGTCATCGCCCACAGATGTCATTGACCTGGCCACCGTTTATCTGCGCATCTACTTCCTGGGCATGCCCGCGAACCTTCTCTATAACTTCAGCGCGGCCATTCTGAGAGCTCAGGGAGACACCCAGCGTCCTCTGTATTACCTCACGGCAGCCGGCGTGGTCAATGTCATTTTGAACCTGGTGCTGGTTATCGTGTTCGGCCTGGGCGTGGCCGGCGTGGCGCTGGCCACCATCACCGCGCAGTATATCTCTGCGGCGCTGGTAATACGCTGCCTCATGAAGGAGGAGGGCGCGCTGCGTCTGGAGCTGAAAAAGCTGCGGATGGAGTGGAGCGTCGTCAAGCGCATCCTGCAGGTGGGTCTGCCTGCCGGCTTCCAGGGTGTGGTGTTTGCCCTGTCCAACGTGGTGATCCAGTCCTCGCTGAATTCCTTTAACGATTCGGTGATTGTGGCCGGCTCCTCGGCCTCCGCTAATATCGAGGGCTTTGTGTACGCCGGTATGAACTCCTTCTACCAGACGGCCATGACCTTTACCGGGCAGAACTACGGTGCCGGCAAGTGTCACCGGGTGGACCGGGTAATGCTCTGGTGTGAAACCTTCTCGGTGGTGACCGGCCTGGTGCTGGGTAATCTGGCCTACTTCTTCGGCCAGCCGCTGGCCAGCATATATGCGCCGGGAGAGCCGGACGTCATAGCACAGGCTCTGGTCCGAATGCAGCTGATCTGCTGCCCCTATTTCCTGTGCGGCATCATGGATGTAACAGTGGGTATGCTCCGCGGCATTGGCTATTCGGTGATTCCCATGATTGTTTCTCTGGTGGGCGTCTGCGGCCTGCGTCTTGTATGGGTGGCCACCATATTCCCGCTCTATCGTACGCCGGCGACGCTGTACCTCTCTTATCCGGTTACCTGGACCATTACCGGTGCGGTACATATTATTTTCTTCTTCGTGGTAAGGAAACGGGCCTACGCCAGAGTGCAGGGAAGCGATTACCTGAGAAAGTCGGAAGGACGCCATCCTCCGGTGGAATCAAAAACGGCATGAAAAAATCCCGGACCGAAAGGTCCGGGATTTTTTATGTAATCAAGTTCACTTACACGATGCGGCGGCCGCCCACAAAACCGGTGGTGTAGTAGGCCTCGCTCAGGCTGCTGACGATCACGCCAACGGTGGAGGTGGAGGCATGCACGAACTGGTTGTTGCCGATGTAGATGCCCACGTGGGAAGCGGCCTTGCTGCCGGTGCCGGACTTCTTGAAGAGGACCAGGTCGCCGGGCTGCAGCTCGTTCATGGAAACGGGGGTGCCGTTGCTCAGCTGGCTGGCAGCGGAGCGGTTGAGGGAGTAGCCGAACTGGCGGTAGACATAGCTGGTGAAGCCGGAGCAGTCAAACCCGCTGGGGGAGCTGCCGCCGTACACGTAGGGATAACCCACGAACTGCAGCGCGTAGTCGGCAATCTCCTGGCCCTTGCTGGACTTCTGAGCCTCGGCGGCGTCCACCAGAACCACGTACTCGGCGCTGATGTAGCCGTTCTCAATTTGATACCAGCCGCTCTGGGTCTGACCCAGAATCTGCACGATCTTGCCGGACTTCAGGCTGCCCACCTTGGCGCTGTCGGTGTTGGGCTCGGAGCGAACGTTGAGGGAGCTGGCGGTCACCTTGCCGTAGGTGGTCTCAGCCATGGGCTGAGGGGTGGACTGCGCAGCCACGGCGTCAGCGGGGGAGCTGGCGGAGACGGCGGAGACGGCGTCCTGGGCGTCATCCAGAATCAGGTAGTCGCTGGAGACGTAGCCGGTGAGATCCTCATAGCTGATTTTGTACCAGCCATTGGTGGTGGAGATGACATCAACCTTGGTGCCGTTGGAGAGCTTATCCAGCACAGTGCTGCTGGTGTTGGCCTCGGAGCGGACACGCAACGTACTGCTGCCGGTATTGACGGTGCCGGTAACGGCCAATGCGGGAACGACGCAGGTGCTGACCAGCAGAAGGCCGGCGGTGAGTCGAACGGCAACTTGGTTTCTGAAGTGCATGGCTGATGTCCTCCTATGTTCTATTTCTGTAATTGTAAGCGGATAGGAACGGAAAAGCAAAAATCAGGCGGGCTGCTTACTTGGTGTTCAGCGCCCGCTCCAGCCATACGCTGGCCACGTCCATGGCGGCGTACAGGCTGTCCTTTTCGCTCTTTTTGACCACGCGGTCCCGGCTTTTCAGGTCGGGGTCAGTGAGCTGAAGCTGGACGGATACCCGGTCCGCCATCTCCAGACCATCCACATTTTTGGTGGAGAGAATCTGAAGCATGATGATATACTTTTCTGCCATGGTTCCGTAATAGATTAAATTGTCTTTCCGACGCAGGGGATGGCCCTTATAGGAAAGAGGAATGGAGTGCTGTTCCATGAAAATCCTCCTGAATTAAAACTTGTAACCGAATTGTAACATATTTGTTACCGTCTGTCAAATCCTTTCCCGGGCTTTTTTCAGGAAAATTGCGGCCAAAAAAGAAAATGTCAAAAAACGTGGCAAAAGCTGGAAGAGAAGTGAGACGCGGACCGATGTGGGAAAGGGGAGGAAAAGAAACAAAAAAAGGAAGCAGGGCTTGACAGCCTTGCTTCCTTCATGGTACAATAAAATGCTTCTATATCCCAAAATAAAGAGAGCCTGGTTCCCCATGCTCTGACCGTAGTGTACCACACAGCGGGAGAAAAGACAAGGGAGAGGGGCTGGAAACAAACAACGCATCCGGGTGCGCGGAAAAGCGGTGCGGGGTCGAAATTGTGCATAATGACGGCGAAACAACCGTTTTTCCCTGCATCCGGGGCAGAAACCCGTGAGAACCAACCGTTGAGTCAAAAGAAAGCGAGTTGATTTTTTAGAATGGTTAAGGACGTGCAATACGGCAAGACCCTGCGCAAGAGCTTTGCCCGGTACCAGGAGATCCTGGAGATGCCCAACCTGTTGGAGGTGCAGAAGACCTCCTATCAGTGGTTCCTGGACACCGGCCTGCGGGAAGTGTTCAAGGACGTGGGTGCCATTACCGACTACGCCGGTAACCTGGAGCTGAGCTTCGTGGACTACTCCATGGACGAGCCCCCCAAGTACGACGTGGAGGAGTGTAAGGCCCGGGACGCCACCTATGCCGCCCCCATCAAGGTGAAGGTTCACCTGCGCAACACCCAGAACAATCAGATCAACGAGCAGGAGATTTTCATGGGGGACTTCCCCATCATGACCCAGGCCGGTACCTTTGTTATCAATGGTGCTGAGCGTGTCATTGTCTCCCAGATCGTCCGTTCCCCCGGTATGTACTACACCCGCACCGCGGACAAGGCCGACAACCTGACCTTCACCACCACGGTGATTCCTTACCGGGGCGCCTGGCTGGAGTACGAGACCGATCTCAGCGACATTTTCTATGTCCGCATCGATAAGAACCGCAAGTTGCCCATCACCTGCCTCATCCGCGCTCTGGGCGTCAAGACGGACGCGGAGATCATCGAGCTGTTCGGCGAGGACGAGCGCATCAAGGCCACGCTGGAGAAGGATGCCTGCAAGACCTATGAGGAGGCCATGCTGGAGATCTACCGCAAGCTGCGTCCCGGCGAGCCCCCCACGCTGGACTCCGCCGAGAGCCTGCTCTCCGCCACCTTCTTTGATCCCCGGCGCTATGACCTGTCCGCCGTGGGCCGCTACAAGTTCAACAAGAAGATGGCCCTGTGGACCCGTCTGTCCGGCCACAAGCTGGCCATGCCCGTGGCCGATCCCCGCACCGGCGAGATCATTGCCGATGCCGGTGAGGTGCTCACCCGTGAGCGCGCCAAGGAGCTGGACAACCGCGGCGTGAACGAGGCCGTTCTGGACATGGACGGCAAGCTGGTCAAGGTGTTCTCCAACAACATGGTCCACCTGGAGGACTTCGTGGACTTCGATCCCGCCGAGGTTGGCGTGGACGAGATGGTGTTCTTCCCCGCTCTGTGCCAGCTGCTGGATCAGTTCTCCGGCGAGGACCTGAAGGACGCCATCCGGGAGCACCTGGATGACCTCATTCCCAAGCACATCACCGTGGAGGACATCATGGCCTCCATCAACTACCTCAACTGCCTGGCTCACGGCGCCGGCACTCCCGATGACATCGACCATCTGGGCAACCGCCGCCTGCGCTGCGTGGGCGAGCTGATTCAGAACCAGTTCCGCATCGGCTTCAGCCGCATGGAGCGCGTCATCCGGGAGCGTATGACCACCCAGGACCTGGATGTGGTCACCCCTCAGTCCCTCATTAATATCCGGCCGGTTACCGCCGCCATCAAGGAGTTCTTCGGCAGCAGCCCCCTGAGCCAGTTCATGGACCAGACCAACCCTCTGGCCGAGCTGACCCACAAGCGCCGTCTGTCCGCTCTGGGCCCCGGCGGTCTGTCCCGTGACCGCGCCTCTTTCGACGTCCGTGATGTTCACTACTCCCACTACGGCCGTCTGTGTCCCATTGAGACCCCCGAAGGTCCCAACATCGGCCTGATTTCCTACCTGGCCTCCTACGCCCGCATCAACCGCTTCGGCTTCATCGAGGCCCCCTACCGCAAGGTGGATAAGGAGAGCGGCCGCGTCACCGACGAGATCGAGTATATGACCGCCGATGTGGAGGACGAGTACACCGTCGGCCAGGCCACCGAGCCTCTGGACGAGAACGGCTGCTTTATCAACGAGCGTATCACCTGCCGCCACCGCAACGAGACCATCTCCGTGGATAAGCACCAGGTGGACTACGTGGACGTGTCGCCCAAGATGATGGTGTCCGTGGCTACCGCCATGATCCCCTTCCTCCAGAACGACGACGCCAACCGCGCCCTGATGGGCGCCAACATGCAGCGGCAGGCCGTGCCTCTGCTGCGGCCCGAGGCCCCCATTGTGGCCACCGGCCAGGAGCACAAGAACTGCATCGACTCCGAGGTGGCCATCCTGGCGGAGGGCCCCGGTACCGTCACCCGCGTGTCCGCCCGGTACATCACCGTGGCCTACGACAACGGTCAGACCAAGGAGTACCGCCTGACCAAGTACCTGCGCTCCAACCACACCACCTGTATCAACCAGCGGCCCATCGTGGACGCCGGCCAGCGGGTGGAGTACCACGACGTGCTGGCCGACGGCCCCTCCACCGACCACGGCGAGATCGCCCTGGGCCGGAACATTCTCATGGGCTTCATGACCTGGGAAGGTTACAACTACGAGGACGCCATCCTGCTCAACGAGCGCATGGTGAAGGACGATGTGTTCACCTCTATCCACATCGAGGAGTATGAGACCGAGGCCCGCGACACCAAGCTGGGTCCCGAGACCATCACCCGTGATATCCCCAACGTGGGCGAGGACGCCCTGAAGGACCTGGACGAGCACGGCATCATCCGCGTGGGCGCGGAGATCCGGGCCGGCGACTATCTGGTGGGTAAGGTTACCCCCAAGGGCGAGGCCGAGGCCACCGCGGAGGAGAAGCTGCTGCGGGCCATCTTCGGCGAGAAGGCACGTGAGGTCCGTGACACCTCCCTGAAGGTGCCCCACGGCGAGGCCGGTATCGTGGTGGACGTGAAGATCTTCACCCGCGAGAACGGCGACGAGCTGTCCCCCGGCGTCAACCAGGTGGTCCGTGTCTACATCGCCCAGAAGCGTAAGATCTCCGTGGGCGACAAGATGGCCGGCCGTCACGGTAACAAGGGTGTTGTGTCCCGTATTCTGCCCCAGGAGGATATGCCCTTCCTGCCCGACGGCACTCCCCTGGACATCGTGCTGAATCCCCTGGGCGTGCCTTCCCGTATGAACATCGGTCAGGTGCTGGAGGTCCATCTGGGCTATGCCGCCAAGACCCTGGGCTGGAAGGTCGCCACCCCCATCTTCAACGGCGCCACCGAGGCGGACATCCAGGAGTGCCTGAAAATGGCTGGCCTGGCCCGCGAGGTGGGCTACGACGAGCCCCTCATCGGCAAGCAGCTCTACCTGGCTGACGAGGAGGGCGACGGCATGCGGGAGCTCACCGCCGAGGAGATGGCCAACGCCGAGCAGGTGCGCATCTGGCAGAAGGCCGGTAAGCTACGCCTGGTGGACGGCAAGAACTGGCTCTATGACGGCCGTACCGGCCGGCGCTTTGATAACCCGGTCACCGTGGGCTACGTCTACTTCCTGAAGCTGCACCACCTGGTGGACGATAAGATTCACGCCCGTGCCACCGGCCCCTACTCCCTGGTCACCCAGCAGCCTCTGGGCGGCAAGGCCCAGTTCGGCGGCCAGCGCTTCGGCGAGATGGAGGTGTGGGCTCTGGAGGCTTACGGTGCCGCCTACACCCTGCAGGAAATTCTGACCGTCAAGTCCGACGACGTCACCGGCCGTGTGAAGACCTACGAGGCCATTGTCAAGGGTATGAACGTGCCCAAGCCCGGCGTGCCCGAGTCCTTCAAGGTTCTGATCAAGGAGCTGCAGTCCCTGTGTCTCGATATGCGGGTACTGGATGCTGACGGCAACGAGATTGAGCTCAAGGACGACGACGAGGATAACTACCAGCCTGTCCGGGACGACTACTATGATCGGGACGACGACTTCGGCTACCAGAAGGACGCCGACTTCGCCTCCGCCGGCGGCTTCACCTTCAAGGGTGACAGCGACGACGACGATCTGACCCTGGAAGCCGCTGACAGCGAGGAGGAGGGTTCCGACGAGGGCCTGTTCTCCGACGAGGAATTTTAAGGAACGGGAGGAGATTGAAACATGAGTTACGCTGAATTTGACGCCATCCGCATTGGCATCGCCTCCCCCGAGCAGATCCGTGAGTGGTCCTACGGCGAGGTCAAGCGCCCTGAGACCATCAACTACCGCACCCTGAAGCCGGAGAAGGACGGACTGTTCTGCGAGAAGATTTTTGGCCCCACCAAGGACTGGGAGTGTAACTGCGGCAAGTATAAGAAGATCCGCTACAAGGGCAAGATCTGCGACCGCTGCGGCGTGGAGATCACCAAGGCCAAGGTCCGCCGTGAGCGCATGGGCCACATTGAGCTGGCCGCCCCTGTCTCCCACATCTGGTATTTCAAGGGCATTCCCTCCCGGATGGGTCTGTTGCTGGACATCAGCCCCCGTATCCTGGAGAAGGTGCTGTACTTCGCCGCCTATATTGTCATTGATCCCGGTTTCTCCCCCCTGTCCAAGAACCAGATTCTCTCCGAGAAGGAATACCGGGATATGCGGGAGAAGTATGAGGACGATTTTGATGCCGGCATGGGCGCAGAGGCCGTGAAGAAGCTGCTGCAGCAGATCGACCTGGAGGAACTCTCCGTCCAGCTGCGTGCCGAGCTGAAGGACGCCTCCGGCCAGAAGAAGGCCCGCATCGTCAAGCGTCTGGAGGTTGTGGACGCCTTCCGTCTCTCCGGCAACAAGCCTGAGTGGATGATCATCGACGTCCTGCCTGTCATTCCCCCCGAGATCCGGCCCATGGTTCCCCTGGACGGCGGCCGTTACGCCTCCTCCGACCTGAACGACCTCTATCGCCGGGTCATCAACCGCAATAACCGCCTGAAGCGGCTCATCCAGCTCAACGCCCCTGACATCATTGTCCGCAATGAGAAGCGCATGCTCCAGGAGGCAGTGGATGCCCTCATCGACAACGGCCGCCGCGGCCGCGCCGTCACCGGCGCCAACAACCGCGCCCTGAAGTCTCTGTCCGACATGCTGAAGGGTAAGCAGGGCCGTTTCCGTCAGAACCTGCTGGGCAAGCGTGTCGACTACTCCGGCCGTTCCGTTATCGTGGTCGGCCCCAGCCTGAAGATCTATCAGTGCGGCCTGCCCAAGGAGATGGCTATCGAGCTGTTCCGCCCCTTCGTCATGAAGAAGCTGGTGGACGACGGCCTGGCCAACAACATCAAGGCCGCCAAGAAGATGGTGGAGAAGGGCGAGGGCGCCGTTTGGGACGCTCTGGAGTTCGTCATCAAGGACCACCCCGTCATGCTGAACCGTGCACCTACGCTGCACCGTCTGGGCATCCAGGCCTTCGAGCCCGTGCTGGTGGAGGGCCGCGCCATCAAGCTGCACCCCCTGGTGTGTACCGCCTTTAACGCCGACTTCGACGGCGACCAGATGGCCGTTCACGTTCCCCTGTCCGCCGAGGCTCAGACCGAGGCCCGCATCCTGATGCTCTCCGCCAACAACCTGCTCCGTCCTCAGGACGGCGGCCCCGTCACCATCCCCACTCAGGACATGGTGCTGGGATCCTACTACCTGACCTACACCCGGGACGAGGAGGGCACCGGCCACATCTTCGCCGACAAGGACGAGGCCATGCTGGCCTACGACGCCGGCGTGGTTACCCTCCACTCTCCCATCAAGGTGCGTATGTACCGGGAGATCGACGGTGAGATGCGCCACAAGCTGGTGGAGACCACCGTGGGCCGCCTCATCTACAACGAGGCCGTGCCCCAGGACCTGGGCTTTGTGGACCGCAGCAACCCCGAGAACATGTTCGAGCCCGAGATCAACTTCGTGGTTGGCAAGAAGCAGCTGGGCAAGATTATCGACAAGTGCATCACCAAGCACGGCTTCACCGTCTCCGCCGGCGTTCTGGACGCCATCAAGGACCTGGGCTATCACTACTCCACCGTGGGATCTCTGACCGTAGCCATTGCGGACATGACCGTCCCCCAGAAGAAGTATGAGCTCATTGCCGAGACCGAGAAGGAGATCGTGAAGATCGACCGGCAGTACCGCCGCGGTCTTATCACCAACGACGAGCGCTACCGCCTCACCGTGGCCGCCTGGGAGAAGACCACTGCCGACGTGACCCAGGCCCTCCAGGCCTCCATGGACCGCTACAACCCCATCTTCATGATGGCCGACTCCGGCGCCCGTGGTTCTATGGCTCAGATCCGTCAGCTGGCCGGTATGCGTGGCCTGATGGCCGATACCGCCGGCCGTACCATCGAAATCCCCATCAAGGCCAACTTCCGTGAAGGCCTTTCCGTATTGGAGTACTTCATCTCCTCCAGAGGCGCTCGAAAGGGCATGGCCGATACCGCTCTGCGTACCGCCGACTCTGGTTACCTGACTCGTCGTCTGGTGGACGTGTCCCAGGAGGTTATCATCCGCGAGGACGACTGCGGCACCACCGACGGCATCGAGGTCAGCGAGATCGAGGAGTACGGCCAGGTCATCGAGACCTTCGCCGAGCGTGTCCACGGCCGCTATCCTGCCGAGGACATTGTGGATCCCGCCACCGGCGAGCTGCTCTTCACCCGGGATACCATGCTGCGCAAGGATGACGCGGCGGTCCTGGAGGAGCACGGCATCCACTCCGTCAAGATCCGCTCCGTCCTTACCTGCCGCGCCCGCAGCGGCGTGTGCGCCAAGTGCTACGGCATTAACCTGGCCATCGGCGAGCCCGTTGGCATGGGCGAGGCGGTTGGTATTATCGCCGCTCAGTCCATCGGCGAGCCTGGTACCCAGCTGACCATGCGTACCTTCCACACCGGCGGCGTAGCCGGCGGCGATATCACCCAGGGTCTTCCCCGAGTTGAGGAATTGTTCGAGGCCCGCAAGCCCAAGAAGATGGCCCAGCTGGCTGAGATTGGCGGCCGCGTGACCATCGAGGAGACCAAGCGCAACGTCATGTGCAACCTGACCATCACCGCCGACGACGGCGAGGTCGTGACCTACGCCCTGCCTTACTCCGCTGGTATCAAGGTGAAGGACGGCGACATCGTGCCCAAGGGCCTTGAGCTCACCGAGGGCGCCCTGTCTCCCCACGAGGTTTTACGCATCCGCGGCCTGTCCGACTGTCACAACTACCTCATCCGCGAGGTGCAGAAGGTGTACCGTCAGCAGGGCGTTGACACCAACGATAAGCACATCGAGGTTATTGTCCGCCAGATGATGCGGAAGGTCCGTGTGGAGGACGCTGGCGATTCCGACCTGCTGTCCGGTTCCACCATCGACATCGTGGAGTTCCTGGACGCCGAGGAGGCCGTGAAGGCCCGCATCGACGCCGGGGAGAAGAACGAGATGGGCGAGGACCTGCGCCTGCCCACCTGCACTCGCCTGCTCATGGGTATCACCAAGGCCTCTCTGGCCACCGAGTCCTTCCTGTCCGCCGCCTCCTTCCAGGAGACCACCAAGGTGCTTACCGAGGCGGCCATCAAGGGTAAGGTGGACCACCTGCTGGGCCTGAAGGAGAACGTCATCATCGGTAAGCTGATCCCCGCCGGTTCCGGCCTGGCTCAGTACCGCAAGGAGGACCCCATCGATGACGAGGGCAATATGCCCACTGCCAATGAGGGCGGAGCCATTGTGGCCGATGCCCTGGCTGAGCCTGAGGAGAGTGTGGAGGAGGACGATCTCTTCCTGGAGACCGGCACCATTGAGCTGGATACTCCTGCCCAGGCTTCCACGGAGGATGCTCCTCTGTAAGGAAATCCCCTTCAACCATCTGAATAAAAAACGGCCGTCCCATCGGGACGGCCGTCTTTTTTGTACGGTTAAGAGGTAAGTTCAATGGCGCTGGCCGGGCAGCTTTCCGCCGCCTCCCGGGCCTGGGCCTCCTGCTCGGGAAAAATTTCGTCCCGGGCGGCGGCCACCCCCTCGTCGGTCATGGTAAAGACTCCGGGACACATGCTGGTGCACAGGCCGCAGCCCACGCAGGCCTCATTGACATGAATGGTCATGAACGCTTCTCCTCCTTCTATGGATGGAGGTAGCATGGTCCCTTTTGGCCAATTTATACGCTTTCCTGAGTTGTTCGCAGCGGCTCGGACACCATTTATTCAAACGTACCCAGAAACAAGGGAATACCCGTCTCCAGGTCCACAATGCCGTAGAGGAAGGGCCGATCAAACACCAGGGTGATGCCCTCCTCAAGCGGAGCGCTGGACTCACCGCTGCCGGCTGCCACTGTGGCGGCGGCAGCCTCGGTGCCCTTCTCATTGACTTTGATCTTGGCCGCGTGGATGACCTGGGAGAGGTAGTAGCCCTCCGGATTGTCCCCCAGCCGAGAGAAGTCGGCCACCCCTGTAGCAAAGGCATCCTCCAGACCCAGAGCAGACAGAATATCCTTCAATTCCCCCTTCCACTCCGCCTCGAACTTAGGCAGAGCCAGACAGAGAAACCGCGTATCCTCCCGCCTGGCCAGAAGTTCAGACAGTTCGCGTCCTTCCAATCCGGCCAGCCAACTGTCCAGATCTCCATCGGGGAGGAGGGCAAAGAAGCCCAAGCGACCGTCGTCGTAGGGCAGCACCACGCCCTGCACCCCGTCACCCTGAAGGTAGGGGAGAGTGCAGGAGCCTTTGTTCAGAAAATCCATGGATTTCGTGTCGCCACCTGTGTGAGTGAACTCACGCGCATAAGTGTTGTTGGGGTCAAATTTGCTGGCCCAGGTATTTTTCAGGTACAGGGCGTTGACCAGCAGTGAGGCGGTGTTCTCCGAAAAGGGCTCCGAGATGATGGTTGGGATCATTTTATTGGTGTGTTTCGACACCCAGCCGTTGAGATCCCTCACAATCCCGGGGGCGGAAAGATCTCCCTGGAACACTTGGGCATCGAAGATGCCGGCGCATTTGCCGATGAAGTTCTCCCGGATCTGCCCATCCGGGTCCACCCAGATGCTGTTGGCGATGGAGCACTGGGTGGAACCGTCCAGGCTTTGGTATTCTTCCATCAGTTGGGCGCACCGGGCGTTGAGCACATCCAGACCGCTCCCGCCGGAAAGCAGGGCCTCAAACTGGGCCAGCGTTTCGCCCTCCGACCCATTGGCCGCCATGGACAGGGCCAGAGCCACAGACAGGGGAGAGAGGAGAACACTTCCTTCCTGAGCCTCCCGGGCGTTCCGAAGCAGCTCCAGTCCAAAGGTGGACAGAGCGGTGTCCACGTTCTCGGCTAGCTCCGGCGGGCCGTCATAGTTGACGGCATAGACCTTCTGGGCGGTGAGCTCTTTGGCTGCGGAGGCGGCGGTGCAGCCGGGAAGAAGGGACAGACAGACACAAAGCAGCAGCGCAAGCATACGTTTCATAAAGCAGTCCTCCTTTATATAAAGCGTGGAGCAACATCAAGGGGTGCGTCTCTACTCATCCAGACGCAAAGACGGGTGTCCGGTTGCGCGCCGTTCGGATTTTCTGTTTTTGTGGAAAGGGGAGAGGAGAACGTGGAAAACTTTGTGGATTTCTGAGTGATTCATGCTTGACGAGGGCTTGACAAAATGATATAATTCCAAATTGCGGTGGTAGGGGCAAGTCTGTCCTTTTACCCGATGAAACACCCCGGAACCGGGGAGAGGAGGGCACCGAAATGCTTTCAGAACTGAACACGTCCAGCAAAGTAGTTGGGGCGAAGCAAACCAAACGTGCCCTTGGCGACGGCCGCGCGACGAAAGTCTTCCTGGCTGCCGACGCCGACCCCCGTGTGACCGAACCCCTGGCCCGGCTGGCCCAGGAGGCAGCGGTGGCCGTGGAGGAGGTTCCCTCCATGAAGGAGCTGGGTGCGGCCTGCGGGATCGCCGTGGGCAGCGCAGTGGCCGCTCTGGTGGGATAAGCGCCCCCATTCGTTTCCCAAATTTGGTTTTAGCAGAATAAGGTACGCCTGATTCTGTTAAAATATATATCATGCCCCACCTGGGGCAGCTTTTCGGAAAGGAGGAAAACCATGCCTACTTTTAATCAGCTGGTCCGCAAAGGTCGTCAGCAGGTGACCTACAAGTCCACCTCTCCCGCCCTCCAGCACGGTCTGAACACCCTGAAGAACAAGAACACCGATCTGCCCTCTCCCCAGAAGAGAGGTGTGTGCACCGCCGTTCGTACTTCCACTCCTAAGAAGCCGAACTCCGCTCTGCGTAAGATCGCCCGTGTTCGTCTGACCAACGGCTATGAGGTCACCGCCTACATTCCCGGTGTTGGACACAACCTGCAGGAGCACTCTGTGGTCATGATTCGTGGCGGCCGTGTTAAGGACCTGCCCGGCGTTCGTTACCACATCATCCGCGGCACTCTGGATACCCAGGGCGTCAACGGCCGTATGCAGGCTCGTTCCAAGTACGGCGCCAAGCGGCCCAAGGCTGGCAAGAAGTAATTTTTCCAAATTATTTCTCCCGGCACTCAGACAAAACGTCTGAACCCTGAATTGCATTGTGCGTTTGCGCAAGGCAGCCCCGCCTTGCCGAGCGTTTATTCCATATATATATGGGTAAACCTCGGACAGGCATTACACGGAGCAAGCAGTTGCTTCGAGTACCTATGATTTCTAATTTTATAAGAAGGAGGGAAGCAAAGTGCCCAGAAGAGGAAATGTACCCAAGCGGGAGGTTCTGCCCGATCCGCTTTACAACTCCGTCCTGGTTACCAAGCTCACCAACAGCATCATGCTGGATGGCAAGAAGGGCGTGGCGCAGAAGGTTGTCTACGGCGCCTTTGACATCATCAAGGAGAAGACCGGCAAGGAGCCCATGGAGGTTTACACCCAGGCTCTTGAGAACATCATGCCCTCCCTGGAGGTTAAGGCCCGCCGTGTGGGCGGCGCCACCTATCAGGTGCCTATCGAGGTTCGCCCCGAGCGGCGTCAGACCCTGGGTCTGCGCTGGCTGACCACTTATGCCCGCAGCCGCGGTGAGAAGACCATGAAGGAGCGTCTGGCCGGCGAGATTATGGACGCCGCCAACAACACCGGTTCCGCCGTGAAGAAGCGCGAGGATACCCATAAGATGGCTGAGTCCAACAAGGCCTTCGCTCACTACCGCTGGTAATCCAAAAGGAGACGAAGTATGGCAAGAAAAGTTTCTTTGGAGAATACGCGCAACATTGGTATCATGGCCCACATCGACGCGGGTAAGACCACCACTACCGAGCGTATCCTCTATTATACCGGCGTCAACTACAAGATCGGCGAGACCCACGAGGGTACCGCCACCATGGACTGGATGGCTCAGGAGCAGGAGCGTGGTATCACCATCACCTCCGCTGCTACCACCTGTTACTGGAAGGGAACTAAGAATCAGTTCCCCCAGACCCGTCTGAACATCATCGACACTCCGGGCCACGTGGACTTCACCGTTGAGGTCCAGCGTTCCCTGCGCGTGCTGGACGGCTCTGTGACCGTCATGTGCGCCAAGGGCGGCGTGGAGCCCCAGTCCGAGACCGTCTGGCGTCAGGCTGATGACTACAAGGTCCCCCGCATGATTTACGTCAATAAGATGGACATCATGGGTGCTGACTTCTACAATGTTCTGAACATGATCCATGACCGTCTGAAGTGTAATGCGGTGCCCATCCAGCTGCCCATCGGCAAGGAAGAGACCTTCAAGGGTATTATCGACCTGGTGGAGATGGACGCGGACATCTACTACGATGACTTGGGCAAGGACATGCGCGTGGAAGCGATTCCCGAGGACATGATGGAGCTGGCTCAGGAGTACCGCACTAAGCTGCTGGACGCCTGCGCTGACATCGACGAGGAGATCATGATGCTGGTTCTGGAGGAGCAGGAAGTTCCCCAGGATATGATCCGCCGCGCCATCCGTAAGGCTACCATCGAGAACCTGATGGTTCCCGTGACCTGCGGCACCTCTTACAAGAACAAGGGTGTGCAGAAGCTGCTGGATGCCATCGTGGACTATATGCCCTCTCCCATTGATATTCCCGCCATCAAGGGTGTAAATCCCGATACCGAGGAAGAGGAGGAGCGTCACTCTGAGGATGAGGGCCCCTTCTCCGCTCTGGCCTTCAAGATTGCCACCGACCCCTTCGTGGGCCGTCTGTCCTTCGTGCGTGTGTATTCCGGTGTTCTGAACACCGGCACTTCCGTGCTCAACTCCACCAAGAGACAGAAGGAGCGCATCGGCCGTATTCTGCAGATGCACGCCAACCACCGCGAGGACATCGAGTGCTGCTATTCCGGTGATATCTGTGCCGTCATCGGCCTGAAGAACACCACCACCGGTGATACTCTGTGTGATGAGAAGCATCCCATCATTCTGGAGTCCATGGACTTCCCCGAGCCCGTAATCCGCGTGGCCATTGAGCCCAAGACCAAGGCCGGCCAGGAGAAGATGGGCATCGCCCTGATGAAGCTGGCTGAGGAGGACCCGACCTTCAAGACCTACACCGATGAGGAGACTGGTCAGACCATCATCGCCGGCATGGGCGAGCTGCACCTGGAGATCATCGTGGACCGTCTGCTCCGTGAGTACAAGGTGGAGGCCAACGTGGGCGCTCCCCAGGTCGCCTACAAGGAGACCATTAAGAAGTCCGTCGAGCAGGATACCAAGTATGCCCGTCAGTCCGGCGGTAAGGGCCAGTACGGCCACGTCCGCATCACCGTTGAGCCCAACGAGTCCGGCAAGGGCTACGAGTTCCTCAACGAGATCACCGGCGGTGTCATTCCCAAGGAATATATTCCTGCTGTTGACGCTGGTATTCAGGGTGCCATGCAGGCCGGTGTTCTGGCTGGCTACCCCGTTGTGGACGTGAAGGTCCATCTGACCTTCGGTTCCTACCACGAGGTTGACTCCTCTGAGATGGCCTTTAAGATTGCCGGTTCCATGGCCTTCAAGGAGGCTATGCGCAAGGCGGATCCCGTCCTGCTGGAGCCCATGATGAAGGTGTCTGTCATTGCTCCCGACGAGTACCTTGGCAACGTCATCGGCGATCTGAACAGCCGCCGCGGACAGATCCAGGGCCAGGAGAGCCGTCCTGGTGCCACTCAGATCGACGCGCTGGTGCCTCTGGCCAACATGTTTGGCTATGCCACCGACCTGCGTTCCAGCACCCAGGGCCGCGGCCAGTACTCCATGGAGCCCCACAGCTATGTGGAGATTCCCAAGAGCATTGCTGAGAAGATCATTGCCCAGCGCGGCCGCAGCCAGGAGTAAGACTCCCTGCGGGAAAAATAGGGTTGCAATTCCATCAGGAATAGGATAAAATGTCCCTGATACGACGCAGCCCGGCAAATATGGATTACAATTGTAATATAAGGAGGAAATCCCAATGGCTAAGGCAAAATTCGAGCGTACTAAGCCCCATGTTAACATCGGCACCATCGGTCACGTCGACCACGGCAAGACCACTCTGACTGCTGCCATCACCAAGTACCTGGCTATGCAGGGCGGTGCTGACTACACCGATTACAGCTCCATCGACAAGGCTCCCGAGGAGCGCGAGCGCGGCATCACCATCAACACCGCTCACGTTGAGTACGAGACCGCTGCCCGTCACTATGCCCACGTTGACTGCCCGGGCCACGCCGACTATATCAAGAACATGATCACCGGTGCTGCTCAGATGGACGGCGCCATCCTGGTTATCGCTGCTACCGACGGCCCCATGGCTCAGACCAAGGAGCACATCCTGCTGGCCCGTCAGGTGGGCGTGCCCGCCATCGTTGTCTTCCTGAACAAGTGCGATCAGGTTGACGACGAGGAGCTGCTGGAGCTGGTTGAGATGGAGGTTCGTGAGACCCTGTCCAACTACGAGTTCCCCGGCGACGACATCCCCATCATCAAGGGTTCCGCTCTGAACGCCCTGGTGTCCGAGTCCAACGATCCCAACGCTCCCGAGTTTGCTTGCATCAAGGAGCTGATGGACGCTGTTGACAACTATATCCCCACTCCCGCCCGTAACGACGACCTGCCCTTCCTGATGCCCGTCGAGGACGTGTTCACCATCTCCGGCCGTGGCACCGTGGCTACCGGCCGTGTGGAGCGTGGTATGGTTAAGACTGGTGAGACCGTGGAGATCGTTGGTCTGTCCGACGAGAAGAAGTCCACCGTCGTGACCGGTCTGGAGATGTTCCGCAAGACCCTGGACTTCGCTGAGGCTGGCGACAACATCGGTGCTCTGCTCCGTGGTATTGCCAAGACCGACGTGGAGCGCGGCCAGGTTCTGTGCAAGCCCGGCTCCATTCACCCCCACACCAAGTTCAAGGGCCAGGTGTACGTGCTGACCAAGGAAGAGGGCGGCCGTCACACTCCCTTCTTCAACAACTATCGTCCTCAGTTCTACTTCCGTACCACCGACGTGACCGGCATCATCTCCCTGCCCGAGGGCACTGAGATGTGCATGCCCGGCGATAACGTCGACATGGACGTTGAGCTGATCACCCCCATCGCCATTGAGAAGGGCCTGCGTTTCGCTATCCGTGAGGGTGGCCGTACCGTGGGTTCCGGCGTTGTCATCGAGATCAACGAGTAATTTTACGTTACCGTCTCTCAAAGAGCGGGCTTCCTTGGAAGCCCGCTCTTTTTTCATTACAGTTTTCTCTGGACTATTCGTATTTTCCTTGACAGTATAGGTTTATTATGATAAACTTAAGACAGACTAAAGGTTTAATTGAATAAACTGAAAGAGCTTTTGGCGGTGGACCGGAAAGAAAAATGGGAGACAGCTTGTTGCGAGGAGCAAATTTTTGAATGAAACTGAACATTCTGATGAGCAGAATTGGCAGAATAGATTAAGAATGTTACCATAAAATTATAAAGGACGAAAGGTTGGGATGAGTATGTCACTAGATCGTGAAACGGCGATGCTTTCCGCACAGAAGCTCCGACTGATGCAAAAAGGCAACATTGTGGTTCTGATTTCTCTGGCAGCGATTTTGGTAAATGCAATTCTCTCCCTGGTCCTTGCATTGAACGACCCGTTTGCACTTATGCAGGGAGGCATAGGTACGATGGTGGTCTTTATGCTCATCGGCGTGGTTGCCATGGTGGTAGGCAGCATCATGTATTTGGTAGGACTGTATGGAATGGGCCGGGTCCGTCCGGAGTATCAAAAGGCGTTCCTGATTGAAATTGTTTTACTTATCTTGGGGATTGTTTACAATATGCTGGGCAAGGAGGGATTCCTGGCTGAGACAGTGGATGTAATCCGGAATCTGGGGGTGCTGGTGGTCCTCTGGCTGGTGCTCCAGGGCACGCGGTGCCTGTTGGACGGCATGGAGCAGGAGGCTGTCCTGCGGCGGGGCCAGAGAGTGTGGAAGCTATATGTTCTGTCAGAGCTGATCAGTGTAATCCTGATTTTTATCCCTGTGCCAGTGGGATTTGGTACCGCAACCATTGCCCTTCTGGTTTTTGCGGTGGTGATTGGTATTCTGGGTATTGTGGCCGCAATCGACTATATAGGATACCTGGGACAGGCTGCGAGGGCCTTGGAGCAGATGGTATTCTCTGTGGATCACGAGCAGGCGTAATGCTGGTGCATGGTCAGGGAGCAGCGGAGTTCCGCTGCTCCCTTTTTGTAGGATGTGAAAAAAGGGGTTGACAAGTGGGAATGGGATGCATATAATAACACCAACAAGTAAATCCCAAAAACCTATGAAGAAGATTAGTAGCCGGTGCAGCAAACCTTCAGAGAGCCCTGGGTGGTGGAATCAGGGCGGGGAGCGGCTGAGTGAATGGACTTTTGAGGGCGGCTTGAACGGGCAACCAAGTAGATGCCGACGGGGACCCACCCGTTATCCATCGGGCACGCGTGATGGCGCGTGAAGCGAGCGGACGTATTTACGTCAATTTGGGTGGTATCGCAGGAGTTAGGCTCTTGTCCCATGTGGGGGACAGGGGCGTTTTTTTATACTCCGAAGCCAAGGCCGCCGGCACCGGCCCCTCCATCACCCACCCAAACAAATTTCGGCCGAAAGGCCAACAAATGGAGGTATTTCTCATGAAAAAGCACAACATCGTAAAGAAGCTCACGGCGCTGACCCTGTCCCTTGCCATGGCCCTGGCATTGGCTGCCTGCTCCAGCGGAACCACGTCCTCCGGGACGTCCTCTTCCGGTACTACCGGTTCGGAGAACTCCTCCGGCAGCGGCGAGGGGTATAAGATTGCCGTGGTTCGCCAGCTGGATCATCCTTCCATGAATGAGATTCGGGACGCCATTACCGCAGAGCTGGACGCCAAGGCGGAAGAGCTGGGCGTGAGCATCGAATACCGGGACTTCAGCGGCAACAATGAAACGTCTGCTCTCCAGCAGATTGGCGCGGAGATTATTGCCGGCGGTTATGACGCTATCATCCCTATCGGCACCCTGGCAGCCCAGCAGATGGCCGTCTCCGCTCAGCAGACCCAGACCCCTGTAATCTACGGTACCGTCAGCTACCCCGAGGTAGCCAAGCTCACCGGAATCCCCTATGTCACCGGCACCAGCGATGCCCTGAACGTGGAGCTCGTTCTGGATATGATGCTGGCCCAGAACCCCGACGTGAAGACCGTTGGCCTTCTGTACTCCACTTCAGAACTGAACAGCGCCCCTGCCATTGAGGACGCCAAGGCTTACCTGGACAGCAAGAACATCTCCTATGTTGAAAAGACCGGCAACACCTCTGATGAGATTATCGCCGCCGTCAGCTCTCTGGTGGGCCAGGTAGACGCGGTGTTTACCCCCACCGACAATGTGGTCCAGGCCGCCGAGCTGGCCATTGCCCCCACTCTGGCCCAGGCGGGCATTCCCCACTACGCCGGCGCCGACTCCTTCGTCCGCAACGGTGCCTTCGCCACTTGTGGTGTCAACTACACCGACCTGGGTACCCAGACCGCTGACCTGGCGCTCCAGGTGCTCCAGACCGGCGAGTTCCCCGACTATATCACCGTCTCCGGCGACATTATCACCGTGAACACCGAGACCGCCGCCGCACTGGGGGCCGACTACTCCATGTTTGCTGATATGGGCGCCCAGCTTGTGGAGGTCCAGACGACTGAGGACTAACCCGGAAGCAACAGACCGGTATTACAGCCATCCCTCCGCTTGAGCGGAGGGATGGCCTGTCCATTGAGAGGAGCGATTTTTCCGTGGTTTATGTAATTCAGACCGCCCTGGAGACAGGTTTTCTCTATGCACCTGTGGCCCTGGCGCTCTTTCTGAGCTTTTCTATCTTGAATATCGCCGACATGACCACCGACGGAGCCTTCGTACTGGGCGGCGCGGTGTCCGCCATGATGTGCTTGTCCGGTCACCCCATTCTGGCACTGCCTGCGGGCATGCTGGCCGCTGCGGCCGCCGGCTTTATTACGGCTTTTCTTCAGACCAAGCTGTCTGTGCCCTCCATTCTGGCAGGCATTATCACAAACATCGGCCTTTACAGTATCAATCTGATGGTGATGGGCAAGAGCAACCAGTCCCTCTTCATGGTGCCCACCATCTATACCCTGGCTCAGGAGGCCGGAATCGGGGGGAGCTGGAGCAAGGTAATCGTGGCTGCCCTCATTGTGCTGGCGTTGTGCGTACTGCTGGTGCTGTTTCTGGGTACCCGGCTGGGACTGTCCATCCGGGCCACCGGCGATAACGCGGATATGGTCCGGGCCTCCTCCATCAATCCCACCTTTACCATCACCGTGGGCCTGTGCCTGTCCAACGCGATGACTGGTCTGTCGGGCGCTATGGCGGCCCAGTCCACCACCGTTGCCGACGTGAACAACGGCACCGGCATGGTGGTGCTGGCCCTGGCCGCCCTGGTAATTGGCGAGACCCTCATCGGCAAGGGCTCCATGGTCCGGCGGGTGCTGGGCGTGGTGGTGGGCAGCATCATCTACCGCTGCATCTATGCCGCTGCCCTGCGCTTCAACATCCCGGCCGACTACATGAAGCTGGTCTCCGCCGTCATTGTGGGCGTGGCCATCGCCGCCCCGGCGGTCCGTCGCTGGGCTGCCTTCCAGGTCAAGAAGCGCCGTGCGATCGCGGCCAGAAGGGAGGAACGGTGAGATGGCAATGCTGGAATTAAGAAACCTTTCCAAAACCTTCAATCCCGGGACGGTGAATGAGAAAACCGCCCTGTCTCATCTGGACCTGACGGTGGAGGATGGAGATTTCATTACCATTGTGGGCTCCAACGGAGCGGGCAAATCTACCCTCTTCAACGCCATTGCCGGGGTCTTCTATGTAGACGAAGGATCCATTGTGCTGGCCGGGGAGGACATTACCTACAAGCCTGAGTACCGGCGCAGCCGGGAGATGGGCCGCCTGTTTCAGGACCCCATGCGGGGTACGGCTCCCAATATGACCATCGAGGAGAACCTGGCCCTGGCTTATCTCCGTACGGCCAAGCACCAGCACGCCTTCTTCAGCCGCACCAGCAAGGCGGACCGGGCGTTTTTCCGGGAGCAGCTGGCACGGCTGGATATGGGGCTGGAGGACCGGATGCGCCAGCCAGTGGGGCTGCTGTCCGGCGGCCAGCGTCAGGCTCTGACCCTGCTCATGTCCACCCTGGTTCCTCCAAAGGTGCTGCTGCTGGATGAGCACACCGCGGCCCTGGACCCGGGCACGGCGGAGAAGGTGCTGAAGCTGACTCGGGAGATTGTAGCGGAGCACCATATCACCACCCTGATGGTGACCCACAACATGCACCAGGCCCTGGGACTGGGCAACCGGACTCTGATGATGGACGGGGGAAGCGTAGTGCTGGACATCCGGGGAGAGGAGCGAGCCGGCATGACGGTGGAGGATCTGCTGGAGCGGTTCCGCACCGGAGCGGGGAAAGCGCTGGACAACGACCGGATTCTACTGTCCTGAACCAAAGAATCCACATGGGCCGCCGCGGCACAGTGCGCGGCGGTCCTTTTTCTGAGGAGGCATGCCATATGGCACAGGAGCGTTTGGATAAGCTGCTCTCCTCCACGGGGCGTTGGTCCCGGAAGGAGGTCAAGGAGCTGGTGCGCCAGGGGCGGGTATGGGTGAATGACCGGCCCGCCGCCCGGCCGGAGGACAAATTTGACCTGGAGAGTGCGGTTATTCTGGTGGATGGGGAGCTGGTGGACTGTGCCCCCTTTGTCTATATTATGCTCCATAAACCGGAGGGACTGCTGTCTGCCACCGAGGATAAGCGGCAGAAGACCGTACTGGATTTGCTGCCGGAGTACTTGCGCCGCAGGGGGCTGTTCCCCGTGGGGCGGCTGGATAAGGATACCACGGGGCTGCTGCTCATCACTGACGACGGAGCCCTGGCCCATGAGCTGCTCTCTCCTAAAAAGCATGTGGACAAGGTGTACCTGGCCCAGGTGGAGGGACAAGTGAACCAGGAGGATGTGGCTGCGCTGGCCGAGGGAATGGTGCTGGGGGATGGAACAAAGTGCCTGCCCGCCGGCCTGGAGCCCCTGGAGGATGGGCGGCGCTGCTTGGTTACCCTGCGGGAGGGGAAGTACCACCAGGTGAAGCGAATGCTGGCCGCACGAGGAAAACCGGTCCTGACATTAAAGCGGCTTTCTATGGGCCCATTGTTGCTGGATGAGGGCCTAAATCCCGGAAATTGGCGTTTTTTGACAGAGAAAGAGCGGACCTCCCTTCAAAGGGCTGTGTCGGGGACCTGAGCTTTTTGGGCGTTTTCCACAAAAAAATAACGAAAACCTCTTGCCAAAGGCAGGGGGGACCCGTTATAATAGGGATATGCTTTGAGCGTATTAGGAGGGATGGATGTGTCTAGCAGGATGTTCCAGGGAGTCGTCCTTCAGATGAAGGACAGCGTCAACCGCATGGTGGGCGTGATTGACTCTGACGGTATTGTAGTTGCCTGTAGTGAGCTGACCTGTATTGGGGAGCATTGGGCCGGTGCAGTTGCCGCGATCAACGCGGCAGAGGACAGCGAGGCCTATTTTGAGGGGAAAGTGTTCAAGCCCCTGGCCGGCTGGGGTGCCCAGTTTGACTATGCCGCCTTTGTCAAGGGCGAGGATGAAATGGCCGTCTCTCTGTGCGCTATGGCTGTGGTTGCCTTCAACGGCGCCAAGACCTACTATGAGGAGAAGCACGACAAGGCTACCTTTGTGAAGAATATTATTTCGGATAATATTCTGCTGGGCGATATTTATACCCAGGCCAAGGAGCTCCACTTTGTCTCCGAAGCGCCCCGGGCCGCTTTCCTGGTGCGCCAGCTGGGTCCTGCCGATGTGAGCACCATCGACGTCATCCGCAGCCTGTTCCCCGATGAGCAGACGGATTTTGTCATCTCCATCAACGAGACTGACGTGGCCCTCATCAAACAGCTGCCCGAGGGTGCGGACGTCAAGGAGTTGCAGAAGATTGCCAAGCAGATCTCCACCGCGGTTTCCCAGGAGCTGGGCATCAAGGTGGTCATCGGTATCGGTACTGTGGTCAACCACATCCGCGATCTGGCCCGGGCCTATAAGGAGGCCGGCGTGGCCATCGATGTGGGCAAGGTGTTTGAGACGGAAAAGACCGTCATCAACTATGAAAATCTGGGTATCGGCCGTCTGATTTATCAGCTGCCTACCATCCTCTGCCAGATGTTCCTCCAGGAGGTTTTCAAGAAGAATCCCATCGATGCCCTGGATCAGGAGACTCTGCTGACCATCAACAAGTTCTTCGAGAACAATCTGAACGTGTCCGAGACCGCCCGGAAGCTCTTTGTCCACCGGAACACCCTGGTGTACCGCCTGGAGAAGATCAAGAAGCTCACCGGCTTGGATCTGCGGGAGTTTGATGACGCCATCACCTTCAAGGTGGCTCTGATGGTAAAGAAGTACCTGATTTCCCGGGGAATTGAGTCCTGAGTACAATCAAAACACCGCCTGCATTCGCAGGCGGTGTTTTTTTATGCAGCATCGGGAAAAGGGCTTGCAATGTGTCTGGTTATGGGTTACAATAAAGTAACAAAAATGACAAAATAATTACAACCGCTTGCTCGGACTCTGCCGGAAAAGCGGGGAGAAGGGATGATTTTGTCATTTACATAACACAGGATCTGTGGTACACTTTCCATAAGCGCCCTATGGGGCAGAGGGATGAAATCAAGAGAAATCTACGGAGGAGCACATGATACGGCTCATAGATGTATATAAGGAATATGATAATGGGACCAAGGCCCTGAAAGGGGTCAATATGCGCATTGATGACGGGGAGTTTGTCTTTCTGGTGGGTCCTTCCGGGTCGGGCAAATCCACCATCATCAAGCTGATTACGGGTGAGATTGCGGCGACCGAAGGAAAACTGATGGTCAACGGGTACAGTCTGAGCAATATTGCGCCCCGGCAGATCCCCTACATGCGGAGAACTCTGGGGATTATTTTCCAGGACTTCCGACTCATTGAGAAAAAGACGGTGTATGAGAACCTGTCCTTTGCCATGCGGGCCATCGGAGCATCGCCCCGTGAGGTGCGCCGGCGCATTCCCTATGTGCTGCAGCTGGTAGGCCTGGAGCAGAAGGCGGACCGGTATCCCGGACAGCTGTCCGGCGGCGAGCAGCAGCGTGTGGCCATTGCCCGGGCGCTGGTGAATAACCCCAGCATGATCATCGCCGACGAGCCCACGGGTAACCTGGACCCCCAGCGTTCCCTGGAAATTATGATGCTGCTGGAGCGTATCAACGAGCTGGGCACCACCATGCTGGTGGTTACCCATGAAAAGAATCTGGTCAACCGCTTCTCCAAGCGGGTTGTGGCCATTGAAAACGGACGGATCATCAGCGACGAGACAGGTGGGTACTACAATGGCGAGAAAATTTGATGCGGGATATTATGTCAGCGAGGGCTTCCACTCTATTTTTACCCACGGCTTCATGTCGTTTGCCGCTGTGTGTATGATTGTGGCCTGCCTTCTGATTATGGGTTCGTTCTCTCTGCTGGCGGTGAACCTGGACAACATGCTGGGGGATCTGGAGGCGGAGAATGAGTTTTTGGCGTACATCGATGATACATATACCGAGGAGGAGGCCCGGGCCATTCAGCCGGAAATCGAGGCCATCCCCAACGTGTCCCAGGTAACCTTCGTCACCCGCGCTGAGGCGCTGGATGACTGGAAGGAGGGCCGCGCGGAGAACGATCTGTTCAACTCTCTCCAGCCTGAGGTGCTGCGGGACCGCTACCGTATCCATGTGACCGATATTGAGCAGATGGCCCAGACGGTCTCAGCTGTGGAGCAGGTGAGCGGCGTGGCCAAGGTTCGGGCTGCCGTGGACATTGCCCAGGGCTTTGTGCTGGTGCGCAACATTGCCACCGGTGTGGCGGCCGTCCTGATTGGCATTCTGCTGGTGGTGTCCCTGTTTATTATTGCCAACACCATTAAGCTTGCCACCTTCTACCGCCGGGAGGAGATAGCCATCATGAAGATGTGCGGTGCCACAAACGCCTTTGTTCGCTGGCCCTTTGTGGTGGAAGGCATGCTGCTGGGACTGACCGGCGCATTGATTGCCTTCTTTGCCCAGTGGGGCATTTACGAGCTGGTGGCTAAGCTGGTTGTCCAGGGCAACGGCCTGTCCCTGGTTACCATCACCAGCTATCTCTCCATGGCCCCTACCATTCTGGCTGTGTTCTGCATTACGGGTGCGCTCATCGGTGTGGGAGGTTCCACGCTGGCCATCCGGAAATTCCTTCAGGTTTGATTGCGGGAGGGAGACACAATGAAGCGTCAGAAGAGACAGCGCATGATGATGGCAATTCTGGCAGGATTGATGGTAGTGGTGCTGCTGCTGCCCATCCTGGCCAATATTATGGTTCACTAACCCTCTGAGCAGACGAGGAGCATGCAATGAAACAAACAGCAAAAGGAGTCCGAAAAGTAATTTCCCTGTTGGTGGTGCTGGCCCTGTTGGTGCCGCTGACCGGTCAGGTAACGGTGATGCCGTCCTCGGCCGTTACCCAGGCAGAAATTGACGATTTGAAGGATGAGGCGGCAGAGCTGGACGGCCAGCGGGCTGAGCTTCAGGCCCAGCTGAAGGCCATTCAGGCGGACAAGAGCAAGGCTCTGGAGCAGAAAAGCCTGTTGGAGCAGCAAATTGACGCCACCCAGTCGGAAATTAACAACATCCAGGCTCAAATCCAGAAGTACAGCGAACTGATCACGCAGAAGGAAGGCGAGCTGGCTGAGGCGGAGGAGCAGGAGCAGGAGCTCTATGAGCTCTTCTGCGAGCGGGTGCGGTACATGGAAGAGGAGGGCGAGGTTTCGTACTGGTCCATTCTCTTCTCCTCCAGTGATTTTTCCGACCTGCTAGATAACTTCATGATGGTGGAAGAGGTCATCGACTACGACAACAGCGTCATGGAGGAGCTTCTGGCCCTTCAGGAGCAGATTGAGGCAGACAAGGCGGCCCTGGAAACCTCGAAGGAGGAGCAGGAGGCGGCTAAGGCCAAGCAGGAGGCTGCCAAGGCCGACCTGAAGGACCAGGAAGCCCAGGTGGACGCTCTGATCCAGGAGATCAGCGGCCAGGAGGACCAGCTGGAAGCCGCCGAGGCCCAGCTGAAAGCAGCGGCCAACGCCATGGACGCGGAGATTAAGCGTCTGGAGAAGGAGATGGCCGAGCAGATTGCCAACGTGCCCAGCGAGTCGGGCTTCCTCTGGCCTCTGCCCAGCAGCTGGAACACTCTGTCCTCCCTCTTTGGAAGCCGGATTCACCCCATTACGGGCAGGCCCAACAACCATACGGGCATTGACATTCCCGCCTCCAAAAATACCAACATCTATGCGGCCAAGAGCGGTGTGGTGACCACGTCCACCTACAACAGCTCTTACGGCAACTATGTGGTGGTCTCCCACAGCGACGGAACCTCCACCCTCTACGCCCACATGAATAAGCGGGCAGTGTCCAAGGGGGAGACGGTGTCTCAGGGCCAGGTCATCGGCTATGTGGGCACCACCGGTTCCTCCACCGGCAACCACCTCCACTTCGAAGTCCGAGTCAACGGCAGCCGGGTGGATCCGGTGAACTACTTCAAGGACAAGACCTTGTACGTCCGTTCGGGCGGACAAACCGTATTGCTTCCCCACTAAGTAAATTGAAAAAACCGACACGGCGCCCGCTGTGCCGGTTTTTTTAAAAGCATGGCCGCTCCGAGGTGTAAGCCTGTGCATCCACGGCAGGGATGGGGACATACCTTTGAGGGGCGTTCGGATGAGCGTTGATCCATTTGGTCTGAGAATGAGAGGGCAGTTTGGATGAAAACAGGGATGAAATCGGTGAAAAAAGTGGTTTCCCTTCTGGTAGTGCTGGCTCTGATGATCCCACTGACGGGGGAGGTGGCGGTGATGCCGGCCTCGGCCGTGACTCAGGCAGAGATTGATGATTTGAAGGACCAGGCGGCGGATCTGGACAGCCAGCGGGCCCAGCTTCAGCAGCAGCTGAAGGCCATCCAGGCGGACAAGAGTAAGGCGCTGGAGCAGAAGAGCCTGCTGGAGCAGCAGATCAATGCCACCCAGGCGGAGATCAACAACATCCAGGCCCAAATCCAGAAGTATGGCGAGCTCATTACCGAGAAAGAAGGCGAGCTGGCCCAGGCGGAGGAGCAGGAGCAGGAACTCTATAAGCTCTTCTGTGAGCGGGTGCGGTATATGGAGGAGGATGGGGAGATATCCTACTGGTCCATCCTGTTCTCCTCCGGCAGCTTCTCCGACCTGTTGGACAACTTCATGATGGTGGAAGAGGTTATTGATTACGATAACAGCGTCATGGAGGAGCTTCTGGCGCTCCAGGAGCAGATTAAGGCGGATAAGGCGGACCTGGAGAGCTCCAAAGCGGAGCAGGAGGCGGCCAAGGCCAAGCAGGTAACCGCCCAGCAGGCGCTGAAGGACCAGGAAGCCCAGGTGGATGCCCTTTTGGAAGAGATTAGCGGCCAGGAGGAACTGGTGAAGGAGGCGGAGGCAGAGCTAAGGGCAGCGGCCAACGCTGTGGACAACGAGATCAAGCGGCTGGAGAAAGAGATGGCTGACCAGATCAGCAGTGTCCCCAGTGAATCAGGCTTTCTCTGGCCCCTGGCCTCCAGCCGGAACACCCTGTCCTCCCTGTTCGGAACCCGCAAGGACCCGTTCACCGGCAGGCCGGGCAACCACACCGGAATTGACGTCCCCGCTCCCAAGAATACCCCCATCTACGCCGCTAAAAGCGGCGTGGTCACTACCTCCGTTTACGGCTCAGGCTCCTCCTGGTCCTATGGCAACTATGTGGTGGTCTCCCACAGCGACGGCACCTCCACCCTCTACGCCCACATGAACAGCCGGGCGGTGTCCAAGGGGGAGACGGTGTCTCAGGGCCAGGTCATCGGCTATGTGGGCACCACAGGCCGTTCCACCGGCTATCACCTCCATTTTGAGGTGCGGGTGAACGGCACCCGGAAGGATCCGGTGAATTACTACAAGGACAAGACCCTCTACTATCGCTCGGGAGGCAAGACCGTCCTGCTTCCCCACTGAGTAAAAGTTTATAAAACCGACACGGCTTTGCCGTGCCGGTTTTTTGTCCCAGGAAAGGAGAACAATCAATATGGGATTTTCCCTGGAAACCAGTGTCCCGGTCCTCACCGTCTTTGTGCAGGGCCTGCTCAGCTTCTTTTCCCCCTGCGTCCTGCCGCTGGTGCCGCTCTATGTCAGCTACCTGGCAGGAGGCGCCCGCACCGTAGGAGAGGACGGAACCATCCACTATCCCCGGGGCCGGGTGATGGTGAACACCCTCTTTTTCGTCCTGGGCGTCAGCTTCACCTTTGTGGCGCTGGGCTTCGGCTTTACCGCCCTCGGCCGGTTCTTCAGCGGCAACCGGGTGTGGTTTGCCCGGGTCAGCGGCGCCATTATGATCCTCTTTGGTCTCTATCAGCTGGGTATCTTTGGCAAATCCAAGGCAGTGGAACAGGAGCATCGCCTGCCCCTGCGCCTGGATAAATGGGCCATGAACCCCATCACCGCCCTGGTGTTGGGCTTTACCTTCAGCTTCGCCTGGACCCCCTGTGTGGGCCCCACCCTGGGCAGCGTGCTGCTCATGGCCTCCTCGGCAGGTACCGCCGGAGCGGGATTCCTCCTGATCGGGGTGTATACCCTGGGCTTCGTCATCCCCTTCCTGGCGGTGGGCCTCTTCACCGGGGCGGTGCTGGACTTCTTCAAGCGCCATCAGAAGGTGGTGCGCTACACCGTGAAGGTGGGGGCCGTACTGCTGATCCTCATGGGTGTCATGACCATCACGGGCTATATGAACGGCATTACCAGCTACCTCTCCACCGTGGGAGGCAGCACCTCCCAGAGCCAGACAGACGCTTCGGGTCAGAGCGGAAGCCAGAGTCAGCAGGACAAGGAGGAGCAAAGTGCCGGCTCCTCCCAGACCGAGGGGAGCGCCTCCTCCAGCGGGGAGGAGACCACCCTGGTCCCCGCCCCGGACTTCACCCTCACTGACCAGTACGGCAATACCCATACCCTCTCGGACTACAAGGGCAAGACCGTCTTCCTGAACTTCTGGGCCACCTGGTGCAAGCCCTGCCAGAGCGAGATGCCGGAAATCCAGGCCATGTATGAGGATTACGGGGAGAACCAGGGGGACCTGGTGGTGCTGGGAGTGGCTAACCCCAAGTCGGCGGACTATCCCACCAGCCAGGACGTGAGCCAGGAGGAAGTGGAGCAGTTTTTGACCGACAACGGCTACACGTTCCCGGTACTTATGGACTCTGCGGGCGAGGTATTCGCCATGTACGGCATCTGGGCCTTCCCCACCACGTTCATGATTGATACAGACGGCAACGTCTTCGGCTATGTGGCCAGTGCCCTCACCCGGGATATGATGGAGAGCATTGTTCACCAGACCATGACCGGCGAGCGGGTGAACGGATAAAAAAGAGACCGGATCTCGGAAAGAGATCCGGTCTTCTTTTATCCCAGAGCCACGTCCAGAATCATCATAATCACAAAGCCTGCCATGACGCTGAGGGTGCCCACGTTGGAGTGCTCCCCCAGATGGGCCTCAGGGATGAGCTCCTCGGTGACTACATACAGCATGGTGCCTGCGGCGAAGGATAAAAGCCAGGGCATGAAGGGCTCAATGGCTCCGGCGGCCAGTACTACCAGAATGCCGAAGATGGGCTCCACCAGCCCGGACAGGGCGCCGTACAGGAAGGAGCGGCCGGTGCTCACCCCCTCCTGCCGCAGGGGCAGGGAGATGGCGGCACCTTCAGGGAAATTCTGAAGGCCGATGCCGATGGCCAGAGCCAGGGCAGCGGACAGGCCGCCGCCGCTGTGCTGGGCAGCCAGGGCGAAGGAGAGGCCAACGGCCATTCCCTCGGGGATGTTGTGCAGGGTGACGGCCAGCACCATCAGGGTGGTGCGCCGCCAGGAGGAGGGCAGGCCCTCCGGGGCTTCGGCCTCGGGGTGCAGGTGGGGCAGCAGGTTGTCCAGCCCCCACAGGAAGAGTACGCCCAGCAGAAAGCCTCCCGCGGCGGGCAGCCAGCCAATACCCCCCAGAGCTTCCGTCTCCTCAATGGCGGGGAGCAGCAGGCTGAATACCGAGGCGGCCACCATCACGCCGGCGGCAAAGCCCAGAAAGATGCGCTGCAGGGAGGGGGTGGTGCGGCCACGGAACACCAGCACGGTGGCCGCCCCCAGGGCGGTCATGAGAAAGGTAAAGCCGGTGCCTACTGCGGCCCAAAGAATAGGGTGATTCATAAAACCTCCTAGAGTTTTCGATAGAGGTGCAGGTCAAAGCCAATCTGGCAGTCCAGGGAGGACAGTGCCTCCAGCCGGGCGATTCCCTCTTTTGGGGTCTTCCAGGCGTAGGGGGTCATGTGGAAGAGCGCCATAATATCAGCGCGTTCCGTGAGGGAGAGGGTGTAGCGCACCGACCGGGCTTCCTGCCACGCAAAGCCGGGGTAGTCCTCCCGCTTCACCGGGTTTTCGTAGGGCTGAGGGTACAGGACCTCCTTCATCTCCCACAGATGCCGGGCGGAGGGCACCACATAGAGAAACAGCCCGCCCGGACGCAATACCCGGGCAAATTCCTCCACAGCCAGGGGGGAGAAGACGTTGGTCAGTACATCGGCGCTGCCGTCTCCCAACGGGAGATGGTACACCGAGGCCACGGCAAACTCACCCTGGGGCAGCCGCTTGGACGCCCGGCGCAGGGCAAACTTGGAGAGATCTACCCCTGCCGCCCGGGGCTGGTGCCCGGCCTCCTCCAGGGCGCGGAAGAGCCCCTGGGTGTAATAACCCTCGCCACAGCCGCTGTCCAGCAGGACAGGCTGGGGCAGGTGGGACACAGATTCCGTGACCTCCAGCAGGGGGGCATAGTGCCCCTTATCCAGGAATGCGGAGCGGGCAGCCACCATCTCCTTGTCATCACCGGGGTTTTTGGAGTGCTTCCGGTTGGCGGGCAGCAGATGGACATAGCCCGCCGCGGCCCGGTCAAAGCTGTGGCCGGCGGGACATACGTAGCGGCCCTCCTGAACCTCCAGGGGGGCGGCACACAGAGGACAGCAGAATAAGCTGGACAAAACGGTTCACCTCAACTCCCATTATGCCGAAGGGGAGGGAAAATAGCAAGGCAAATTTTCACGGAAAAAAACGGAGGCCGCATCTGCGGCCTCCGGAGAGAAAAAAGACAGCTCAGCCCTCGTACAGGGGGAAGCGTCCGGTGAGCTCCTTCACCTGGGCGCGCAGCTCCTCCACGTGCTGGGCGTAGTCGTCCCGGGCCACCTGGCAGATGAGCTTGCCCACCTGCTGGGCCTCTGCCTCCCGGAAGCCCCGGGCGGTGATGGCGGGAGTGCCCACCCGGATGCCCGAGGTGACGAAGGGCTTTTCCGGGTCGTTGGGAATGGCATTCTTGTTGACGGTGATATACACCTCGTCCAGCCGGTGCTCCATCTCCTTGCCGGTGAGGTGGGCGGGGCGGAGGTCCACCAGCATCAGGTGATTGTCCGTGCCGCCGGACACCAGGTCCAGGCCGCCCTCCAGGATGAACTGGGCCAGCACCTTGGCGTTTTTCACGATCTGATGCTGATATTCCTTGAATTCCGGCTTCAGGGCCTCGCCCAGAGCCACCGCCTTGGCGGCGATGATGTGCTCCAGAGGACCGCCCTGGGAGCCGGGGAAGATGGCGGAGTTGAGCTTTTTGGCGATCTCCGGGTCGTTGCACAGCAGCATGCCGCCCCGGGGCCCGCGGAGGGTCTTGTGGGTGGTGGTGGACACCACGTCGGCGTAGGGAACGGGGGAGGGGTGTTCCCCGGCGGCCACCAGACCGGCGATGTGGGCCATGTCCACAAAGAGGTAGGCCCCCACCTCGTGGGCAATGTCAGCAAAGGCCTTGAAATCGATGACCCGGGGATAGGCGGAGGCACCGGCCAGAATCATGCGGGGCTTGCACTTGCGGGCCAGATCCCGCACCTGGTCGTAGTCAATGTAGCCCTTTTCGTCCACCCCGTAGGGCACCATGTGGTAGTTGCGGCCGGAGAAGTTCACCGGGGAGCCGTGAGTCAGGTGGCCGCCGTTGTCCAGGCTCATGCCCATGACCGTGTCCCCCAGCTGGCACAGGGCCTGGTAGACGGCGTAGTTGGCCTGAGCGCCCGAGTGGGGCTGGACATTGGCGTAGGCGGCGCCGAAGAGTTTCTTGGCCCGCTCGATGGCGATGTTCTCCACCACATCCACACACTGACAGCCGCCGTAGTAGCGTTTGCCGGGATAGCCCTCGGCGTACTTATTGGTGAGGACGGTCCCGGCTGCGGCCAGCACAGCGGGACTGACGATGTTTTCCGAGGCAATCAGCTCAATGTTCTGCTGTTGCCGGTCATATTCTGCCCGGACGGCGCTGCCCACCTCCGGGTCGTAGGACTGAAGAAAATCCATGCACTCTTTGACCATTCAAAAGCTCCTTTCCGCATTTGGATGCGGTGTTTTATAATTTTGCGGTTTAGCGCGCTGCACCACAAGAAAAAAGATTGCTCACATTATAACAGATTTTTTTGAAAAAACAATGTGTGTACCGGAAAAAGTCGTCGAAAATTTATGCCGGATATGTTATAATATAAAAGTTACGTACCGGAACAGAACATCACATGCAAGAGGTGAGCGGATATGGCAAAACAGAAAAAGGCCGTGCTGGCCATTGTGGAGGAGCTCAAGCGGCTCTACCCGGAGGGAATCTGCTCTCTGGAATATCAGAAGGACTACGAGCTGCTCTTTTCCGTACGGCTGGCGGCGCAGTGCACCGACGAGCGAGTCAACCAGGTAACGCCTGCCCTCTTTGCCCGGTTCCCCACCCTGGAGTCTCTGGCCCAGGCGGATGTGTCGGAGGTGGAGCAGTACATCCATTCCACCGGATTTTTCCGGGCCAAGGCCCGTGACATTGTTCTGGCCTCTCAGATGCTGCTGCAGGAGTACGGCGGCAAGGTGCCCGACACCATGGAGGACCTGCTCAAGCTTCCCGGCGTGGGCCGGAAGACGGCCAACCTGATTTTGGGCGATGTGTACCACACCCCCGGCGTGGTGGTGGCGGATACCCACTGCATCCGCATCTCCGGTCTGCTGGGCCTGACTGACGGCACCAAGGATCCGGGGAAAGTGGAGCAGCAGCTCCGCGCCATTCTGCCCCCGGAGGAGTCCAATGACTTCTGCCACCGGCTGGTCCTCCACGGGCGGGCAGTGTGCATTGCCCGCCGGCCTCAGTGCCAGAGCTGTACCCTGCGTCCCTGGTGCGACTACTTTACCAAGCAGCAGAAAGCGGCCAAGTAAAATGAATTGAAATTAAATTTGGATGATGTTGTAACGAAGGTGTCTTAGATTGAGCGCGGAAACAAGAAATCGTTGGGTGTGTTATCTCGTTGGAATGCTGCTTCTGGCCCTGGGGCTGACTCTGAATACCAAGACCGGACTGGGCGTATCGCCCATTGTCTCGGTGGCCTTCTGCGCGTCCCAGCTGCTGGAGCTGAACTTCGGCGATATGACCTTTTTGCTGTATGTGGTGTTTGTGGCGGCCCAGTTTTGGATCCGGGGTAAGGATCGCCGGATGTCCGACCTGCTGCAGATTCCGCTGAGTCTGGTGTTCAGCCGTGTTCTGAATTTCTATGACGCACTGATCCCCTATGACAGCACCCAGGCCGGTTTTCTGAGTAATCTTGTGCTCCTGCTGGCGGCGGTGCTGATCACCGGGATCGGGGTGTCCATGACGGTCAATATGCGCCTGGTGCCCAATCCGGGGGACGGCATTGTGGCGGCTCTGGCCCAGCGGCTGGGCTGGGAGCAGGGGTTTGGCAAAAACGTATTTGATGTGGGCTGCGTCATCCTCACCTGCGGAATCGGCCTGCTGGCCTCCGGCCATGTCATCGGGATTGGAATTGGAACCCTCATCGCCATGCTGGGCGTGGGGCGCTCCATTTCTCTGGTCAACCACCTGTTCCGGGAGAAAATGTGCCGCAGTGCCGGCCTGGAGCAGGCGGCCCACACGTGAAAACCATTTGAACCGGGAGGGTGAGCAACATGGCATACCGGCCGCTGGCCGATGAAATCCGGCCGCAGACCCTGGATGAGGTGGTGGGGCAGAAGCACATTCTGGGTCCCAACGGCCTACTGCGCCGGATTATCGAAGGGGGAACCATCCCCAATCTGATTTTCTATGGGCCGTCAGGCACCGGAAAGACCACCGTCGCCAACATTATCGCAAAACGCACCAATCGGCCGCTCCATCGGCTCAACGCCACCACCGCCTCTATCTCCGACATCAAGGAGATTATGGCGGACATCGGAACGCTGATGGCTCCGGAGGGAGTGCTGCTGTACCTGGATGAGATCCAGTACTTTAATAAAAAGCAGCAGCAGTCTCTGCTGGAGTTTATGGAGGACGGCCGGATAACGCTGATTGCCTCCACCACGGAGAACCCCTTTTTCGCTGTGTTCGGGGCGGTGCTGTCCCGTTCCACCGTGTTTGAATTCAAGCAGATTACCGCCGAGGATGCCCTGCCCGCCATTGACCGGGGCATCGCCATTATGGAGAAGCGGCTGGCGGTCCGGGTGGAGTGCGAGGACGGGGTGCGGGAGCATCTGGCCTGGGCCTGCGGCGGAGATATCCGCAAGGCCATGAACGCCCTGGAGCTGCTGCTCAACGCGGGGCGGCGGGAGAACGGAACCCTGGTGGTGACCCTGGAGGATGCCCAGATGGTGGCCCAGAAATCGGCCATGCGCTATGACCGGGAGGGTGACGCCCACTTTGATATCGCCTCCGCCCTGATGAAATCCATGCGGGGCTCCGATCCGGATGCGGCGCTGCACTATTTGGCCCGGCTGCTGGAGGCGGGGGACATGATCACCGCCATCCGCCGGATCCTCTGCTCGGCCAGCGAGGATGTGGGGCTGGCCTATCCCCAGGCGGCTTTGATTGTGAAGGCCTGCGTGGACAGCGCACTCCAGCTGGGTTTGCCCGAGGCCAAGCTGCCTCTGGCCCAGGCGGTCCTGCTTTTGGCCACCTCTCCCAAGTCCAATTCCGCCTGCATGGGCATTGAACAGGCCATGGCCGACGTGCGTGCGGGAAAGGCGGGGAGCATTCCCCGGGAGCTGCAGAACGTCCACGCCGATTCCAAGGGGATGGAGCGGGAGCAGGGCTACAAGTACCCCCATAGCTTCCCCCACCACTGGGTGGAGCAGCAGTACCTGCCCGACGAGCTGAAGGGCGTACACTACTATCAGTATGGCGACAACAAAAACGAGCAGGCCGCCCGCCGCTATTGGGACGAGATCAAGGGCGGAGCAGGAAAGAGGTAAGGGCGTATGGAACACCAGATTATCGTGGAAACTGAGGTAGAGGCCGCGCCGGAGCTGACCGGACAGGTGACTCGGGTCATCGAGGCGGCGCTGAAGGCAGAGCAGGTGAAGGTCCCCTGCGAAATCAGCGTGCTGTTCACCGACAACGACGGCATCCAGGCGATCAACCGGGAGATGCGGGAGATTGACCGGCCCACTGACGTGCTGTCCTTTCCCATGTTTGAGTTGGAGCCGGGCGTCCCGCCGGAGGACGAGGACTACCTGGACCCGGAGACCGGAATGTGCCCCCTGGGGGATATGTGCATTTCCCTGGAGCGGGCGGAGGAGCAGGCCAAGGAGTACGGTCACTCCCTGGAGCGGGAGCTGTGCTACCTGGCGGTTCATTCGGTGCTCCACCTGCTGGGCTACGACCATCTGGATGAGGGCCCCATGAAGCGTCAGATGCGCGCCCGGGAGGAAGCTATTCTGGGCGAGTTGGGCATTACCCGGGAAGCCGAAGAAGTCTGACGATTGCAAAGACTATGGCCGAAGGGCCATAACATAAAAATGCTCAAAGAAAGTTGAGGATCATCTCTATGTCCATTGAAAAATCTGGAATTATTACCCTCTGCGGCCGCCCCAATGTGGGAAAATCCACCCTGATCAATGCCCTGGTGGGGGAGAAGGTGGCCATCGTCACCAATAAGCCCCAGACCACCCGCAACCGCATCTGCGGTGTGCTCACCCGGGGGGAGAGCCAGTTTGTCTTTGTGGATACCCCGGGCCTTCACAAGGCCCGCACCCGCCTGGGGGATTATATGGTCAACGTGGTGCGGGAGTCGGTGTCCGACGTGGATGCTGTGGTGCTGCTGGTGGAGCCCATTGCCCACATCGGGGAGCCGGAACGTCAGCTGATGGACCGCATCAAGACTCTGAAGTGTCCCGCGGTGCTGGTCATCAACAAGACGGACACCCTGGAGCATAAGGAGCAGCTGCTGGAGGTTATTTCTCTTTACAGTCAGGCCTGCCCCTTCGACGCCGTGGTTCCCATGTCCGCCCGGAACAAGGAAGGGGTGGAGGAGCTGCTGCAGGTGCTGGAGGGCTACCTGCCCGAAGGTCCCCAGCTCTTCCCGGAGGATATGACCTCCGACCAGCCGGAGCGGCAGATGATGGCGGAGATTTTGCGGGAAAAGCTGCTGCTGTGCCTGGACAAGGAGATTCCCCACGGCACCGCGGTGGAGATCACCCGTTTTGCCGAGCGGGACGACGAGGTCATCGAGGTGGAGGCCACTATCTACTGCGAGAAGAGCAGCCACAAGGGCATCATCATCGGTAAGGGCGGATCTATGCTCAAGAAGGTGTCCACCCTGGCCCGACAGGATATGGAGCGGTTCATGGGTACCAAGGTGTACCTCCAGACCTGGGTGAAGGTGAAGGAGAACTGGCGGGACAATCCGGCGGCCATCCAGAATTTCGGATACAGCGCCGACAAGGGTGTCTGAGCGCCGGACAAATCGTAGGGAAAAAGGCCGCGGTGCCGACCATTTGGTCGGCCCCGCGGCCTTTTTTGCCTTGATAAATGATTTACAGTGTCTGGACAGCTTTCTTGACCCCATCTAAATCCGCCTGATCCGGGTGGGAGAGGGCCCGGTCAAAGTTCTCCAGCATCGCCGTGCGGCGGGGGCTGTCCTCCATGGCCTCGTAGCGCTGGCGGACGGCCTGGGGCATTTTGCCCTGGCACATGTAGCGGCCCACAACATGGGCGGAGGCGGGCACATTGGCCTGCACGGAGGAGAGAATTTTTTCAAAGTAGGCCGGGGCACCGCCGAAGCCGGCGGTACCGAAGAGGAAGACCTCCTGGTCGGTGAGAGAGGCCAAAAAGGCCTGAACCTCTTCAGCGCAGGTGCCCTTGTCCGTCCAGAAGCCCACATAAATCCGCTGGGCCTTCAGAGCCTCCGGGCTGGGAGCGCCGAAGTAGAGGCAGTCCTCTGCGGGCAGGGCCTCTGAGATAGCCTGAGCCAGCTGCTTGGTGTTTCCGGTTTTGCTGCTGAATACAATGGCGTACTTCATGACATAGTCTCCTTCTTTTCGTAAATACAGTGGACACCCCGGTGGGCCATCATGCCGCCCAGGCATTCCTTGTTGCAGCGTACACAGCGGTGGAGCTCCGACACCCGGCCGGAGCGCACCTTTTCCGGCCAGTCGGGGTCGGCGATGAGCTGACGGCTCATGGCGGCGCATTGGATGCGGCCGGAGGCCAGCTGCTCTTCCACAAAGTCCGGGCGGGTCAGTCCGCCCACGCCGCAGATGGGGAGGGCGGTGTAATGCCGTACCTGGTCACAAAACTTTAAAAAGCAGCCCTCCTGTCCAAATTCCGGGTGATTGGCAGGGGGAATGGTATCGCTGAGGTCGGAGTGGTTGGCCAGGGTTACATGGAAGCTGGTCACCCCCGCCTGTTCCAGAAGCGGTACAAAGACGGACAGCTCCGACTCGGCCACACCCGCCTTGCCGTAAGCGGGGTCTTCCTGACGGACAGGCAGCTTGTAATCGATGGGAACATCGGGCAGACGGCGGCGCACTGCCTGCACGGCCTCCACAGCGAAGCGGGCCCGGTTCTCGGGGCTTCCGCCGTATGCGTCGGTGCGGTGATTAAAGAAGGCGGAGCTGAAGCTGCCGCACATCCGGTCCCCGTGGATCTGGATGAGGTCAAAGCCCGCCTGCCGGGCCAGCACAGCCGCCTGACCAAAGGCATCGGTGATGCGGTGGATTTTTTCCACGGGCAGGCCGGTGATGTAAGGGCCCACCTGCGCGTTGAGGAGGGGGCGCAGCTGCTGAGGGGTGATTTTCTTACTCAGTACGCCGGGAATGTATTTCACCATGGCCTTCAGGTTGGAGTCGGACTGGTGCAGCTGGGCGCACAGCTTGCAGTCATACTGGTGGACCGCCTCGGCCAGGGAGCGGTAAAATGCAAAGCCCTTTTTGGTGTAGAGGCTGGGGCCGAAGCCGTGCCGCCCCACCGGCACATCCCCCAAAATAATCATAGCGCAGCCGCCCTGGGCAATGCGTACCAGCCGCTGGGTCATCTCCTCCTGGGACACGCCCAGGGAAGTGGGGGCAAAGACAATGGGGTTTTTCAGAGTTACTCCGCCGTAGTTGACGGGGCTGTTGGTGTGTTCGTACATAGAAGCTCCTTTTCATGGTTCCGCGCAGCCTTGGCCAGAAGGGCCAGCAGCTGCTGGCGCTCCTCCTTTGTGAGAGGAGCAAGGACTTGTTCGTCCCAGTCAAAGAAGACCTGGTGGCTGACGGAGAAGGCCTGCTGCCCTTTCTCGCTCAGCTCCAGCCGGTAGGTCCGGCCCGCCTTTTCCTTGGTCATAAAGCCGTCTTCCACCAGCTTGGCAATGCTGCGCTGCGAATACCCCCAGTCCAATCCCAACGTCTGGGTTAGCTGGCTTGGACTGCAGCCCGGGTGCTTGCCCACATAGAGGACCAGGAACAGCGAGCCGAAGTTGAGACCCAGCGTTTGAAGCTGCCGGGTGGTATAGGCGGTAAAGCCACGGTAGAAGAGCGAGGAATAGTAGGAAAAGGTTCCGAACATACAGGCGCCTCCAATCACTTGACTTTGTCAAGCGTAGCAGATATACTTGACAAAGTCAAGTATAAAAATAAGCTGTTTCCCCTGAAAAATTTGGAATACAGGAACAGGAAACGGCACGAAACCGCAAAAAATAGGGAAAAGCTCTATACATGGGGAAGAAAGTTCGATATAATAAATTGATCATCCCCGCGGTGCATGCCGGAGGGGATTTTCGCTGATATGGAATGGAAAAGCAATGGGCTTGACCGCCCCTGTGGGCGCGGATAGGGAGGCGTTTTTTTGTATCGTGTAGAGGAGTACTGCATGCCATCTTCTCTGGAGGAGGCGTGCCAGCTGCTGAGCAGCGACCCGAAAAATCATGTGGCCCTGGGCGGCTGCTGCTGGCTGCGGCTGGGTAACCGGCGGATTCGGAAGGCCGTGGACCTGAGCCGGCTGGGCCTGGACTACATTCGGGAAGAGAAAGGCTGGCTGGTGCTGGGGGCAAGTGTCCCTCTGCGCCAGCTGGAGATCCATCCGGCGGTGACCGGGCGCTTTGACGGCCTGCTGGGCCGAGCGGTGTCCTCCATCGTGGGGGTGCAGTTCCGGAACCTGGCCACCGTGGGCGGGTCGGTGTATGCCCGGTTTGGATTTTCCGATGTGATTACCGCCCTGCTGGCCCTGGACGCCCGGGTGGTGTTCCATCGGGCGGGGGAGATGTCCCTGGAGGCGTTTTTGGCCTCGGACGGCTGCCCCGGAGATGTGCTTGTTGAGATTCGTATCCCGGACGATGGCCGGCGGGCGGCCTATGAGAGCGTGCGGCGCAGCAGCACCGATTTCCCGGTGCTGGCCGTGGCGGTGAGCCGTCTGGGAGATGACTGGCGGGTGTCTGTGGGCGCCCGGCCCTATGCGGCCCAGCGGTCCGCTGAGGCGGAAGCCTGCCTGGCCCGGGGCGAGGGAGCGCAGGCAGCGGGCGAAGCCGCGGCGGCTCAGCTGCGCTTTGGAAGCAACCTGCGTGGCAGCGAGGAATACCGCCGCCGCATGGCCGAGGTGCTGGTGCGCCGGGCGGCCCAGCAGCTGGAGGAGGAGCAAGGATGAAGGTTACCATAACACTGAACGGCATCCCCTATACCCGGGAGGTTGCCGGGGATTTGATGCTGCTGGATTTTGTGCGGGCGTGCGGCTGCCTCAGCGTGAAGCGGGGCTGTGGCACCAGCAACTGCGGTCTTTGTACCGTCTGGGTGGAGGGCACTCCGGTGCTGTCCTGCTCCTATCCCGCGGTCCGGGCGGACGGTAAGCGTGTGACCACCCTGGAGGGCGTGCAGGAGGAGGCAGAGGCCTTCGGCCAGTGCATGGCCCGGCAGGGTGCGGAGCAGTGCGGCTACTGCAGCCCCGGCTTTATCATGACTGTGCTGGCCATGGCCCGGGAGCTCACCGATCCCACTGAGGAGGAGATTGCCCATTATCTGGCGGGCAATCTGTGCCGCTGCACCGGCTATGTGAGCCAGATGCGGGCCATTCAGGCCTGGCTGAAGGAGAGACGGAGGGAGGAGCAGGCATGAAGCTGGTCAATGAGGCAATTCCCAAGCTGGACAGCGGGGCGCTGACCGGCGGCAAGGGAGTCTATACCGATGACATCGCCCCCGCCGACTGCCTGGTTGTGAAGGTGCTGCGCAGCCCCCATGCCCATGCCCGGATTCGGGAGATCAAAAAGACGGCGGCCAGTAAGGTGCCGGGTGTGGTGGCCGTGCTCACCTGGGAGGACGTGCCCAAAATCCGCTACACCCTGGCGGGACAGTCCTACCCCGAGCCCAGTCCCTACGACCGGTATATTCTGGAGCAGACTGTGCGCTATGTGGGCGACCCGGTGGCCATTGTGGCCGGCGTGGACGAGGCCTGCGTAGACAAGGCCATGCGGATCCTCAAGGTGGACTACGAGGTGCTGGAGCCGGTGCTGGACTTTGAGCAGGCCCTGGACAACCCGGTGCTGGTCCACCAGGGGGAGGACTACTTCAACAACTTTGACATCGGCGGCGACCCCGCCCGCAACCTGGTGGCCAGCGGCTGCGAGGGGGAGGGGGATGTTGAGGCGGAGCTTGCGAAGTGCGATGTGGTGCTGGACCGCACCTACTACACAAAGGCCAACGCCCAGGCCATGATGGAGACCTTCCGCACCTACACCTATCTGGATTGTAACGGCCGCCTCAATGTGGTGACCTCCACCCAGGTGCCCTTCCACTGCCGGCGTACCATCGCCCGGGCGCTGGACCTGCCCATGACTGCCGTGCGGGTGGTTAAGCCCCGGATTGGCGGCGGCTTCGGGGCCAAGCAGACCCTGGTCAGTGAGCTCTTCCCCGCCCTGGTCACCCTGCGTACCGGCCGTCCGGCCAAGATTGTCTATACCCGGGCGGAGTCCTTCCAGGCCTCCAACAGCCGCCACCAGATGCGGGTTCGGGTGCGGGTGGGCGCCATGAAGGACGGAACCGTGCGGGCCATTGACATGCACGCCCTGTCCAACGCCGGAGCCTACGGGGAGCACGCCTCCACCACCGTGGGCCTGGTGGGCCACAAGAGCATTCCCCTCTATGCCAAGGCCAAGGCATTCCGCTTCTCCTGGGACGTGGTGTATACCAATACCATGGCAGCGGGGGCATTCCGAGGCTACGGAGCCACTCAGGGCTGCTTTGCCCTGGAATCCGCCATCAACGAGCTGGCGGTGGAACTGGGGGTGGACCCTGCCCAGCTGCGGCTTCAGAACATTCCCCAGCCCGGGGAGACCATGCCCGCCTATTACAATGAGCCCCTCAGCAGTTCCAAGCTGGAGGAGTGTATCCGCACCGGCATGAAGCTCATCGGCTGGGAGGAGAAGTATCCCCGGGTCCAGGTCTCCGACCATAAGGTCCGGGGCCTGGGCATGGCCATCACCATGCAGGGCTCGGGCATCTCGGCGGTGGATACCGCCACCGCCACCATCAAGCTCAACGATGATGGCTATTACACCCTGATGATCGGGGCTACCGATATGGGTACGGGCTGCGACACCATCCTGGCTCAGATGGCGGCGGAGACACTGAACTGCTCCCTGGAGCGCATCACGGTGGACGGAGTGGACACCGACCACTCCCCCTTTGATACCGGATCCTACGCCTCCAGCACCACCTATGTCACCGGCAACGCGGTGGTGAAGGCCTGTACCCAGCTGATGGAGTCCATTACCGTCCAGGGAGCCAAGCGGCTGGGCATCCCGGTGGAGCAGGCGGAGTTTGACGGAGAGCGGGTCTTTGACTGTGCAGAGCCCTCCCGGGGCATTACCCTCAGCCAGCTGGCTCAGGCCCTGGTGGTGGGAGAGGGGACCCAGTGGCTCACCGCCACTGCCAGCCATTGCAGCCCCACCTCGCCCCCGCCGCTGATGGCGGGCTTTGCCCAGGTGGAGGTGGACCTGGAGACCGGCGAGGCCAAGGTGACGGACTACGTGGGCGTGGTGGACTGCGGCACCGTGGTCAACAAGAACCTGGCCCGGGTCCAGGCGGAGGGCGGCATCGCCCAGGGCATCGGTATGGCCCTCTACGAGGACATTCAGTACGACAGCCGGGGCCAGATGCTCAACCACTCCTTCATGCAGTATAAGATTCCCTGCCGCACTGACCTGCCTCAGATTCGGGTGGCCTTTGAGGAGAGCCATGAGCCCAGCGGGCCCTTTGGAGCCAAGTCCATCGGCGAGGTGGTCATCAATACCCCGGCCCCTGCGGTGGCCCAGGCCATCTTCAATGCCACAGGCGTGCGGGTGCGCAGCCTGCCCATTACGCCGGAGCATATCCTGCTGGGCGGGGAGAAGCATTGAGTCCGCTGTATTCGGCATATATCATGTAAAAAGAGAGGCCCGTTCCCCCGAGGGGGAACGGACCTTTTTTACAGCAAAATCTGGGTGCAAACCGGGATTCAGGAGAGGGAGGACACATCCGCCCGGGAAAGAATGGCAATAAACTGGGCAGCCTTGGGACGGTCGGCCAGGGGGTAACCAGCCAGGTGCGTCACCAGATCCGGATTACAGCGCCAGGCAATGTTGGCGGCAGAACGGATGTTGCGCTCCACAGCCTTCCAGTTGGTCCCAAACTCTTTGGCTACGTCAGGGTAGAGACACTTGGTCACCAGCTGCAGAGCGTCCGGATTGCCGCGGATCAGCTTTAATGCGCAGGCGGTCTGCGAAAAGGCCACATAGTTTGGCGTGATGCCCAGCCTCATCAGCAGCGTGTAGTAACCAGTCATGACAACCACTCCCAGTTTGTGTATTGTATAAAATAGGGCTCTTTTTACCTCCTTGCTGAATAAGAGACCCCTGAAAAAAGCATACCGAATAGTCCGTTAAAAGGGAAGGCCGAAAAATCGGAAATATGGGCCGATATTCCGGAAATTGGAGGAAAAATGGAAGAAAGGGCGGAAAAGACGGAGATAGGGCGTGATTTTTTGAAATGGTCAGTGGATAAAAGGCAGAGAGAAGCGAGGGGAAGGTAGCGGGCAGGAATGGATATATAAAGTATAAAAAGTGCCCCGCCGCATATTGTGCGGCGGGGCACTTCATAAAGCTGGGTTTACAGCAGATGGAAGTTCACAATCAGGCCGGAGAACACGATGGACACGGTGGACACCAGCTTGATGAGGATGTTCAGAGAGGGACCGGAGGTATCCTTGAAGGGGTCGCCCACGGTGTCACCGATGACGGCAGCCTTGTGCTGCTCGCCGCCCTTGCCGCCGTGGTGGCCGGCCTCAATGTACTTCTTGGCGTTGTCCCAGGCACCGCCGGCGTTGGACATGAACACGGCCATGGCAAAGCCGGTGACGGACACGCCGCCCAGCAGACCAACCACGCCCTCCACAGAGAGAATGAGGCCGGTGAGGATGGGAACGATAATGGCCAACAGGGAGGGCTTTACCATCTCACGAAGGGCGCCCTTGGTGCACAGGCCCACACAGGAGGCGTAGTCAGGGTCAGCAGTGCCGTCCATGATACCGGCAATCTCCTTGAACTGGCGGCGGACCTCCACCACGATGGACTGGGCGGCACGCTGCACCGCGCTCATGGTGAAGGCGGCGAAGACGAAGGTGAGCATAGCGCCGATGAACAGACCCACCAGAACGGCGGGATTGGTGAGGCTCAGGTCGATGGCGCCTCCGGTTTCCTCCAGCTTGGCGCTGACGATGTCCACGTAGGAGACCAGCAGGGCCAGAGCGGTGAGGGCGGCGGAGCCGATGGCAAAGCCCTTGCCGGTGGCGGCGGTGGTGTTGCCCAGGGAGTCCAGAGCGTCGGTGCGCTCACGGACCTCCTTGCCCAGACCGGACATCTCGGCGATGCCGCCGGCGTTGTCAGCCACGGGGCCGTAGGCGTCAGTGGCCAGGGTGATGCCCAGAGTGGACAGCATGCCCACGGCTGCGATGCCGATGCCGTAGAGACCCTGGGAGAAGTTGGCCGCGTAGTCAGCGGAGGCAGTGTTCAGGGAGCCGCCGGCAGCCAGGAAGGAGATGATAACGCCTGCACCCACAATGAGGATGGGGGCGATGGTGGACAGCATGCCCAGAGAGAGACCGCCGATGATGGTGGTGGCGGCGCCGGTCTCGGTGGCCGCGGCCAGGCCTTGAGTAGGCTTGTATGTATCGGAGGTGTAGTATTCGGTGAAGTAGCCGATGGCGCAGCCGCCGATGAGGCCGCACAGGATAGCCACATATACGCCCCAGTTGCCCAGAGTGAAGTAGGTGAGAGGGGCTGCAATGATGGCAGCCAGCACAGCAGCGGTGTAGGTGCCCTTGCGCAGGGTGCCCAGCAGCTCACGCTGGGAAGCGCCCTCCTTGGTGCGGATGAGGAAGGAGCCGAAGATGGAGCACAGGATGCCCACAACGGCCAGTGCGATGGGCAGCAGCATGGACTGCCAGGACTTCTCGGGGTAGGCGGCTACGCCCAGAGCGAAGGTGGCCAGGATGGAGCCTACATAGGACTCATACAGGTCGGCGCCCATGCCGGCCACGTCGCCCACGTTGTCGCCCACGTTGTCAGCGATAGTGGCGGGGTTGCGGGGGTCATCCTCGGGGATACCGGCTTCCACCTTACCAACCAGGTCGGCGCCCACATCGGCAGCCTTGGTGAAGATACCGCCGCCCACGCGGGCAAAGAGGGCCATGAAGGAGGCACCCATGCCGAACATAACCATGGTTTGGGCGATTTTAGCGGCCTCAAAGTGGGCAATGTAGCGGAGAATGTGGAACCACACGGAGATATCCAGCAGGCCCAGGCCCACCACAGTGAAGCCCATGACGGCGCCGGAGGAGAAGGCTACGTTCAGGCCCTTGTTCAGGCTTTCGCTGGCCGCCTGAGCCGTGCGGGCGTTGGCGGAGGTAGCGATCTTCATGCCCACAAAGCCGGCCAGGGCGGAATAGATGCCGCCGGTGAGGAAAGCAAAGGGGATGAACCAGTTATCCAGAAGCCCCCGCCAAGCCAGCAGGAGCAGAACCAAAAACACCACGAAAAAGACCTTGGCCACGGTGGCATACTGGTGCTTTAAGTAGGCGTTAGCACCCTGCCGAATGGCGGCGGCGATCTTTTTCATGGTGTCGTTGCCTTCGGAGAAGGCGAGAACCTTTCGGCGCTGAAACCAGGCAAAGAAAAGCGCGGCAGCAGCGCCTGCAAGTCCGATCCAAAACATATTGTCCAAGTCTAGCACTCCCCTTTTTCATCTCAAGCGGCTCTTTGAATCTCTTTGAAGCGGCTTAAGCGAAATGTTATAGTGCTATTTTAGCATATGGACACAAAAAAGCAAGTGGATTATCAAAGTGAGTTTTACATTTTGACGTAAAAAATAAAGCAAGAAAAAACTTAGGCTGCATGGAAAACGGATAAGTCCTGCGTTCAGGACTTCTGCCAGGCATGACGGCTGAGCAAAATCAGGATGGGCATGATCTCTAAGCGGCCGATTACCATACATGCAGACATCACAAGCTTGGACAAAGGAGAAAACGCGGCAAAGTTGCCCATGGGACCCACAACCTCCAGGCCAGGTCCTACGTTGCTGATACAGGTAAGAGCGGAGCTGAAGGAGGTAGCGAAGGAGAAGTCGTCCAGGGAGATTACCAAAGTGGCGCCCAGCAGAATAAGCACATAGCAGCCCACGAAGGTGAGCACGGAATGGATGGTATCCTCATCCAGGACCTTGCCGTCCAGCTTGACCACTTCCACGGAGCGGGGGTGAGAGATGCGGTGGAGCTCACGGCGGATGGAGCGCAGCAGGATCAGTACCCGGGAGCACTTCATACCGCCGCCGGTGGAGCCGGCACAGGCGCCGCAGAACATGAGCAGAATCAGAATGGCCTGAGAGAACTGGGGCCACTGGACAAAGTCGGCGGTGGAGAAGCCGGTGGTAGAGATGATAGAGGCCACCTGGAACACGGAGTAGCGCAGGCTCTGCCAGATGCTTTCGTACAGGGGCAGGATGTCCACAGCAATCAAAACTGTGGCGCCGGCCACCACCAGCAGGAAGAAGCGCAGCTCGTCGCTGCACAGTACCTCCTTGAAGCGGCGGGTGAGCAGCAGATAAAAGAGGGCGAAGTTCAGAGAGAAGAGCAGAATAAAGACCGTGATGATAAGGTCAATGGCTACGCTTCCGTAGGCGCCCACGCTGATATTGCGGTTGGAAAAACCGCCGGTGCCGGCGGAGGAAAAGGCGTGGATAAAGCAGTCGTAGAGGGGCATTCCGGCCAGCTTCAGGCACAGGACTTCCGCCAGAGTAAGGGCGCAGTAAATCTCATAGAGGATCTTGGAGGTCTGAGACTGCTTGGGAACCAGCTTGGAAAAGACGGGACCGGGAGTCTCGGCCTGGGTAAGATAGTGGGAGCGGATACCCATGGAGGGAACAATGGCGGTGGCCAGGACCAGCACGCCCATACCGCCCATCCAGTGGGTGAAGGAACGCCAGAAGAGAATCCCGCGGGAGTGGGATTCAATGTCCGTGAGGATGGAGGCACCGGTGGTGGTGAAGCCGGAGAAGGACTCAAACAGGCAGTCCACAAAGGAGGGAAACTCTCCGGAGAAATAGAAGGGCAGAGCCCCGGCCACACCGGTCAAAATCCAGATGAGACCCACGGCAAAGAAGCCTTCCCGGGTATAAAAGTGCTTTTTGGAGGGAATGCGGGAGAGGGCAAACCCCACCACCAGCAAAATGGCAGAGGCCAGGGCGAAGGGGGCGGGGGACTCTCCATACAGCAGGGCGACCACCAGAGGCAGCAGAATGGCAGCCGCCTCCAGAATCATGACCCGGCCTACAACCCGTAATACTAACTTATAGTTCATCGGGCGCCCCCCGCCTGTTCGGACAGGTCGCTTCCACCGAAGGCGTCGCCGCCTTTATAAATGTCGTTCAGGTCCAGAATGCCGCTTCCGCGGGAGATAATGATCACATTGTCCCCGGCGCGAAGGGAAGTGGAGCCCTCCGGAATGATGATTTCACCCTCCCGAACAATGACCGAAATCAGAATGCCCGGCTTCAGCCGCAGATCCTTTAGGGGAACACCCAGGTACCGGGTGGAGGGACTGACGGTAAATTCCATGGCCTCCGCTGCTCCGTCGGCGATGCGGTAGAGGGCGTTCATCACGCTGCCCTGGGAATTTTCCATACCCCGGACCACCTGGAGAATGTGCTGGGCGGTAATCAGCTTGGGGGAGATGACGCTGTCCAGACCGATAGCCCGGGCAATGCTGGCATAATTCTGACGGTTGGACTTGGCAATGACCTTGGAAAGTCCCTGCTGCATGGCGTACAGGGAGATAATCAGGTTGTCCTCGTCCCGGTCGGTGAGGGCCACAAAGGCGTCGGAATCCGGTAACCGCTCCGACTCCAGCAGCTCCTGGTCCGTGCCGTCTCCGCACAGTACGGTGGTGTGGGGCAGCTGCTCACTGATAAGGCGGCAGCGCTCCGGATTCATTTCCACCAGCTTGACCTTGATTCTCATTTTTTCCAGGATGGCGGCCAGATACAAAGAAATCTTTCCGCCGCCTACGATGAAGACGTTCTTCACCTTGGGCGTATAGCGTCCCAGGGTATGGAAGAACTGGTCCAGGCTGGTGGGGCGGCCGATGAGGTAGAGCTTGTCCCCTGCCTGGGGGACGAAGGCACCGTTGGGGATGATAACCTCTTCCCCACGCTCCACCGCACAGAACAGCAGGGAGAGCTTTTTCACCTGGTCGGACAGGTCGCGCAGAGGCTTGCCCACCATAAAGTCGTCCTCCAGCAGACGGAAGCCCATTAGCTCCACACGGCCCCGGCAGAAGGTCTCAATGTTGGCCGCGGAGGGGAATCGGAGCAGACGGGAGATTTCCACGGCGGTGGCGTTCTCCGGGTTGATGATCATATCAATGCCCAGAATATGCCGCAGTTCATTCATGCCAGCGGCATATTCCCGGTTGCGGATACGGGCGATGGTGTACTTGGTCCCCAGGTTTTTGGCCGTGAGGCAGCAGACCATGTTGACCTCGTCTGAGTTTGTGGCAGCGATCAACAGATCCGCAGTATCGGCACCGGCATCCCGGAGCGTGGCAACCGACACACCGTTGCCGCGGATCCCCATGATGTCCAGCGCATCCGCGGCTTTGTGCAGAGCACTGTCATTGGAGTCCACGACAACCACATCGTGTTCCTCCCGTACCAGCTGTTCCGCCAGTGTAAAACCCACTTTTCCGTTGCCCACAATGACTATTTTCATTCAGAGCATCCTTTCCAACAAATCAATGTTTCCTCGCTGTGATGAAAAGCCGGCACAAAGGGCCGGCAGAAGGGACACAGATTTTGTTCCGGTCAGATGGTCCACTCTCCATGGACCACGCCCACCAGACGCCAGTGGGCGTCCACCGGCTCAAAGACAAGCTTCAGGGAGCACCAGTCCAACCCCTCGCTGGCCTCGTCCATCTGCGGATAGCAGAAGTCCACGAAGCGGCCCTGGGGGTAGGCCTCTTTCAAATTTTCCAGGGCGTTGCCGTGCATGAGAATGCGGTCCACGCCGATTTGAGGCGCTTGAGTATAGTCGGCGTTGAAGACGTAGCGGGAGAAGTAGTCCTCCATGGTCAGCTCGATGGAGGAGCCTCTTCCGTCCACAGTACCCCAGGTATAGACGGTGGAGTCCTGGGTGAGATTCATGATTTCATCCCGGGAGAAGACCCGGTCAGAGCCGGGTTCTACCGTGGAATAGGGAGTAAAGGTGACACCCTTGGTGGGATGGACAAAGGAAGCCACAGTGCTGTAATCCTCCTGGCGCAGTGCCCGTACCACGGCGCAGGCGGCGTTCAGCAGGGGGGAATTGTCGCTGGTGTCCAGAGAAATCTCGTCCGGAGTAGTCTGAGTGCCCACTGAGTTGGACACAGAGGGGGCCGAGGTGGAAAAACCGTTGGACAGAACCGGCACCGAAGGGACCGAGGGCTTATCCCAGGGAGCGGGCAGCAGACTGCCAATCAGCAGTCCCAGCAACAAGCAAAGAACAGAGGAAAAAAGAATGGACCGCTTCATGAGATAAAAAACCTCCTGGGAAGTTGAAATCGGAAGTGCAGCTTCTGTAAGCAGGGGGTGGACAAGAACGCTTTAAATGTACTTGTAGCAGATACAAGCAGGAACCCTCAACAGCCCGACAGGGGCCGGAGGCTAAAATCCGACAATTTTATAATGAGTACCAAACATTATAGTATAAAAGGACAAACTGGTCAAGGGAAAGGCACAGGGAGAGAAGGCCGGACGCCTTGCGCCGGAGAACGGGGCTGTGCTAAAATAAAGGAACAAATCTGCCCGCCGGCCAGGGGCTGCGGCGGAGGAAAGGATGGCGACAGAGATGAACGAACAGGAGCGCAGCGTACAGTTTCACATCCAGTGTGCCCAGGGCGAGGTGGGGCACTATTGCATTCTGCCCGGGGACCCCGGCCGCTGCAAGGCCATTGCGCAGTATTTTGACAATCCGGTGTATCTGAGGACCAACCGGGAATATGAAATTTGGAACGGCACGCTTCTGGGCGAGCCGGTAAGTGTGGTTTCCACAGGCATCGGCGGTCCCTCTGCGGCCATTGCCATGGAGGAACTGGCCAATTTGGGAACCCATACCTTTGTGCGGGTGGGAACCTGCGGGGGCATTGCCCTGAAGGTGTGCAGCGGTGACGTGGTGGTGGCCACGGGAGCGGTGCGCATGGAGGGAACCAGCCGGGAGTATGCACCGCTGGAGTGGCCCGCTGTCCCCGATTTTCAGGTGGCCAGCGCCCTGACCCAGGCGGCCGGAAGCCTGGGAAAAAAGTGGCACGCCGGCGTGGTGCAGTGCAAGGATTCCTTCTACGGACAGCATTCCCCGGGGCGGATGCCCGTGTCCTATGAGCTGGAGCAGAAATGGGAGGCCTGGAAACGGCTGGGCGTGCTGGCTTCGGAGATGGAATCGGCGGCGCTGTTTGCCGTAGCCGCCAGCCGGGGCGTGCGGTGCGGGTCGGTGTTCCATGTCATCTGGAACCAGGAGCGGGAGGCCGCCGGTCTCGATCAGGAGGAGTCCCACGACACCAGCGCCGCCATCCAGGTTGGGGTGGAGGCTCTGAAGCTGCTCATTGCCCAGGATAAGAACAAATAAAAAAACAGCCGCGGAAGCGGCTGTTTTTTCTTATTACAGGGCTGGGCGCACTCACACGGAATCGAAGGCCGGCAGGGCGTATTTTTCCTTATCCTCCTGAAACAGGCGGTTGAAGTCGTCGGAGCCGCCCTGGTGCAGGTTGTGGAGGTAGGAGTGGATGTCTTCCCGGACCAGGGTGTCCCGCTGGGCATACTGATGGAGGATGCGCACAGCGGCGTTGGAGCAGTGGTCGGAGATGCGCTCCAGATTGATGAGCAGCTCCAGAAATTGGGTGCCCACCTCCACAGTGCAGGTGCCCGCTTTTAGACGCTCCACGTGACGATCCCGCAGAGTGGCCGTGAGGAGATCCACCACCTCCTCCAGCGGCTCTACCTGGAAGGCGGCCCGGGAGTCGTGGAAGCGATAGGCGTTCATCGTCAGATCCAGGGCCTCGCTGATGGCGGAGCACACGGTCTCCAGCTCTTTTTGGGCGATGGGGGAGAATATGAGGTTCTTTTCCTGCACAATGGCAGCAGATTCGGAGAGGTTCACCGCATAGTCGCCGATTCGCTCAAAATCGGACAGGGCATGGAGCAGGTCGGAGACCAAATCGCTGTCCTTGCTGTCCAGGGAATGGCCGGAGAGCTGCACCAGGTACTGGTCCAGCGCCCCCTCCATGTGGTCGATCATGTCCTCCTGTTCGTTGAGCTTTTCCAGCTGCTTTTCGTCGTAGTGGGAGAGAAGTCCCACGGCCAGATGGTAGTTTTCCCGGGCCAGATCGCCCATCTTCACCACCATGGTGCGGGCGCGTTCCAGTGCCACCGAGGGGGTGGACAGGAAACGGGGGTCCAGAACGGTGGACACGGAGTCGGAGCCGGAGTCGGGGATGGTCAGCTCCACCAGCTTAACCAACTGACGATTAAAGGGCAGGAGAAGCAGGGTGCAGGCAATGTTGAACAGGGAATGAAGGTTGGCAATGGAGCCGTAGTCCATGGTGGCATTCCAGAAGGGGAGGGGGAAAACGGAATTGACTCCGTAGAGAACGACCAGGAAAAACACGGTACCGATGACGTTGAAGTACAGGTGGACCGCGGCGGTGCGCTTGGCGTTTTTGGTGGCACCGATGCTGGACAGGATGGCAGTGACGCAGGTGCCGATGTTCTGGCCCATGATGATGGGCATAGCGGTGGCGAAGGTCACCACGCCGGAGGCGGACAGTGCCTGGAGAATGGCCACCGAGGCCGTGGAGCTTTGAATGAGGGCGGTGATGGCGGCGCCAACCGCGATCCCCAGAACGGGGTTGGAGAACCGCAGGAACAGCTGCTGGAAGGACTCCAGCTCTGTGAGAGGAGCCAGGGCGCTTTCCATGGATTTGATGCCGATGAACAAAAGACCCAGGCCGATGAGAATCTGCCCCACGGTTTTTTTCATGCCCTTATTGAAAAAGGAGAAGAGCAGAATGCCCACGAAGGCCAGAATGGGGCCAAGCATTTCCGGTTTGAGCAGGGAGAGAAAAAGGTTTTCGTCCGACAGTCCGCCCAGCCGGAGAATCTGAGCCGTGATGGTGGTGCCGATGTTGGCGCCCATGATGACACCCACCGCCTGCCGGAGCTTCAAGATACCAGCGTTGACAAAGCCAATGCACATGACGGTGGTCGCGGCGGAGGAGTGGACCATGCCGGCCACCACCGCACCCAGCAGCACACCCTTTAAGATGTTGTCGGTCAACCGCTCCAGCATGGATGCCAGCTTTCCGCTGGTCAGCTTTTCCAGACCTGTGGTCATGGTGGACATTCCGAATAAAAAGGTTGCCAGTGCACCCAGCAGGGTGATGACGTCCCGGATATTCAATGCAGCTTCCTCCCTTGGGCCTTCGGACCAGGCGCCTTAACAAAATCTTAATGTGTTAATGAAATTATATAATGAAACAGACGGCGGGGAAAGGCCCATTTGCCCTTTTTGTAAAAAATTTCCGAAAAAAGGATTTTTTTCGGAGTGAATTAAGGAAAAGTGTAAAAGGAAGGGTGAAAAACAGTACTTTTGACAGAAAAAGGAGAAAAATAGTTCTTGTGTTTCCCGGCTGTTGTGGTAAAATGATGTAAATTTACGGCGATTTTTCTGTGTGGTTCCCTGTCTGATGCGCAGCCGGCCCGGCCGTGGATGCGCCAATCAGGATTAAAACAAAAAGGGTGTTGTAATTTGGTTGACTTGTCCGCCGTGCTGGTGGCAAATGGGTTGGGAGCAGCGCTTATGGTGACCCTGCTGCTGAGCGATCGGGAGGTACCCCACAACGTATTTCTGGATGATAAAATCTTTTCGGCCATGTGCCAGCTGACGCTGTGCCTGTGTGTCATCGAAACGGCGGCGTTTTGGGTGGATGGAAAGACCTTTGCCGGTGCGATTGCCTGCTCCAGAATATTGAATGTGCTGCTGTTTGTGGCCAACAGCGCCTTTGCGTTTCTGTGGACGGTCTATGTGGACTACAAGCTGTTTGGCCAGGAGGCCCGTCTGCGCCGCTTTGGTCCGCTTCTGGCCCTTCCCGCGGTTGTGGTACTGGTGATGTCGGTACTCAATTTGTGGATGGATGTGTTTTTTACCATCTCGGCGGAAAACATTTACACCAGGACAACGCTGATGATCCTGCCTTATATCGTTACTTATGGATATCTGATCTATGGTGCGGTCATGGTTCTGCGCTATCAGAACAAGGTAGGAAAGTATCTGTTTATGCCCGTGATGGTTTTCCTGCTGCCGGTTTTTGTGGGCAGTCTGCTGCAGATGCTTTTTTACGGCATTGCCCTTATCTGGGTGTCGGTGGCCTTTGGACTGACGGCGCTTTACATCAATTTACAAAATGAGGTTTCGCTGCTGGACCCCCTGACCAAGCTGTATAACCGCACCTATCTCAACCGCTACCTGAATTCTACGATGCAGCGGAGCGGGACAGAGCGAAAGACCGCGGGGATTATGCTGGACATCAATTCCTTCAAGGAAATCAACGATACCTACGGCCATTCTGAGGGAGATACTGCTCTTCAGCTGGTGGGTCAGTGCCTGATGGATACCGTATCCGGGGCAAATGTGGCAGTGCGGTATGGAGGGGATGAGTTTATTATTATTCTCCGCGTCCGGGAGGAGCGGGAAGTCGAGCAAATGATGGAACGGATTCGGATGCGTATGGCTCAGATCAGCGGAGAGAGTGCACGTCCCTATACCATTACCCTGTCCATGGGAACGGCGCTTTACGATCCTGCCACGGACAACCTGGACCGTTTTCTGGGCCGGATGGACCAGCGCATGTATGAGGCGAAGCGGAGCTATTATTCCGGGACCAAGAACCGCCGGAGACGCGGGGAGTACCGGGAAGAGAGCGCAACCTGAGGGCAGGGGGCGCACTGGATGGAGCCGGGAAGAATCCTAGAAGGGCATTGACAAATTCCGATCCTTTCGGTATACTGAACTGGACATGTGATATGAGTTTTGTACAGAGTATCCATGCAAATATTTCTTCTGACCACCCTTTGGGTTAAAGGCCATACGGACAGCCGGGTCAACTGCCGAAGGCAACTGAGATGTTGCCATTATTGATTGAGTTAAAAGCTCAATTTTATAAGTTGGTTCTTTACACTGTGGGGGGCGCGGCCCTCTGTGGAACCATGCATCAACTTGTAAAACGGTCAATAAAGAGTAGTAAAAGTAAGTATTTGCTATATAGACTCTGTATAAAGCGGAAGAGCGCGCAGGGCCATGACCTGGGGGCGCAAGAGGGGAATTGTCCCCTTGTATGCGTCGAAAAAGGGAGGTGGCACGGGAACGATGCGCGGCTTTCAAGGGAACGTTTTACAGGTAATGTGTGGACCACACATTACCTGTTTTTTTGATCCGGCCGCCGGGGAATGGTCCGGGGCTGTGGGAGGAATGGTGGAAATGGGAGACAAACTGAGACTGTACGGCTTCAATAACCTGACCAAGGCACTGAGCTTCAACATTTACGACGTATGCTACGCAAAGTCTGCCCGGGAGCAGCGGGACTACATCGCCTATATTGACGAGCAGTATAACTCTGAGCGTCTGACCAGTATCCTCACCAACCTAACCGACATGATTGGGGCCAAGGTGCTGAACATTGCCAAGCAGGACTACGAGCCTCAGGGGGCCTCTGTGACCATTCTCATCGCCGAGGGCTCTATGATCCCTGCGGGGAAGACCCAGCTGGCTCATTTGGACAAGAGCCATGTGACGGTGCATACCTACCCGGAGTACCATCCGGAGACCAGCCTGGCCACCTTCCGGGTGGATATCGACGTAGCTACCTGCGGGGAGATCACCCCCCTGTCCACCCTGGACTACCTCATCGGGTCCTTTGATTCGGATATCATCACCATGGACTACCGGGTGCGGGGTTTTACCCGGGACCTGAGCGGCAAAAAGCTGTTCATGGACCACACCGTCACCTCTATCCAGGACTATATCAACCCCGAGACCCTGCGCCGCTACGACGCGGTGGACATCAACGTCTACGGGGCCAACCTGTTTCATACCAAGATGATGGTCAAGGACATTGACCTTCAGAACTACCTCTTTAAGACCGACGTGTACGAACTCCCGCCTCAGACCCGGCTGGAGATCATGAACAACCTGCGCCGGGAGATGATTGAGATTTTCAGCGGCCGCAATATCTACTGAGGAGAGGACCAAACATGAAGGAGCTGGACCAGACCAGGGCGCCCATCTATGAGGCTCTGGAGGAGTTTCGAAAAATGCGGGTGGTGCCCTTTGACGTCCCCGGCCACAAGCGGGGACGGGGTAATCCGGAGCTCGCCCGCCTGCTGGGGGAGACCTGCGTCAGCATGGACGTGAACTCCATGAAGCCGCTGGACAACCTGTGCCACCCGGTGTCGGTCATCCGGGAGGCGGAGGAGCTGGCGGCGGAGGCCTTCGGGGCCGCCCACGCCTTTCTCATGGTGGGAGGTACCACCAGCGCCGTGCAGAGCATGGTGCTGTCGGTGGTGAAGCGGGGTGAGAAGATCATTCTGCCCCGCAACGTCCACCGCAGTGTTATGGGAGCACTGGTGCTGTGCGGAGCCATTCCGGTCTATGTAAACCCGGAGTGCGACGACCGGCTGGGCATCCCCCTGGGTATGCGCCTGGAGGAGGTGGAGCGGGCCATCCGGGAGAATCCCGAGGCCAAGGCCGTGCTGGTGAATAACCCCACCTACTACGGTATCTGCTCCGACCTGCGGGGCATTGTGGAGCTGGCCCACCGGCACGGCATGCTGTGTCTGGCCGACGAGGCTCACGGCACCCACTTCTACTTCCACGAGGACCTGCCCGTCTCCGCCATGGAGGCGGGGGCGGATATGGCTGCGGTGTCCATGCACAAGTCGGGGGGCAGCCTCACCCAGAGCAGCCTCCTGCTCACCGGACCCGCCGTCCATCCGGGCTACGTCCACCAGATCATTAACCTGACCCAGACCACCAGCGCCTCCTATCTGCTGCTCAGCAGCTTGGATATTGCCCGGCGCAACCTGGCTCTTCGGGGCCGGGCGGAGTTTGGCCGGGTCATGGATATGGCCCGGTACGCCCGGGCGGAGATCAACGCCATCGGCGGCTATTACGCCTTTGGGCGGGAGCTCATCAACGGGGGCAGCGTCTACGACTTTGATGAGACCAAGCTGTCGGTGAACACCCTGGATGTGGGCCTGGCCGGCATTGAGGTCTATGACCTTCTCCGGGACGAGTACGACATTCAGATCGAGTTCGGCGATCTGGGCAACATTCTGGCCTACCTGTCCATCGGAGACCGGCCCCGGGAGATCGAGCGGCTGGTGTCCGCCCTCAGCGAGGTGCGCCGCCGCTTCGGCAAGAGCAAGGCGGGGCTCATGCGCCAGGAGTACATCGAGCCCCAGGTGGATGTCTCTCCCCAGGACGCCTTCTACGCGGACAAGGAATCCCTGCCCATTGACGAGACAGAGGGCCGGGTGTGCAGTGAGTTTGTCATGTGCTATCCCCCGGGCATCCCCATTCTGGCCCCCGGCGAGCGGATTACCCGGCAGATTCTGGACTACATCCACTACGCCAAGGCCAAGGGCTGTTCCATGACCGGGCCGGAGGACGCGGACATCCTCCGTCTGAACGTATTGAAAGGAGCGATTTGACCCACTATGGATCTCTGGTTTTCCGAGGCCCACTCCCCCGACGTGAAGCTGTCCATCCGGGTGGACAAGCAGCTTTACAGCGGACAGAGTGAGTTTCAGCGCATTGACGTGTTCCACTCCCCGGAGTTTGGCCGCTTCCTCACCCTGGACGGCTATATGATGCTCACCGAGAAGGACGAGTTTATCTACCACGAGATGATCACCCACCCCGCCATGGCGGTCCACCCTCATGTGCGGGACGTGCTGGTCATCGGAGCGGGAGACGGGGGCGTCATCCGGGAGCTGTGCCGTTATGACGACGTGGAGCACATCGACATGGTGGAGATCGACCCCCAGGTGGTGGAGGTGTGCCGGGAGTACCTGCCCAAGACCACCTGTTCCCTGGACGATCCCCGGGTGTCCATCCACTACGAGGATGGGCTGAAGTTTATCCGCCGGAAGGTGGACTGTTACGACCTCATCATCGTGGACTCCACCGACCCCTTCGGCCCCGGCGAGGGCCTCTTTACCCGGGAGTTCTACGGCAACTGTTCCAAGGCCTTGCGGGAGGACGGAATCATGGTCAATCAGCATGAGAGTCCCTTCTACGACGAGGACGCGGTGGCCTGCCAGCGGGCCCATAAGCGGATTGTGGAGTCCTTCCCCATCGCCAAGGTGTACCAGGCCCATATTCCCACCTATCCCTCCGGCCACTGGCTCTTCGGCTTTGCCAGCAAGAAGTACCACCCCCTGCGGGATCTGGATGAGAAGCGGTGGAACGAGCGGAAGCTGCCCTGCTGGTACTACACCACCACCCTGCACAAGGGAGCCTTTTATATCCCTGCCTATGTAGAGGAGTTATTAAGACATGTTGAAGCCGCAGATTGATGTTTATATGGGCTGCGACGCCCCCTGGGAGGAGGCGGAGACGGTGCTCTTCGGAGCGCCCTTTGACTCCACCACCTCCAACCGCCCCGGCACCCGCTTCGGCCCCTCCGCCCTGCGGCGGGAGTCCTACGGCCTGGAGCTTTACAGTCCATACCAGGACAAGGACCTCTCCGACTGCGCCGTGCTGGACAGCGGGGACCTGGAGTTGCCTATGGGCAGCTCGGCCCTGGCTCTGGAGGAGATTGAGGCCCGGGCGGCGGAGATCCTCTCCGCCGGTAAGCGGCCCTTCCTGCTGGGCGGGGAGCATCTGGTGACCCTGGGTGCCTTCCGGGCCGTGTTCAAGCAGTACCCCGACGTGCATATCATCCATTTTGACGCCCACGCCGACCTGCGCCAGGAGTACCTGGGGGTGGAGCTCTCCCACGCCTGCGTGCTGCGCCGGTGCTGGGACCTCACGGGAGACGGGCGCATTTTCCAGTTCGGCATCCGCTCCGGGGACCGCTCTGAGTGGCAGTGGGGACGGGACCATGTGTCCACCCACCCCTTTGATCTGGAGGGCTTGGAAGAACGGGTGAACGCCCTTGGCGACAAGCCTGTTTACTTTACGGTGGATTTGGACGTGCTGGACCCCTCGGTCTTCCCGGGCACCGGTACGCCGGAGCCTGGCGGGGTGTCCTTTGAGGCGCTGCGGCGGGCAGTAACCCTGGTTTGCAGCCGCTGCAACGTGGTAGGCTGCGATGTCAACGAGCTTTCGCCCCCCTATGACCCCAGCGGCGTGTCCAACGCCGTGGCGGCCAAGGTCGTGCGGGAAATGCTGCTAGCTCTGGATGCAAGTAAAAACACTTCACATTAAAATATGGGAGGAATTGGAAAATGGCAAAGGTTTTAATCATTGGCTGCGGCGGTGTGGCCGGGGTGGCCATCCACAAGTGCTGCCAGAACAGCGAGGTATTTGAGGAGATCTGCATCGCCAGCCGCACGGTGAGCAAGTGCGAGGCCGTGAAGGCTCAGCTGGAGGGCAAGACCAAGACTAAAATCACCACCGCCCAGGTGGACGCCGACAAGGTGGAGGAAGTGGTGGCCCTCATCAAGAAGGTGCAGCCCGACCTGGTGATGAACATCGCCCTGCCCTATCAGGACCTGACCATCATGGACGCCTGCCTGGAGTGCGGCGTCAACTACATGGACACCGCCAACTACGAGCCCGAGGACATCGACGACCCGGAGTGGCGCGCCGTCTATGAGAAGCGGTGCAAGGAGGAGGGCTTCTCCGCCTACTTCGACTACTCCTGGCAGTGGGCCTACAAGGAGAAGTTTGAGAAGGCCGGCCTCACCGCCCTCCTGGGCTCCGGCTTCGACCCGGGCGTCACCCAGGCCTACTGCGCCTACGCCCAGAAGCACCTCTTCGACCAGATCGACACCATCGACATTCTGGACTGCAACGGCGGCGACCACGGCTATCCCTTCGCCACCAACTTCAACCCCGAGATTAACCTCCGTGAGGTGTCCGCCCCCGGCTCCTACTGGGAGAACGGCCACTGGGTGGAGATCCCTCCCATGTCCATCAAGCGGGAGTATAACTTTGACCAGGTGGGGGAGAAGGATATGTACCTTCTGCACCACGAGGAGATCGAGTCCCTGGCCAAGAACATCCCCGGGGTGAAGCGCATCCGCTTCTTCATGACCTTCGGCCAGAGCTACCTCACCCACATGAAGTGTCTGGAGAATGTGGGCATGCTGTCCACCACTCCCATTGACTACGAGGGTCACCAGATTGTGCCCATCCAGTTCCTGAAGGCCCTGCTGCCCGATCCCGCCTCTCTGGGTCCCCGCACCGTGGGCAAGACCAACATCGGCTGCATCTTCACAGGCAAGAAGGACGGCAAGGAGAAGAAGGCCTATATCTACAACGTCTGTGACCACCAGGAGTGCTACAAGGAAGTGGGCTCCCAGGCCATCAGCTACACCACCGGCGTGCCCGCCATGATCGGCGCCATGATGCTGGTGACCGGCCAGTGGAACAAGCCCGGCGTCTACACCGTGGAGGAGTTTGATCCCGATCCCTACATGGAGGCCCTGAACAAGTGGGGTCTGCCCTGGCAGATCGAGGACAACCCGGTACTGGTGGACTGAGGCATGGAGCAGCTGCGCACCCCCTATTTTCTGGTGGATGAGACTTTGCTCCGCCGGAATCTGGAGATTTTGAAGGACGTGCAGGAGCGGGCGGGCTGTAAGATCCTTTTGGCTCAGAAGGCCTTCTCCATGTTCGTCTGCTACCCTCTGATTTCGGAGTACCTCTCCGGTACCACCGCCAGCGGCCTCTACGAGGCCCAACTGGGCCGGGAGCACTTCCCAGGTGAGGTCCATGTGTACTCCCCCGCCTACCGGGAGGAGGAGTTCGGGGAACTTCTCCAGTACGCCGACCACTTTGTCTTTAATTCCACCAAGCAGCTGGAGAAGTACGCTGCCCGCGCCCGGGCAGCGGGCAAGCAGGTGGGACTGCGGATAAACCCGGAGTGCTCCACCCAGGAGGGCCACGCCATCTACGACCCCTGTGCCCCCGGCTCCCGGCTGGGTACCACGTTGGAGAATTTCCGGCCCGAGCAGCTCTGCCTGCTGGACGGCCTTCACTTCCACACCCTGTGTGAGCAGAACTCCGATGACCTGGAGACGACCCTCCGGGCCTTTGAGGAGAAGTTCGGCCCCTACCTCAAGGGGCTTAAATGGCTCAACCTGGGGGGCGGCCACCACATTACCCGGGCGGACTACGACCGGGAGAAGCTCGTCTCCCTGGTAAAGGGCCTGCGGGAGAAGTACGGAGTGGAGGTCTACCTGGAGCCCGGGGAGGCAGTGGTCCTGAACGCCGGCTTCCTGGTCACCTCCGTGCTGGAGACCCTCCACAACGGCATGGATATCGCCATTCTGGACACCTCCGCCGCCTGCCACATGCCCGACGTGCTGGAGATGCCCTACCGCCCGCCGCTTAAAGACAGCGGCCAGCCGGGGGAGATGGCCTGTACCTACCGCCTTGGAGGCCCCACCTGCCTGGCGGGGGATATTATTGGGGACTACTCCTTCGACCAGCCCCTTCAGGAGGGGGACACCCTGGTCTTTGAGGATATGGCCCTCTACACTATGGTGAAAACCAATACCTTCAACGGCATGCCTCTGCCCGCCATTGTTTGGCGCAATACGGCAGGGGAACTGAGCGTTGTCCGGCAGTTTGGCTACCGGGACTTTAAGGGACGTCTGTCCTGAACGATGTTTCATAAAAACCGGTGGACCTTCCGTTTGGGGGTCCACCGGTTTTTTACAAGATAAAATTATGAAGTAAACTTCAGAATTTTCTTGACATGAGAAAGACACCGTGATAACATGAAGCTAACTTCATAAGAAGTTTACTTCACATATTGAGAGGCGGTGGGCTATGAAGACCAGAGTGAAAGAATTGCGTACCGCGGCAAAGCTGACCCAGCAGCAGCTGGCGGAGCTGGTTCATGTCTCTGCCCGGACCATTATTTCCATTGAAAAGGAACAGTACAGCCCCTCCCTGATGCTGGCCTACCGCATGGCCCAGGTCTTCGATGTGACCATAGAGGAACTGTGCTGTCTGAAAGAGAACAAGGAACTGGAGGATCAACAGTATGAAAATTTATAATCGGAAAGGATTTGCGTGGGGGCTGTTGTGGACGGCCTTGAGCGGCTGGCTGCTGATCCACTCGGTCCTGGCGCCGGAACCGGAGCCGGAAAAGCAAATCAAGAACATCGTGGTGGGGATTATCCTGCTGCTGGTGGGATTGAACGGGCTAAGCCGGGCGTTCTCTCGAAAGGCGTCCCGGGAGGACTACATTGAAGAGAAGGATGAGCGGAATCAGCTCCTGGCCCTGAAGGTAAAGGCCAGAACCCTGGATGTGATGATGGTGGCCATCTGCATTCTGGTGGTGGCAGGCGTGGCGGGATATATCCTCACGGGAAAACTTGAATGGTCATGCCTGGCTTTCGGCCCCTTCCTGCTGACGGGGGTCTATTGGATTTCGGAAGTGGTCATTTCTGTGCATTATGAGCGTCACAGCTGAGCAGAACGCATCCAGTCTTATAACAGATAAATTGCGCCGGGAACCAAGCTGGTTCCCGGCGCAATTTGTTGTTTATGAATGTACGCTTTGTTCCTCAATATGGGAAGGGGACTTCCGCCGGCGGCAAATCAGCCAGACTGCCGCCAGCAGAGCGGCAAGCCCGGCCCCACCCAACACAAAGACCAGGGGGGAGAGGCCGCCCTCATCCAGCAGGACCACCTGCCCCTGGACCGGGGCCTCCAGTACCAGATAGCTTCCGTCCAGCGTACTCTCGGCCCGGACCCAGGAACCGTCCTGATACAGGGCCGCCGCAGGATGCTCCGCGCCGTCCGTGCGCAGGCGCAGCGTGACCGTGTCCGACTGGCTTCCGGTGACGGTGTAGTTCCAGGCGGACACCGGCTGGGCGTCCACAGCGTCCCGGCCGGGGAGCTCAGCCTGGGTAACGGTCAGGGCCGCGTCCGGGGCAAAGGTCCCCTCCACCAGCAGCTGGGCCACGCCTTCCCGGTCAGCCAGAGTGGAGGTTGGGGACGCAAACTGTGCCTCAATCACCCGGGAGCGGCGAAGATTCGTTGCGGGGAATTGGGGCCACTGGCCGAATTCTCCATTTCGCTCCGGGGCCTGGGGTACCTTCGTGAGGTCCAGGTCGGCCCCGTAGGCAAAGGGGACCTCGGCCACAATCTTACCGTCCACCTTGAATTGATAGGAGAAGGTGAGAAAATCCTCCGGAATGCCGGACAACTGGGAGAAGGCATCGAAATCAAGCCCCTGGGCCAGTCCGGCCCGGTCCACACTGTCCAGCCCGGCCAAATCCTCAAAGAGATAGAAATTGTCGCTCAGATCGCCTTCCGCCTGGCCGGCAATGGCACCCAGGTACTCGCCCTGGCTGTCCGCCTGTACCATGCTTCGGCAGCCGCTGATGTCCTGACCCAATCCAGCGATGCCGCCCAGCCAGCTCTCGCCGGTGAGGTCCACCAGAGCGGCGCACCGGAGAATCTTGCCCCGGGTCCGTCCGGCAATGCCGGCGCAGTAGTCGCCGGTTACCTCCACACTGCCCCGGGCGGCGCAGTCCAGAATGGCGCCTACCTCACAGCGTCCGGCCACGCCGCCGCCGCACTCGTTCTTTACCGTCACGCCGCCGTCAAAGCGGCAGTCCCGGACCACGCAGCGCAGGGTAGCGTACACGTCGCTCAGCAGCTCCAGGTCTCCGAAGTCGAAGGTGGCCTCCGGATCGTCCCCCAGCTCTGGGGCGGCGGTGCCGATAATGCCTCCCACGTTGGTGTCACCGCTGACCTGAGCGGTACAGGTGCACTCGGCGATGAGGCCGGGCCCCTCCTCCACCTGGTCGGTGTCGGTGACGGTGAGCTCCGGCTCCTTCCCCAGATCCGCCACAGCCTGACGGACCTCCTCCAGCCGGTCCAGCATGGCCTGACTGGAGCTGTGGATGGCCTGACGGTCTTCCTTGGCCCACTGGGTCATCTGGTCGGCCTGATTCTGGATGACGGTGAGCTGAGCGTCAATCTCATCCGCCGCATCCTGCACCTGATTGCCCAGGGTGTCGGTGTAATCTTTCAGCAATGTCCGGATTTGCTCGGAGCCCTGACTGATGGCATCCAGATCGTTCTGGACGTCTTTGGAGAGAACGGACCACAGGTCCAGCAGGGTGTCCAGCGCATCATAGAGCTTGGACAGGCGCTTATCCATGTCCTTCCCTGTGTCCTTCATGGAGCTGGAGAGACGGTCGTAAATCTCCGACCACTGCTTGGGCAGCTGAGTGGCCAGCTGTGCAATCTCTTGGTTGGCAGCGGAGATGGCACTGAGATGTTCACTGAGACTGAGGTTAGGGAAGGGGAGCTGAAGGGCCTCGTCATACCGGCCCTCTGCCACCAGCGCGGCAACCTGAGCGATATAATCGTTCAGCTGATCCAGTTCTTGCTCCAAGGCCTGGCGGTGGGTACGAATGATCTGCAGCTGGGCGCGAATATCGGATAGCGTGCGCTCCATGACGGAAATGGAATCCTGAATTCCCGCATCTGCCTGGGAGAACAGCGTCTGCAAATCATCCAGCAGTTGGTCGGACTGATCCAAAACCGTCTGCAGTTCTTTCTCCGCGTCCTGATTGAACTGATCCAGACGATTGCTCAGGTGAGTCAGATTGTCGTGAATGGAGGTCGTGTAGTCATAAAGCTTGTCGGACATGGCCTGGAAATCAGCGTGGCCCTGACTGCCGGTGGAGTGGGTTTTGTCCTGAATGGCGGTGAGGGCATCGTGGATGACCTGGGCGTCCTCGATGCCACGGCCGGCCATGGCATCCAGCGTGTTGGTGAGATTGCTGAGTTCGTCCAACAGGCCGCCCAGACTGTCACTGAGAGCCTGGGTGGGGGAGTCGCTGTAGGTGAGGGTGGTGCTGGGCTCAAACTGGCCCACAATGCCGCCCACATCCTTTCGTCCCTGGATCAGGCCGGTATTGGAACAGCGGAGGATTTCCCCCGACTGCAGCCCGGCAATGCCCCCCATGTTGTAGCCCAGATGGGAGTAGCCCACCACGCCGGAGTTGGAGCAGTCCCGGATGGTGCCTCTGGACAGCCCGGCGATACCGCCCACGTTGGTGGGAATATCCTGGTTGGCCTGGGGATTGATAGAGCCGGAATTGGAGCAGGTATCCAGAGTGCCCAGGTTCTGCCCGGCAATGCCGCCGGCGTTGGTGACACCGGTGACCTGGGCGTTGCTGGAACAGGCCAGGAGGAGACCTTCTTCTCCGTTCAGACCCACAAGACCGCCCACATCCTCCTGCCCGGACACAGTGCCCTGGGCCGAGCAGCGACGGATGGTGCCGTAGTTCTCTCCGGCCAGAAGACCAACGGAGGAGGCGGTACCCTGAGGCTCCAGGGTGCCCGTCACCGTCAGGTCCTCCACCACAGCGCTCTGGGTGAGGGTGCGGAACAGGCCGATTTTGGAGCCCTTCTGGCTGCAAAACACACCGGAAATGGTGTGCCCGTTGCCGTGGAAGGTGCCCTGAAAGATGGGAACAGGGGTGCTGCCGCTGTCAGACAGGTCCAGGTCGGCGTTCAGCTCCACAGTCATCCCCTGGGACCACACGTCCCGGGTGCTCAGGCGGACAAATTCCGCCCAATCCTCCGGGAAGTTGATGGTAAATACCGCTCCCTCCGCCGCCGCGGGCAGAGTGAGGGAGGTGAGAAGGGCCAGACAGGTCAGCAGGGCCCAAAGACGCTTGGCGCGGTTCATGGTGTGTCGTCCTCCTGTTCTCCCGGGAGCTTCCGCTCCTGGTACTTGCTCTCGATGAGGGCGTCCACGCTGCCGTGGAGCACGCCCTTGAATTCGCCGTCCACGAAGCCGGAGACATGGCCCCGGATGTGGCCGTCCAAACGCATGGTGCCCTTGTTGAACCGCTGGGCCCGGTCGCGGTTGAGGGTGATGGCGGTGCGCTCGATGAGGGCGTCGCCCAGCATCAGCAGCTGGGGCAGCACGGTCATGACCAGAGCGATGGAGGTGACGGTGCCCCGGCCCAGGGTCTGGCCCACCGAGCCGATGGTGGCGTCGGTGGAGATGCCGCCGATGAGGAAGCCGGCCACTGCCATGATGGTACCCGAGGTGAGAATGGTGGGGAAGCTCTGGCTCAGGGCCTCCACTGCCGCCTGCTTCCGGTCCATGAGGGGTTTCAGCTCCAGATAGCGGTTGGTGATGACGATGGCGTAGTCGATGGTGGCGCCCATCTGGATGGAGCTGACCACCAGGTAGCTCAGGAAGAAGAGGTTGGTGCCGGTGAGTACGGGCACCGAGAAGTTAATCCAGATGGAGCCCTGGATGGTAAGGACCAGCAGAATGGGCAGGCCCGCGGACTTGAAGGTGAAGAGCAGAATCACCATGACAAACAGGGCGGTGAGAATGCTGATCTTCATGTTGTCCCCGGAGAAGGAGCTGGCCAGGTCAAAGGCATTGGTGGAGTTGCCCACCAGGATCACCTGGTCCCCATAGTAGTCCTGGGCAATGGCCCGGATCTCATCCAGCAGGGCGTAGGTGTCATCCCCCTCGGTGGGGACGTCGGCCACAAAGACCAGACGGGACCAATTTTCGCCCCGCAGCTGCTCCAGACCGATGTCCAGCTGCTCCCGCAGGTCCTCCACCTGTTCCTCCTGATCCGCTGTGAGGCTGACCACGCCCTTGTCCTTCTGCTCCAGAAGGAACTCGAATACGTCGATGAGGGGGACGGAGTAGTCATCCGGATTTTGGAAGATGGCTCCGTACTCCTCTACGCTGAGGCCGTAGGCCTGGTAAAGAAGCCGGGAAAGCTCAATGTCCACCCCGGCCAGCTCGGAGAACTGCCTTGGGTTCATCTGGTCGGTGAGCATCCAGCCGTCCTCCACCTCCTGGTTGGCAAGGCCGGTGGCCTGGGAGACCTGGGGGAGCTGGGATACCCGTTCCAGAATAAGCCCTTCCTTTGTATAGTCGCCCCGGGGAACCAGTACGGCGATGGTGTTCTTCTGGCCGAAGGTGTCGGCCACCTTCTCGTCGGCAATGCGCCAGTCGGGCTTGTTGTCGAAGTCGGTGTCGTTGGCGTCAAAGACGTAGTCACAGTGGGAGGACAGTACCGCCCCTACGACCACAACCACCAGGAAGATGGGGGGAAGAACATAGCGCAGCCGGACCACCGCTCTGCCCCAGAAGTTGATTTTGGGCACCAGATTACGGTGGCGGGTGCGGTCGATGGGCTTGCTGAAGAGCATCAGCAGGCCGGGCATCAGGAGAAAGACGCACAGCATGGAGTACACAATGCCCTTGGACAGGACGATGCCCATGTCAAAGCCGATGCGCAGCTGCATAAGCATCAGGGCCACCAGGCCGGAGATAGTGGTGAGGCTGGAGGAGGAGATCTCCACAATGGCCTTGCTCAGGGCGGCGATGTCGGCCTCCCGGGGCTCCAGTCCGTTGTCGCGCTCCTCCATGTACCGGTGGCAGAAGATGATGGCATAGTCGATGGCCAGGGCCAGCTGCAGCACCACGGCTATGGAGTTGGTGATGAAGGAGATGGTGCCGAAGATAAAGTTGGTGCCCATGTTCAGAATGGCGGCCGCCACAAAGACGATGAGATAAACGGGCACCTCCATGTAGCTTTTGGAGGTGAACAGCAGCACCACCACAATGACCACTGCGGCGATGGCCAGGATGACCGTCATCTCCTTCTGGAGGCTGGCGGACTCATCCCGACCAATCTGGGTAGAGGAATAGACATCATAGCCATCCAGCACCTGAAGGACCTGGTTCAGAGCGGCCTCAGTATCCGGATCACTCTCCTCCTTGTCGAAGGAGACGGCAAAGAGCGAGGAGGAGTCCTTGTAGTGGGCGTCGGTGTCATCAAATTCCACTTGGGAGACTCCGGGTACCTCGGCAATCTGCTCCGACAGGTCCAGAGCAGTCTCATAAGAGACGTTGGACACCATAATGTTAGCGGTGCCCAGAGTGATGAATTCCTCCTCCATAATGGTAAGACCCCGGCGGGTCTCGGTCTGGGCGGGGAGGTAGGAGGTGATGTCGTTGTTCACCTGTACCTTGTTGATGGAGGCGGCGGAGAAGAGAACCGCCGCAATAAAAATCAGATAGAAGGCCTTCCGTTTGTCCACAATGAAGCGGGCCAGCTTGGTCATGGGACTCTCGGTGCGGGTTTCCTGGGTCATGGGGTACACCTCACTGAATGGGAATAAACTGTTCCAGGTTGGCCAGCAAATGGCTGGCCGGGAGAGGGTGGCTGTCGGTAAGCCACCAGCGGATGAGGCCCAGCATGGCGCCGGTGTAGAAGTGGGCAGCCACCTGGGGATCCACCTGGGGCGATACGGAGCGGAACCGGGGCTCGGAGAGCAGGCGGCCCAGCTCCTGGGCGGCACACTCCTCCAGGGCGTGGACCTGTACGTCGGCTCCGCTGGTGATGCAGGCCAGGTACAGCTTCCGGTGGGCGTCAAAGAAGTCAAAGACATTCCGGGCCGCCGTCAGCAGGTATTCCCGCGGGCTGCGCTCCGGGTCGCGGGGCAGACAGGTGGAGATGCACTGCTGCTCCAGTCCCTCCAGCAGATAGCGCAGCAGCTCCTGCTTGTCGGTAAAGTGGGCGTAAAAGGTGGTGCGGTGGACCATGGCCCGGGCGCAGATGTCCACCACGGAGATGTCCGGAAAGGGCTTCTCCTCCATCAGGTGGGCCAGAGCCTCCACCAGCAGCTTGCGGGTTTTGCGCTGACGCAGATCCAAGTGTTCTTCCATGAGCTCTCCTCCAGAATGAAAGTGGAATGATCTTAGCATCAAAAACTACAAGTGTCAAGATAATATACAGATGTAGATTTAACAAAATGGAAGGAACCGGAAGCGCTCCTTTTGGCCCTCCCAGCAAAACCGCCCCGGAGCACAGAACTCTGGAGCGGAGAGCAGAAAATCCCCCGGCATGGACCCGTGATGCAGTCCATGCCGGGGGATTTTATAGATAGGGGAGATTACGCCGGTTCCTCGGCGAAGTTGCCGGTGTAGAGGCGGTAATAGGTGCCCTTCTTGGCGATAAGCTCGTCGTGGGTACCCCGCTCGATGATGCGGCCCTGATCCATGACCATGATGCAGTCGGCGTTGCGCACGGTGCTGAGGCGGTGGGCGATGACGAAGGTGGTCCGCCCGGTCATCAGGGCGTCCATGCCGTCCTGGACCAGCTTTTCCGTGCGGGTGTCGATGGAGGAGGTAGCCTCATCCAGAATGAGCACCGGGGGATCGGCCACGGCGGCCCGGGCGATAGCCAGCAGCTGCCGCTGGCCCTGGCTCAGGTTAGCGCCGTCGCCGGTGAGCATGGTGTCGTAGCCGTCAGGCAGGCGGCGGATGAAGCCGTCGGCGTTGGCCAGCTTGGCGGCGGCCATGCACTCCTCATCGGAGGCATTCAGGTTGCCGTAGCGGATGTTTTCCATGACCGTACCGGTAAAGAGGTGGGTGTCCTGAAGGACGATGCCCAGGGAACGGCGCAGGTCAGGCTTCTTAATCTTGTTGATGTTAATGCCGTCGTAGCGGATTTTGCCGTCGGCAATGTCGTAGAAGCGGTTTATAAGGTTGGTGATGGTGGTCTTGCCGGCACCGGTGGCGCCTACGAAGGCGATCTTCTGGCCGGGCTTGGCCCAGAGGCTGATGTTGTGGAGCACCAGCTTGTTTTCGTCGTAGCCGAAGTCCACGTCGTCAAAGACCACGCCGCCCTCCAGCTTGGTGTAGGTGATGGTGCCCTCCGCCTTGTGGGGGTGCTTCCAGGCCCAGACGTTGGTGCGCTCCGCACTCTCCACCATCTGGCCGTCAGCGGTCTCCTTGGCGTTGACCAGCTCCACGTAGCCGTTGTCCTCCTCAGGCACCTGATCCATGAGGTCGAAGACACGCTGGGCACCGGCGGCAGCGGTGACCACGAAGTTGACCTGCATGCTTACCTGGGAGATGGGGTTGGTGAAGCTCTTGTTCAGACCCACAAAAGTGATGACCGTGGCCAGATCCACGCCGGCCATGTTGTTGTTGATGGCCAGAATGGCGCCGACGATGGTTACCAGTGCATAGCTCAGCCAGCCGATGTTGGCGTTGATGGGCATAAGCAGGTTGGAGTAGCGGTTGGCCAGGTTGGCGCTCTGGCGCAGCTCCTCATTTACCTTGTGGAAGTCTGCCATGGCGGCGTCTTCATGGCAGAAAATCTTGACCACCTTTTGGCCGTCCAGCATCTCCTCAATGAAGCCGTCTACTTCGCCCAGAGCACGCTGCTGTTTGATAAAGTACCGGCCGGACAGGCGGGTGAAGTTTTTGGTGACGGCCAGCATGACCAGCGCGGTGAGGACCGAGATGACAGTGAGGGCGGGGCTGAGAATGAGCATGGTCACCAGTGTGGCGGCCATGGTGATGCCCGAGTTAATAATCTGAGGGATACTCTGGCTGATGAGCTGGCGCAGGGTGTCCACGTCGTTGGTGTAAACCGACATGATGTCACCGTGGGCGTGGGTGTCAAAGTACTTGATGGGCAGAGCCTCCATCTTGTGGAACAGGTCGTCACGCAGGCGGCGCAGGGTGCCTTGGCTGATGTTAACCATGATGCGGTTGTAGGCATAGGAAGCGATGACGCCCACGACCATGAAACAGCACAGCTGGATAACGTCCTGGAGCAGGCCGGAAAAGTCCTGAGAACCGTTTTCCAGCATGGGCTCCAGATAGTTGCGGATCAGGGTCTGGGGGAAGGTGGCTGATACCACGGTGCACACGGCAGAGACCAGGATGCACCCAATCACCAGGGCGAACAGGTATTTGTAATAATGAAGCATATAACGGAGGACCCGATTCAAAACCGCCGGGCCGTCTCCTTGTCTCATACGGGAATTCATGGGTTCAATCCTCCTCTCAAGCGGGCTGATCGAAGTCGCCGCCGCCCTTGACCTGGGACTCGTAGATCTCCTGGTAGATGGGGTTGGACTTCAGCAGATTTTCATGGGTGTCAAAGGCGTTGATGCGGCCGTTGTCCAGAACCAGAATGCGGTCGGCGCCCTCCACACTGGAGATCCGCTGGGCGATGATGATTTTAGTGGTTCCGGGAATCTTTTGGGCGAATGCGGCCCGGATTTTTGCGTCTGTGGCGGTGTCTACCGCGCTGGTGGAGTCGTCCAGAATGAGGACCTTGGGCTTTTTCAGCAGAGCCCGGGCAATGCACAGCCGCTGCTTCTGGCCGCCGGAGACGTTGTTTCCGCCCCGCTCGATGTGGGTGTGGTAGCCATCGGGCATGCGGTCAATAAACTCGTCGGCGCAGGCCGCCCGACAGGCCTCGACGCATTCCTCTTCGGTGGCATCGGGGTTGCCCCAGCGCAGGTTCTCCAGAATGGTGCCGGAGAAGAGGGTGTTTTTCTGCAGTACCACAGACACCTGGTTACGCAGGGATTCCATGTCGTACTGCCGCACGTCCACGCCGCCTACGCATACCGAGCCCTCATCCACGTCGTACAGTCGGCAGATGAGGTTGACCAGACTGCTCTTGCCCGAGCCAGTGCCGCCGATGACGCCAATGGTTTCGCCGGAGCGGATGTGCAGGTCGATGTCGGACAGGGCATTCTTGCCGCTGCCGTGCTTATAGGAGAAGCTCACGTGGTTGAAGTCGATGCTGCCGTTGGCCACGTCGTGAATGGGCTGCTCAGGGTTGTGCAGGTCAGGGGTTTCAGTAAGTACCTCCTGAATCCGGCGGATGCTGGCCGTGGACATGGAGATCATGACCACTACCATGGACAGCATCATCAGGCTCATGAGCAGAGACATGATGTAGCTGTATAAGCTGGTGAGGTCGGTGGTGGCCAGGGTGTGATCCACGACGATGAAGTGAGCGCCCAGCCAGGACACCATGATAATGCAGAAGTAGACGGCCAGCATCATGGCAGGGCCATTGAAAGCCAGAAGGCCTTCTGCCTTAACGAAAAGACGGTACAGGTTCTGGGAGGCGGAAGAGAACTTTTCGTTCTCATAGTCCTCCCGAACGAAGGCCTTAACCACCCGGATAGCGGAAATGTTTTCCTGGACGCTGGCGTTCAGATCGTCGTACTTCTGAAAGACCTGGTTAAAGATTTTCAGTGTCACCACCATGATGGCGCCGATAACCACCAGCAGAAAGGCCAAGGCGATGAGAAAGGTCAGGCTGAGCTTTACATTGATGATCATGCACATGGCAAAGCTGAAAATCAGGGTCAGGGGAGAGCGTACCGCAATGCGGATGACCATCATGAAGGCCTGCTGCACATTGGTGATGTCGGTGGTCATACGGGTTACCAGACCGGGGACGCTGAACTTGTCGATGTTGGAAAAGGAGAAGGTCTGGATGTTGGCATAGATGGCCTCCCGCAGATTAGCAGCCAGACCGGAGGAGGCACTGGCGGCAAAGCGGCCGGCGACCGCTCCGAAAATCAGACTGAGCAGTGCCATGACCACCAGAATGGCGCCGTAGCGGTACACTGCGGGCAGGTAGCCGGTTTCCAGACCTTCTGCCAGCAGACGGGCGGTAATAAAGGGGAGCAGGATTTCCATGATGACTTCCAGCGTCGTCAGGCCGATGCAGAAAAAGGTATCCCGCTTATACTGTTTGAGTTGTTGTAGGACTTTCTTCACAATCTTCACGCCTCCTGGAATCGTTTGGGGAATTGGTGTGTACGCACAGGTTCTGAATCATTTTTTTCTGCAGCCGGTCCAGCTCCTGCAGCTCCGCATCGGAAAAGCCCTCGTAGACCTGATCCCAGGCCTTGTGGACGGCCTGGTCCAGGAAGTGTCTCATCTGAGCTCCCTTTTCCGTGCCGAACAGAAGCTTGCGGCGCTCGTCGGTGGCACAGGGCTCCACCCGGACATAGCCTGCCTGGCGCAGCTGCTTGAGAATGCGGCATAGGGTGGCCTTGGAGAAGCCGAATTCCCGGTGTATGTCGGTCAGCGAGGTGCCCTTGGCAGAGTGGCTGAGAATAAAGAAAAGCATGTGTGCCTGCGATGCCGTCAGCCCCGCCTGGGACACCATCTGGTCGGTGAGCAGCTCCGTTCGAATGCTGATCCGCCGATTTTCCAGGGCCAGCGTTCGCCGGTCAGTTTTCACGTTGGTTCACCTCTTATTTTACATTGGTTCGAATGAGAACTGTTTTGTACGTTACTTTTTATAGCACAATCCCGCTTGCCTGTGAAATTCAAATGTGTTATCATCAATAAAAGAAATTTATTGTTTTATGTTGTTGCACAGAGACCGCAGAGACGGAAGGAGGCTTCTCCGTGAATACCACACAATTGGAATGTTTCATGGCAGTGGCAAACTTTTTGAATTTTTCACGGGCAGCGGAGCAGCTGCGAATAACCCAGCCGGCGGTGAGCCACCAGATTAACACACTGGAGGACGAACTGGGGACGAAGCTGTTTTTTCGGACCAGCAAGAACGTCCGCCTGACCCAGGCCGGGCACCTGTTCACCCAGTATGCCGGGGAAATTTTAAAGCTGACCGGCCTTTCCAAGGCGCGGGTGAGCGAGTGCCAGGAGACCATTCCTCAGCGGATGGGAATTGGCTGCCGGAATTTCCTGGAGCTTCGGCTGCTGCGGTCAGTGCTGGCTCCCATGCGCAAGGAAGTGCCCAAATTGCTGCCGGTGCTGCGGCTTATTCCCACAGCGGCGCTGGATCGCCTGCTGGAGGAGGACGACATTCAGGTGTTTTTCTCCTTGCAGGAGGCGGTGCCGAAGAAGATGGTTTACCGCGAGGTGGACCGCTGTCCGGTGGTTTGCATCTGCAGTAAGGAGCACCCGCTGGCCTCTTATGAGCAGCTCACCATCCAGCAGCTGCGGGAGGGAGGGCTGGTGGCTACCTGTCCGCCTCCCATCTATCCTCCGGCGCTGTTTTCGGTGCAGAACCAAGTCATCGGAGGACGGAGCCCGGAGCAGATGCTGTTCTGCGACAGTCTGGAGATCGTCCACGCACTGGTGGAGGCCGGATACGGCTTTGCGGTGATGCCAGACCTGGCCACGGCCCGTCTGCCCGGCCTGCGCTATATTCCCATTCCTGAATTTGAACCGCTCTCCTTTGGAGCGGTGTACCGCAGCGGTGGCCTGACTCCGGTGCTGCGCCTGTTTTTGTCTCAGCTGGAGGAGCAGGTAAAAGCGGGAAGAGAATAAAAAAACACCCTCCGGCAAGCTGAACGGCCGGAGGGTGTTTTTTATTTTAATAAGGTATAAACGGATGGTTACCGTACGTCGGATTCGTCGCCGGAAGCATGGGAGGTCCGCTTGCGGGAGATGCCTGAGGGGATGTGGGGGAGCTCTACGGAAAAAGTGATTTTGACCAGCCAGACGAAAAGCAGCAGAACCAGAATGGGAATGACGCAGGAGGTAACCAGCATCACGGCCAAAGCTTCCAGGAAATTGTTGACCATGTCGCCCACCTTGTCGGAGATACCGGAGGCGGCGCTGGAAATCCCGTCGGTGATTTTTCCAATCAGTCCGGCCAGGAAGCCCTCGTCCTCTCCAGCGCTGTTCTCTTCCGCGCTGCTTTCTACCTCGGCCGTGGTCTCCTTCGCCGTTTCCAGTGTAGAGCTAATGGAGGCACGGTAAGTGTCCTCAATGAGACCGGAGGCCTTAACGCTGACCGGAATGATGAGGACAATGGCGATGCCGAACAGGAGAAGCTTCCGGGCCATGGCAGCCAGAGAATCCCATTTTACGAAGAGACGGACGGTATACAGAATGCATGCGGCCGGGATCAGGAAGGTGAAGGCCGCATAGCCGGTGATAGTCAGCAGGTACTTTTCCAGATAGATGGCGCACAGTACCACCAGAAAGCCGGAGCTTAAATCAGCCAGTTTTTCTGCAATGGGGGTTGCCGCGTCGCCGGGCAGCAAGGTGATGGCGGCCGAGGCGGCGGTGGAGGCGGCAGTGAGCTCCAGCACGGTGCTCTGCTTTTCGTCCAGGGCGGCAATGGTTGCTTCGTGGAACTGGGGGGAGACGGCCACCTTTGTGATGACCAGTACGGAGAAGAGCGCAAAGAGAATCAGAAGTATGGCTGCGAGCAGCTGTTTGGAAGTACAAGTTTTCATTGGAATGTCCCTTTCTCAGCCGCGGAATGCCCGGAGCGTCGGAGCATAAATGCGGCGTATGTAGTCAGAATGTTTCTCGTGTGCTTGGCGCGTTCGGGGTGCGGAACATGTCGAAACCGGGCGAAGCGCCGCCCCCTATCATAGCACGCGGCTGACCGGTTGTCACCCGAAAGCGCGAGAAGAATCGACGAATTGGGGCGGGTGGCGCAGGAACTGGGATAACAGCCCTTCCAGTTCATGGAAAATGATGAATTGAGTAAGAACTATTTGTGAAATAGGTACAAATCTGCTATAATGAAAAAGAATAATTTGGCCGTGAATCGCCCAGAACGGGCGCCGGGACAGACTGCCCGGGAGGCACCTGCCCATGCCTGGAAAACGCTTCTTGTTGAAGAGAGCGGACCGTTTTCCACCGGCGGGACAAGCAGTCTGAATTCAGGTTTCCATCCAAGAAAGGACAGGTATCCCCGATGGCTGCAAAGACATTGTATACCGTAATTGTTGCCGATGATGAGGACGAGCTGAGAGAGGCCGTCTGCACCATGATCCCCTGGGAGGACTATGGGTTCCGTTTGGTGGGGGACGCCAGCAATGGGCTGGACGCGCTGCAGCTGGTGGAAAAGCATGAGCCGGATCTGCTGATGACCGACATCCGCATGCCCTTTATTTCGGGCATCGAGCTGGCCCGGCAGGTGCGGGAGATTCGTCCTGCCACCAACATTGCCTTTCTCAGCGGCTATGACAGCTTTGAATATGCCAAGCAGGCCATCCAGTACAATATTATCAGCTACATGCTCAAGCCGCTGACCATGGAGGGCCTGGGAGCAGAGCTGCGCGCCATCCGGCAGAAGATCGACGACCAGTTTGCCCGGTTCCGTCAGACGGTGCCCCGGAGTGACCGTCCGGATCTGCGGACAGCCATGCTGATGCCTCTGGTGCTGGACGACTACGCCGAGCCGGAGGAGGAGGCACAGCTGGAGGAGTACGGCCGGCAGTGCGGCCTGCTGCGGGACGTGGATGATCGGCCTTACTATACCGTGATGGTCTCTGCGGTGCTGAGTGAGGAAGGAAACAGCTGCACTACCCCCGCCTTTGTGGCGTCAGTGGACACATTGGCTGCCAAGTACCTCCGGGCGGTCAGCTTTTTTGCCTCGGGCAAGGTGGTTACCATCCTGCTGGGCAACCGGTCCGATTTTGAGGAGTACCTGCATATTCTGGCCGACGAGATTCCGCAGATGACCCAGCGTGTGCTGGGCAAGCGCTGCCGCATCGGCGTCAGCCGGGTGACGCGTACCCTGACCGGACTGCATGCTGCCTACCGGGAGGCGATGGAGGCCCTGCGTCAGAGCGACGGGACCGAGGGCAGCGCCCGGTTTGTCAGTGACCTGGAGCCCTCGGTCAAGGGAGGAAGCCTGCTGTGCAAGCGGGCCCTGGACACTCTGGACCAGCACTACATGGACGCCGATCTCTCCCTGGTCTCCCTCAGCGGCATGCTGGATGTGAGCCCCAACCATCTCAGCGCCTGCATCAAGAAGTATGCCGGTGAGACGTTTATCAATATTCTCATCCGCAAGCGGATGGAGGCGGCCCGGGAACTGTTGGCTGACTCCTCGCTGAAAATTCAGGACGTCTCCCAGCGGTGCGGCTATACCGACCAGCACTATTTCAGCTACTGCTTTAAAAAATACTGCGGAGAATCTCCCAACGCCATGCGCCGCAGACTGGAACTGGAAAAGGCGGGTGGAGCCGGTTGAAAAACAGAGGTTCGCGTCCAGGCCTGCGCATTACGGTGATTCTGGTCTCCATGGTTGTGGGTGTGGTGACGATTATTTTGTTTTGCTGCATCCTGCTGTTCCTGAGCCGCTACCGCAGCGCCATCGTGCAGAATGCCCGGACCAGCAGTGCCCAGGCTGTCTCCCAGGTGTCCAATACGGTGAGCAACTATCTTCAGGACATGGATCAGGCCATGGAACTGGTGGAGCAGTCCATGACGGAGAGTGCGGAAAGCCGGGATGAGCTGCTGGCTGCCTTTTTGAAGTTCCGCCCCGATGTGGTGGCGGTGACCAGCTACTCGTCCGACGGTGTCCTGCTGGATTGCTGGGCGCCCGGCCGGGAGCCCCGGGAGGAGATCTATCAGAATCTCTCCTTTAACTTGGAGCAGGCCAGAGCCACAGGGGAGCCCTATATGACGGCCCCTCATGTGGAGACTATTTTTGAGAGCTACTACCCCTGGGTGGTGACCATGACCGCGCCTCTGGAACCGGGAGGGGAAGCCGCCTGGGTGTCCCTGGATCTGAGCTTTTCCAGCATTTCCAGCTACATCAATAACGTCAGTATCGGTCAGCGGGGCTACTGCTTCCTGATGGATGGAGAGGGCAACATTGTCTATCACCCCCAGCAGCAGCTCATTTACTCTGGTCTGAAGTCGGAGAATACCGCAGCGCTGGCCGCTCTGGAGGATGACGTCTACGTGGATGACACGGTAATCTACTGTGTCACCAGCGTGGAGGGAAGCGACTGGCGGGCGGTCGGCGTCAGCTACGTGGATGAGCTGGTTAACCGCAACGTCAGCGATATGATTCGGCTGACCTGTGTGCTGGCGGTGGTGGTGCTGGTGGCGGCCCTGCTGGCCAGCTGGCTGCTCACCCGTATGCTGGGGCGGCCCCTGCGGGGGTTGGCCTCGGCCATGGAGAACTTTGAAGCGGATGCCGACCACTTCACTTACCGGCCGGTGGGAGGCACCCGGGAGGTGCAGGAGCTCTCGGATTCCTTCGGCCACATGGTGGTGCAGATCCAGCAGCTCATGTCCACCGTGCGGGAAGAGGAAATCAACCTGCGCAAGACGGAACTGAAGGCTCTCCAGGCCCAGATCAACCCCCACTTCCTCTATAATACCCTGGACTCCATCGCCTGGATGTGTGAGCAGGGGCGCAACGCAGATGCGGTCAAGATGGTTCATGCGCTGGCGCGGCTGTTCCGCATCAGCATCAGCAAGGGCCACGAGCTCATTCCCATTGCCAAGGAGATTGAGCACGCCGAGAGCTATCTGCAGATTCAGAAATACCGCTATAAAAATCAATTTACCTATGACTTCGAGGTGGATCCAGATTGCCTGGACTACTATTGCAATAAGATCACGCTGCAGCCCATCATTGAAAATGCCATCAACCACGGATTGGATCTCATGGTGGATGAGGGGCACATTCAGGTAAAGGTGGGCCAGGACGGCGACGACATTGTGTTCTGTGTTCAGGACAACGGCGTGGGCATGAGCGAGGAGCAGATCGAGTCCATCATGCGCCATGGGCCCAAGGACCGCACCGGCATCGGAATCAAGAATGTCAATGACCGGCTGAAGATTTACTTTGGCAAGGAGTACGGCCTGCACATTACCAGTGAGCTGGATGTGGGCACCTGCGTGGAGATCCGCATGCCGAAAATCCGGGAGGGAGACTATGAGACGAAATAGATGGGGGGGCCTGGCTGCGGCTGTCCTGATGGTAATGGGACTGTGCAGCTGTGCTGCGGGTACGACCACCTCCACCCAACATTCGGTGGCCCTGGTGGCCAAGTCCACCCAGACGGAGTTCTGGCTCTCGGTGTTTGCGGGGGCGGAGGCGGCAGCCACGGAGTACAATGTCAAGCTGACCATCGTGGGCCCGGAGACGGAGGAGGACTACGAGACCCAAAACCGGATGGTGGCCCAGGCTGTGGCAGACGGTGCCGAGGCGCTGGTCTTTTCTGCCATTGACTACGAGAACAACGCGGTGGCCATTGACGATGCAGCGGGCCAGGGTGTCCGGATCGTAGCCATTGACAGCAACGTGGATTCCTCCGCAGTGAGTACCTACATCGGTACGGATAACTACGCCGCCGGACAGATGGCTGCCCGGGCGGCCCTGGAACGGGTGGAGGGTGAGCTGAAGGTAGGGATTATCAACTACGACATCAGCAGTGCCAACGGACAGGAGCGGCAGCGGGGTGCGGCCGACATCTTTCAGGAGAGCGGACGGGCGGAGCTGGTTGCAGTGATCAACACGCTGGCAGAGGCGGGACAGGCGCAGGAGGACACTGCGGCGCTGCTGAAGAAGTACCCAGAGATCAATGTACTGCTGGCCTTCAATGAGCCAACCAGCGTGGGAGCCGCGGAAGCGGTGGAGAACCTGGGCCTCTCCGAACAGGTCTTTCTGGTGGGATTTGACTCCAACGTCATAACCATCGACGGACTGCAGGAGGGATCGGTGGATGCACTGGTTGTGCAGAATCCCTATGCCATGGGCTACCTGGGGGTGGAGAGCGCCTACAAGCTTTTGTCGGGGCAGAGCGGGGAGCTGGAGCAGACGGTGGACACCTCCACGCAGATTGTGGATCGGGAAAACCTCTTTTCCAGTGACAGTCAGAAGGCGTTATTCGCCTTTGAACAACGCAAGAATTGAGTATTTTCGACAAAAAATACTATTGCGTTTTTTGCAGGTTGTTATATTCACATAATTTTTTGCCCTTCTTTCGGTGAATTTTCACCTTGTTTTTCCTTGCCTTTTCCACTAACATTAAAAGTGCCAGATGGGGTTTGCATGTTTTTTATGGGAGCCCCATTAAATTGTAAGGCAAAGGAGAATAGTTATGAAAAAAGCACTTGCACTTGCCCTGGCAGCTGCCCTGTCCTTGAGCCTGGTGGCCTGCTCCTCCAGCAACGGCGGAAGCTCCACTTCCGGATCCAGCGCTGGCAGCAACACCTCCGCTGACAGCTCCAGCACTAAGGTGGCCAACAAGGACAAGCCCCTTGTCTGGTTCAACCGTCAGCCCTCCAACAGCTCCACCGGCGAGCTGGATATGACCGCTCTGAGCTTCAACGAGGACACCTACTATGTGGGCTTCGACGCCAACCAGGGCGCTGAGCTCCAGGGCACCATGGTTGTGGATTACATCACCAAGGCCATCGAGGCCGGCACCAAGATTGACCGCAATGGCGACGGCGTCATCGGCTACGTCCTGGCCATCGGCGACATCGGCCACAACGACTCCATCGCCCGTACCCGCGGCGTCCGTTCCGCTCTGGGCACCGCCGTTGAGAAGGACGGCGCTGTCGACAGCACTCCTGTTGGCACCAACGTGGACGGCAAGTCCACCTTCGTGAAGGACGGCGAGCTGACCATCGGCGGCACCACCTATGTTGTCCGTGAGCTGGCCTCTCAGGAGATGAAGAACTCCGCCGGCGCCACTTGGGACGCCTCCACCGCCGGCAACGCCATCAACACCTGGTCCGCCTCCTTCGGCGATCAGATCGACATCGTGGTTTCCAACAACGACGGCATGGGCATGGCTATGTTCAACGCTTGGTCCCAGGCCAACGGTGTTCCCACCTTCGGTTATGACGCCAACTCCGACGCCGTTGCTGCTATCGCCAACGGTTACGGCGGCACCATCAGCCAGCACGCTGACGTTCAGGCTTACCTGACCCTGCGTGTGCTCCGCAACGCTCTGGACGGCGTGGACATCGACACCGGTATCGGCACCGCCGACGAGGCTGGCAATGTCCTGAGCTCCGACGTGTTCCGCTATGACGAGGCTACCCGTTCCTACTACGCTCTGAACGTGGCTGTCACCGCTGAGAACTATCAGGACTTCACCGACTCCACCGTGACCTACGCTCCTGTTTCCTACCAGCTGGACGCCGCCGAGCACCCCACCAAGAACGTGTGGCTGAACATCTACAACTCCGCTGATAACTTCCTAAGCTCCACTTATCAGCCCCTGCTGCAGAACTACGACGATCTGCTGAACCTGAAGGTTGACTACATCGGCGGCGACGGCCAGACCGAGGGCAACATCACCAACCGCCTGACCAATCTGGAGACCTACGACGCCTTCGCCATCAACATGGTGAAGACCGACAACGCCGCCTCCTACACCGGCATCCTGGCTCAGTAATCTGACCGATGCGGCGAACTGGCGTAAATCCAATTTGATGAACAAGAAGTAACAGTTTGCCATTGGGGAGAAGGGATTCTCCGTCCGGGAGAACAACCTCTCCGCACGGAAGAAGAACTTCTCCCCAATGACGATTTTAGTAAATCCGGCAGAATTCGAGTTTTGCTGAAACTGTGCACATGCATGAACGGGAGTAACGAGAATGGCAGATGCGAGAGATGATATTGTCCTGTCCATACAGGGGATGAGCAAGTCCTTCGGCCGAAACCGGGTGCTTGATCATATCAATCTGGACGTGAAGCGCGGAACTGTCATGGGACTGATGGGCGAGAACGGCGCCGGTAAGTCCACAATGATGAAGTGTCTGTTCGGCACCTACCAGAAGGACGAGGGAAAAATTTACTTAAACGGAAAAGAAATCAGCTTTTCCGGTCCGAAGGACGCCCTGGAAAACGGAATTGCTATGGTGCACCAGGAGCTGAACCAGTGTCTGGAACGGAACGTCATCGACAACCTGTTCCTGGGCCGCTATCCCACCAATTCCCTGGGCGTTATTGATGAGAATTCCATGAAGAAGAAGGCCTCTGAGCTGTTCCGTAAGCTGGGTATGACGGTCAATCTGACACAGCCCATGCGGAACATGTCCGTGTCTCAGCGGCAGATGTGTGAAATTGCCAAGGCAATTTCCTATAATTCCCAGGTAATCGTCCTGGACGAGCCCACCTCCTCCCTGACGGTGCAGGAGGTTGACAAGCTCTTTGAAATGATGCGGATGCTGAAGGAGCAAGGCATTGCTCTGATCTACATCTCGCATAAGATGGACGAGATTTTTGAAATTTGCGACGAAATTTCGGTTCTTCGTGACGGCAATCTGGTCATGACCAAGAGCGCCAAAGAGACCAACATGAACGAGCTGATTGCAGCCATGGTCGGACGCTCTTTGGAAAGCCGTTTCCCGCCGGTGGACAACACCCCCGGGGATACCATTTTGTCCGTCCAGCACCTTTCCACCAAATATGCCCCGTACCTCCAGGATGTCTCCTTCGATGTGAAGGAGGGCGAAATCTTCGGCCTCTACGGCCTGGTGGGCGCCGGGCGCACCGAGCTGTTGGAGACTATCTTTGGTGTCCGCACCAGAGCGGCGGGCCGTGTTTATTTCAAGGGCCGGCTGATGAACTTCAACAACGCCAAAGAAGCCATTGAGCATGGCTTTGCCATGATTACGGAGGAACGCAAGGCCAACGGTCTGTTCCTGAAGTGCGACCTTACGTTCAATACCACCATCGCCAACCTGAATCAGTATAAGTCCGGACCGGCTCTGTCCAACCCCAAGATGGTCAAGGCCACCAACAAGGAGATCAAGATCATGCACACCAAGTGCATGGGCCCGGACGATATGATCGCCAGCCTCTCCGGCGGAAACCAGCAGAAGGTCATCTTCGGAAAATGGCTGGAGCGGGAACCCCAGATCTTTATGATGGACGAACCGACCCGCGGTATCGACGTGGGTGCCAAGTACGAGATCTACGAGCTGATCATCAACATGGCAAAGCAGGGGAAGACCGTAATCGTGGTTTCCTCTGAGATGCCGGAAATTCTGGGTATCACCAACCGCATTGGCGTAATGTCCAACGGACATCTGTCCGGAATTGTGAATACCAAAGAGACCAATCAGGAAGAGCTTTTGCGGTTAAGCGCAAAATACCTGTAAGTGTAGTGGGAGAAATTGCTTATGGTGACGGAAAATACGAAAATTCTTACGGCTGAGCAGGAAGCAAAGCTTCTTCAGCCCATCGACGAGTATGTCGGCGATATCCAGGCGAAAATCAATGAACTGCGCGCGGACGGCACGGATCGGGTCATCGAGATTCAGAGCAACCTCGACAACCTGAAGCGGGACCGCATCTACACCCAGGAGGAGAAGGCAGCCCGCAGCGCTCAGCTGTCCAAGGAGCTGGAGCAGGCCAAGGCCGTGGAGAACCAGCACAAGGACGAGGTTTCCAAGCTGATTGGTGAGGCTGAGCAGTACCTGAAGGCGCACTACAACACCGATTATTACCAGGCGGTGGTGGCCAGCTGCAAGGAGGAAAAGGCTGCAGCTCAGGTGAAGTACCGCCAGGCCGTGGAAGATCTCCAGAAGGAGCATCAGGCCACGGTTGCCAAGCTGAGCGACGCTCAGGAGATCAAGGACGAGAAGTACGTCCACAAGAATCGTCTCTTTGACGCCAAGATGCAGCTGGCCAAGGACCTGCAGGCCGTGAAGGATCGGCAGCACGCTGCCTTTGATCACAAGTATCACCTCATCGACCTGCTGCGCATGTCCCGGTTTACCTTCGGCGAGTCCATGGCCCAGCGGTGGGAGAACTACAAGTACACCTTTAACCGCCGGGACTTCTTCCTGAAGAACGGTCTGTACCTGGCCATCATCGTTGTCTTTGTGGCCCTTTGTATTATCACCCCCGTGGTGAAGGGTACCCAGCTGCTGACGGTGGACAACGTACTGAACATCCTTCAGCAGGCTTCTCCCCGTATGTTCCTGGCTTTGGGCGTGGCCGGCCTCATCCTGCTGGCCGGCACCGACCTGTCCATCGGACGTATGGTTGGTATGGGCATGACCACAGCTACCATTATCATGCACCAGGGTATCAACACCGGCGGCGTGTTCGGTCATATCTTTGACTTTACCGGCATGCCCGTCCTGGCACGGGTGTTCCTGGCACTGCTGGTTTGTATCGTTCTTTGTACCTTCTTTACCACCATTGCAGGCTTCTTTACGGCCAAGTTTAAAATGCACCCCTTCATTTCCACCATGGCCAACATGCTGGTTATCTTCGGTCTGGTGACTTACTCCACCAAGGGTGTTTCCTTTGGTTCCATTGATTCCACCATTCCCGGTATGATTATCCCCCGCATCGGAAAGTTCCCCACTATCATTCTGTGGGCCGTGGCGGCAGTGGTCATTGTTTGGTTCATCTGGAACAAGACTACCTTTGGTAAGAATCTGTACGCCGTGGGCGGCAACCCCGAGGCCGCCGCTGTCTCCGGTATCTCCGTGTTCTGGGTGACCGTGGGCGCCTTCATTCTGGCTGGTATCCTGTACGGCTTCGGCTCCTGGCTGGAGTGTATCCGCATGTTCGGTTCCGGCTCCGCCGCTTATGGCCAGGGCTGGGAGATGGACGCCATTGCCGCCTGCGTGGTCGGTGGTGTCTCCTTCACCGGTGGTATCGGTAAGATCTCCGGCGTTGTAGTGGGCGTGTTTATCTTCACCGCCCTGACTTACTCCCTGACTGTTCTGGGTATTGACGCTAACCTCCAGTTCGTTATCTCCGGCATTATCATTCTGGTGGCTGTTACCCTCGACTGTCTGAAGTACGTCCAGAAGAAGTAAGAGACAAAGGTCCGGCTGAGCCCGGAACCGTGTCTAACCTTGCAATTCCCCAAAGCCCCCGCAAGGCAGAACCTCTGTATCTGCCTTGCGGGGGCTTTTTTGCGCGGGAATACACAGGCCCATGACACCACGAAAGAAGGAGGGATGATCAGAGGATGGTATGGAGCTTAAGAGAAATTTAAGGGAATCTTTCTTGCTTTTGTGACGGGGCGTTGCTATACTGCCAATCATCAGACGAAAGACAATGAGGAAACGACTTATGAACTTCACTTGCCGGAGTCTATATCGTCAGAAGGAACTGACGGCCCTGTCGCGGGCACTGCGGAAAACCGTCCGGAAAAAATCACACCGGAAATTTCAAATCTACGGCTGGCTGAGTATTGGCCTGGGAATCTTCGTGGTGCTTTCCACCAGGCATGTATGGGTGAGATGGCTGGATAGCGCCGTCATAATCATGATGTTGGCGGTTTTCCTTTGGGGAGATGCGATCGATGGCTTCTTTGCCCGAAAGATGGCGCCAAAGGGAACGGAGGCGGTGACGCTGTCCTTTTCTCCGGAAGGCTATACCGTGGACAACGGGAGTTCAGTAACCCGGTGGAGCTACGAGCAGGTCCTGGCCCTGGCAGAGACCCGGGAGTATATCCTTCTGATTCTGGGAAACCGAGAAGGCGAAATTTGTGAAAAGGCTGGTCTGCAGGGCGGCACGCCCGAGGAGTTCCGAAGATTTTTGGCCGGAAGGACGCAAAAAGAAATCCTGTATATCGGGAGGTAAGCTGATATGAAGCGAGGAAAGAAAGCTTTGTTACTGGGCATTGCAGCCCTTTTTGTGGGAGGCGCGGCCTATAAGCGGATCATCCGGATGCCGTGGCAGGAATATACCCAGTATGCCCGTCGGATGGCAGAGCTGGACGATGCCATTGCCCGCAATGAGCTGGAAGGAAACCGAATCGATGGGAAAATCATCGTTTTCCCGCCGAAGTCGGAGTCGGTGGAGGAGCGCTACCATTTCTTCCTGAAGCTGAACCGGCGGAAGAGCCGGACTGCCATCCACAGCGAGATTGAGCGGATGGAGCAGCGTCTGGAGGAGTCCAGACAGTATGAGAACGCACCCAAAGAAGACCTGGAGGTCGTTTGGGTCCGTCCGGAACAGACGGAGTCCGAGCAGTAAGGGGAGTGCCATGAAAAAGTATCTCTATCCCGCGAAGCTAATCTGTGCGGCGCTGGGCCTTGCGATTTTGTTGGTGGTGATAGGCTCAGGTGCAAGCTATCCAAGCCCTGTGTTCCGAATCGGAGCTCCTTTGGCGATGGGGTTGATTGCTCTGGCGCTGCTGCTGATGATAGCCGATTGGGCATGTGAACTGCGGGACGCAGTCCGACAGCGACAGTCCATGGAAGTCCTGGGTTTGCTGCTGGGTGCCGCTGTTATGATAGGAATTTTTGTGTTCCGCCGGTAAGCGGAACGGGTTGAAAAGAACCAGGAACCGGCGTCTCACCGGAGACGCCGGTTCCTGTTGTTTTGTTCGATATAACGCGCACGGAAACCATTGGGGCGGTGGATTATAGCTGCAATCCCCGGTACCGGTTCAGGCAGGCGAGCATTTCCTGCTTCCTGGGCCGGGCCAGAAAGGATACTGCGGATGGGGTGTCGCAGAGGGCAGACAGGGTATGCTCCTCGATGAGGGAGTCCAGAGCCTCTGCAATCTGGCGCAGGTCCCGCGTTCCGTTCAGCAGATGTCTCTGGGCATAGAGTACGCAGCAGCCCAGGGCGGAGACCTGCTCACTGTCGGTCAGCTGCTCCACATTTCTTAAATCGATGGTTTCCCGGTTTATGGATATTCCATCCCGACCCATCGTTTTGAGCTTGACCCGGTCACCGCTGCGGAATTCCCGCGAAGGTCTGGGGCAGCGGTGGAACTCCGGCTTTTTGGCAGGGAGGGGAGGCTGGCCCTGGAGTGGGAAGGCGTCGGCCTCCTGTTTGGCCAGAGCGGTAATATCCCGGGGGATGTACCGGTCCATCTGAATGATGTGGTCGGCAATGTGGAAGTAAGACCCGGAGCTCCCGGCGACAAGGATTGTGGAGATGCCGTAGGTGTCATAGAGCTCCCGGACCCGGTCAAGGAAGGGCGTAATGGGTTCCATGTCCCGGTGGATGACCCGCTGCATCAGCTCGTCCCGGACCATAAAGTTGGTGGCACTGGTGTCCTCGTCCATGAGCAGCAGGGAGGTACCGGCCTCCATGCTCTCCACCACATTGGCCGCCTGAGAGGTACTGCCGCTGGCGTCCTCAGTGCTGAAATGGACGGTGTCTTTGCCGTTTGGCAGGTTGTTGATGAACATGGAGATGTCCGTGCGCCGGATGCTCCGCCCGTCCTCCGCCCGGATTTTTACTGCGGAAGCATCTGTGATTACATATTCCCGGCCGTCGCCTGCGATGTGGTTGTAGACACCCAGCTCCAAAGCCTTGAGGAGGGTGGACTTGCCGTGGTAGCCGCCGCCTACAATCAGGGTGATGCCCTTGGGAATGCCCATGCCGGTGAGCTTCCCGCGGTGGGGGAGCTCCAGCGTCACAGCCAGCTCCTTGGGGGACTGAAAGGGGACAGCATCTTTCATAGGCAGCGAGGAGACGCCGGAGGCGCGGGGAAGGATGCTCCCATCGGCTACAAAGGCGCACAGCCCCAGACGGGGAAGGGCAGAGCGGATATAGGCCTGATCCTCAGCCAGGTCGGCAATGGCCTGCAGCTGACGGCCATCCAGGTTCCGGTAAAACAGGGCGGACTCCACGCACCGGGGGAGCAGGTCGAAGAGAATCTTTTCCAATTCTCTGGCGTTGATGGTCCGGCCGTTGGCAGGGAAGCCCACCTCGAGACGCAAAAGGAGGTCGCCGCTCCGGGGATCCAGCTGGCAGGCGGTGCGCTCCAGAATCTGCGGGCCACAGCGGCTGATGGAAATGAGTCCGCTGTGCCCGGAGCCCTTGGCCTGGAAGGAGGCCTGGCCCGCCAGACGTCCGAACCGACGGGTCAGGGCGTCCTGCAGGGCGATGCGCTGACCGCGTGTCTCATAGAGTGCCTTGGGAAATCCTGCCTCGCTGCCCTTGACATGGATGCTCACCTTGGAGGGAGCGGCAAAGGGATCGCCCTGGACGTGGTCGATGGACAGAATATAGTTCGGGAACCGATAGCACCCCCTGGTGTCTTTGTAAGCGGAGTAGCTTCTCCGGTCAATCCGGGCGAGCAGATTTTGTAAATCAGATGCGGTCTGCATGGTAATTGCTCCTTCGGCTGCCGGGATCCACCCCTTTGTGATACAGGGGGACCAACAGCCCAGATATTTGATAGGTTACTTTGAGGATAGTCCATTTTGTATCCATTGTCAAAAATTTTTGGACGAAACACCCTGTGAAGGAAAGGAAAACGGAGGCACCGCACCGTGGAAAGTCGTTCTTGCATTCCGGAATTGTGCGTGTTAGAATAAAGATAAATTTTGAATGTTGTATTTATTTTGAGGAGGGGAACATGCCGAAGGTCGCCTATTCCGAGGAGGAGCGGGAACAAATCCGGTCAGCGCTTGTGAATACAGGGCTAAAGCTGATGGCTAAGCAGGGCTTTCAGCACACCACCGTGGAGCAGATTTATAAGGCCGTGGGCATTTCCCGTACCTTTTTTTACTCCTTCTTTCCCACAAAGGAGGACCTGATTTTAGAGGTGCTCTATGTCCAGCAGCCGAAGATTCTGGCCTTTTCCCGTTCTTTGATGGAGGACCCATCCCTGAGCTGGCGGGAAGGGGTCCGGCAGTTTATCCATGCCTGCTGTTATGGAGAGCGAAACGGAATCGCGGTTTTGTCGGTTGAGGAGCAGCAGATGATTTTCCGCCGCCTGTCGGAGGAGAGCTGTCGGGTGTTCCGGGAAAAGCAGGTAAGCCTCTTTGGTCACATTTTGGAGTGCTTTGGGATTGAGGCGAGCCGGGAGCGGATTCAGCTCTTTACCAACCTGAGTCTGGCGGTTATGGTGATCCGCCGGGCCATTCCCCAGGCCCTGCCGTTCCTTGTGCCCGAGGCAGCCGATGCCACCGTGGAGATTCAGATCAATACCATTGTGGACTGGCTGGAAAAGATGAAGGGACAGCCCGTCCAGTTGAAATAGTCAGCACAAAATCCGCCCGAACAGTGCGGTTCGGTCCTCTGTTCCGGCGGATTTTAATTTGGCAAAAATAAAAACAAAACTATATAAATGTTTTTATTTATGTGAGCCAGTCAGATGGAACAGGTTGTAGTCTGACTTGCAGAGAATAAAAATTATATTCAGGAGGAAATGACAATGGGATTTTTCAGCAAGCTGTTCAAGGGGCCGGAAGTGGACATGGAAAAGAGCAATGCCAACGCAAAGAAGATGCGGCTGCTGTTCAACCAGGTGGTGGAAAACGGGGATGACTACCGTCTTATCTATGGATATACGGAGGATGTGGCCCGCTTTAACTACGGCTTTGTCCACGGCAGCAAGACCAAAATCGGCAATCTGATTGTGGGCTGGAACGAGGCCAGCCAGACGATTGTGGTGGTGCCCACCGTCCCCGACCTCTCCGGATGTGGGGATCCCACCTATTACCGCCGCAGTGAAATTCTGAAGGCCTATCGGAACAAGTACCCCACCGATGCCTTTATCATCTATCCGGACAAAAAGGGCTACATCGGCATCAACGCCTATGACTGGCTGGAGGATGAGAGCCTCTATGTCTATGTGTCTCAGGAGGAGGAGCTGGCGGCCTTTACCGACTTCTTCCTGAACCACTACGCCACGAAGTGAGAACGCCATGCCGCTGAAAGAATTGGGGGCACTTTTGCTCCTGCTGGTGGTCGTGTTTGCCCTGGGAAATCTCTGGTTTCACATGGTGGAAGGGGTATTGGGCCGCATCAAGGGGCTGTTTCTGCGCCGAAAGGAGCCACCCGCATGGCACCCTCTCCCGTCGGAGGAGGAAAACCAGGACCACTGACCTGGAACAAGGATAAAAAGCCCGCAGCACAGGCTGCGGGCTTTTTTGTGCCTTGCGGGGTGTAACATCATATCCGCGCAGCAGAAGACGATTCCATGCAGAGGCAATCCCGAAAAATTGCCACGGAGGGGTGCAGATAGGGGCTGGGGCGGTAGGCAAACCCGATGTTTCGGATGCACTCAGGCTTGAGGGGCTTTTTGACCACCTGAAATCGGTTGGTGTCCACCACCAGGTCGTGGAGAAGGCTGACGCCCAGTCCGCTTTCCACCATGGAGAGAATGGCGTAGTCATCGCTGACCTCATAAGCCAGGTTGGGCTGAACGGAGGAGCTTTGAAAATAGAGGGAGATCTCGTTGTCCGCGTACTCCTTCAGACGGATGAAGGTCTCCTGAGGCAGCTGTTCAATGGGGAAGAAGGGGGCGTCGGCATAGGGGTGCTGAGGAGGAAGCACGGCCATGAGCCGGTCCTGTGTAATCTCGCGGACCACAAAATCGGAGTGGACCGGCAGGCGTACAAATCCGCAGTCAATCTCACCAGTTTTCAACCACTCCTCGATTTCCTGGTACTCTCCGTTTTTCAAAAAGACCTCCGTGTTTCCGCACTGCGCTTTGAACCGCTTGAGCGCCTTGGGGAGCAGACCGGCGGATACGCTGGCAAATACACCGATGCGCAGGGTACGGGGGCGATCCTGGTGAAAGCCCGCAATTTCGTCTGTGATCAGGTCCTGCAACTGGCAGATGCGGGCAATCTGCGGGGCAAGCTGGCGGGCCTCACGAGTGGGTGTCACCCCCTGTTTGCTCCGGATGAACAGTTCCATCTCCCATTCGTGCTCCAGTTCGGCGATCATTTTGCTGACAGCCGATTGGGTATAGTTCAGTGCTTCCGCGGCCTCGGTAATGGAGCCGTACTCCAGACAGAGCAAAAAAGCCCGATACTTCCGTGTGTTCATACATTCCATTTCCTCATAACAAATATAAATATTATTCCATTTTAATGTGTCTGGCTTTATGATATCATGACACCAGGAAAAACACAAGGAGTGAGCACAATGTATCATCTGTCCAGCCACCATTTTGTAACAGCCATGAGTGCGGAAAATTCCCCTGCCGTGACCGTGGAGAGCGGCGACGTTTTGTTGGTGGAAACGCTGGATTGCTTCGGCAACCGATTTTACCGGACGGAGCAGCAGGAGGGGGAGCCCGCCGCAGACAACCCCGCCACCGGCCCTATTTTGATCCGTCAGGCGGAGCGGGGGGACACTCTCAAGGTGGATATTCTGAAGATCAATATCGCCTCACAGGCGGTGATTGAGCAGATTGCAGGCAAGGGATGCCTGGGAAAACTGGTGGAGGAGGATGCCTTCAAAATTGTACCCGTGGAGCAGGGCCATGTGCGCCTGGGTGACCTGGATATTGCCGTGCGCCCCATGATCGGGGTCATCGGTACGGCTACGCCGGAGTGTACCTCCACTCTGACACCGGGAGCCCACGGGGGCAATATGGACTGCTCCAACATCACAGAGGGGTCCACGGTGTATCTCCCCGTGCTGGAGGATGGAGGCTATCTGGCGCTGGGCGATCTTCACGCGGTGATGGCCGATGGGGAGATCGGATACAGCGGGGCGGAGGTCTGTGGTTCTGTGCTCCTCCGGGTGACGGTGCTGAAGCACGTCTGCCTGCAGTACCCGGTGGTCAAGGAGGGGGCGTACTATTATTTCATTGCCTCGGCGGACAGCCTGGACGAGGCGGCGGAAAAGGCATCCCTCCAGCTGGCGGAGTATCTGACGGAGTATGGGGGAATGACATCTTCCGAGGCGGTGATGGCGCTGAATCTGATTGGCAGTCTGGGAATCTGTCAGGCGGTCAACCCCCAGAAGACGGTCAAGCTTCAAATTCACGAGAGCTGGCTGAAGCACCGCTTTCTTGCTGCCTGTCCGGTGTGATGGACGGCATATTCAGACAGAAAAGGATCTCTGAGCGCCGATAGAACCGTAGAACCATTTATATACAGCCCTCATCACGTCTCTGGACCGGAACGGAAGTGCAGACGGTGCAAGGAAATGAGGCGTGGTGGCTGGAAGAAGCAAAATGCCCTCCGGGAGATTTCCAGGAGGGCATTCTGGTTGGCTTGTAGGTTGGAGAGTCCCAGACGTTCAGGCCCCTGCCTGCTGGATTTCGGTCCCGGCGGTCAGATCCAGACCCCGGTCGCCGATTTCCACCGACCCGTCTTTCAGGGACAGGAAGGGGGAGAACTCTACGGTCTCATCCTCCCAGGTCAGGCGGATGGTAGCGTCGGCGAAGATATCACTGGCGTTGCACTGGAGCAGGAAGGGCTGGCAGTCCGGATCCCGGTAGATGAGAATGGGCTCGGAAGTGTCAAAGTCGTTGCGGTACAGGGACAGCTCCATGCCGGAGTACCGGGGAATAATCAGGTAGTAATCCCCGGAGGAGAGATAATGGACAGGAAGCTCATCGCTGTCCAGATACTGCTGCACATAGTAGTCCAGATCCTCAATTTGCTGATACCCCAGATAGGCGGCAGCGTAGAGCTGTCCCTCGGTAAAAGGGATGGCCTCCCGATGGCTGGATTGGGGCTGGGCGGAGCAGCCGGCGAACAGCCCCAGCAAAACCAACAGGGACAGGGTGCAGAAGATAGCTCTGTTTCGCTTCATCACGTTGTCCTCCCTTACGATGGGCCCACAGAGAGCGGGCTTTTCCATACAGTATGCCCTTCTTTAAGTGGGGTGTGTCCTCAGTATAGCAGATGAGACATGCGTAGGGAAGCCGTTCCGGGAGAAAAAAGAATGGGAGACAGAGAGAAAGAAACGAAGCTGCTACCTGGCAGCTGAGGCCGTTTCCAGTGCCCGCAGGATCCGGAATTCCCTGACCACAAAAAACACAGAGACCACAAAGGCGATAAAGTCGGCAATCGGCCCGGCCAGCAACACGCCAAAGATGCCAAGCCGCAGGGGCAGCAGCAGAATCAGCGGAATGAGGAAAAATACCTGCCGGGTCAGGGACAGCAGCAGACCTTTCAGAGCTTTCCCGATGGCGGTGAAGAAGTTGGAGGAGAGCAGCTGCACGCCGTTGACCAGCACCATAAAGAGGAAGGTGCGCATAAACAGAATAGCAAATTCAAAGTAGAGCGGATCCCCGTCGCCGAAGAGAGAGATAATGGGACCGGGGCAGAACTGAAACAGGCAGAATCCAACCGCTGAGACAACGAAATTCCACTTGATGGCCAGCAGGAACGCCTGCCGCACCCGGTCATATTTTCCAGCGCCATAGTTGAAGCCGATGATGGGCTGCACGCCCTGAGAAATTCCGACGATGATGGAGAGAAGAATGGCGTTGGTTTTCATGACAATGCCGCAGGCCGCCAGGGGGATTTCCTTGCCGTAGGCAGAGAGGGCACCATAATAGGTGAGGGAGTTGTTGAGTACGATCTGGACCAATGTGATGGCCACCTGATTGATGCAGCTGCTGATGCCCATATAGAGGGTGACCAGGTTGTCCCGGAAGTCCAGCCGGAAGCAGGAACGGGTCAGTTGGACCGTCCGGAACCGCCACAGATACCGCAGTGCCAGGGCGAAGGAGAGAAGCTGTCCCAGAATGGTGGCCAGAGCGGCGCCGAATACGTCCCAGTCCAGAAGAAAAATAAAAATGGGGTCCAAGATGGTGTTGACGATGGCTCCGGCCACCATGCAGAGCATGGAGTATCTGGGGCTGCCGTCTGCCCGGATCAGGTTGCTGATGCCGTTGGTGAGGATGAGGAAGGGCATTCCAAGCAACACCACTCCGGCATACTGCCGGGCGAAGGGCAGGACTTCCTCCGTGGCGCCGAACACCCGCAGCAGGGGAGTGAGGAAAAGTTCTCCGCAGATGAGATAGAGAAATCCGGCCCCCATCATCAGCACAATTCCGTTTCCCACCAGCCGGGCGGCGTGTTCCGGCTCTTTCTTGCCCAGGTAGAGGGAAAAACGGGCGGCACTGCCTATGCCCAGCAGCAGAGAGATGGCCAGACAAATGGTGGACAGGGGGTAAGAGACGTTGGTGGCGGCGTTGCCCAAATAGCCCACGCCCTGGCCGATGAAGATCTGGTCCACAATGTTATAAAGGGAGCTGACCAGCGTGGCGGTGATGCTGGGAATGGCAAAGCCTTTCAGCAATTTGGAAATGTTCTCGTATGCCAGTGGATTTTCAGCCATCAAACTCATCCTCCGTCCGTACCACGCCCTGTTTGGCCGCAATCTCCCTGCCAACCTGAAGCAGCGTACGTTGAAAATCGGCGCTGGCCTGTGCCGTCAGACCCTCCAACAGGGCCGCTTCCGTCTCTTCGCAGGCAGTCCGAACCTGACCGGCAATGGCCAGAGCCCGCTCCGTAGGGTAGAGCAGCCAGGTGCGCTTGTCCTGCTGGCTGGGGGTGCGGGTCAAAAAGCCCTTTTTCTCCAGCGCCGCCACCATGCGCACAATGTTGCTGGGGTGAACATAGACGCTGTCCAACAGGGAGTCCTGAGAAATTCCCGGCTGGTCACAGACTTTTAAAAGATACATATGTTGACTGCTGTTGAGTCCCAGCGGAGCCAGCCGCTCATCCAAATAGGATTTGGCAAACCGGTCTGCCACAGACAACCACTTCAGCAATTTCATGAAACTCGCCTCCTGTCGCCGTCTAGCATACAATAAAATGCGTGCGCACGCAATAATTAAAACGACGATTTTTCTCAATCTTTTTGGCCGCTCCATGCGCGTCTTTTCCGAGCCCGTCTGGTGCGCCGGGAGAAGGTAAGACCACACGGCTGTGGCCGGTTCCAGCATCCAGAGAGGTTAAGAAGACAGCATAAAAACGCCCCGTATCGTGCCTGGACGGCCGATACGGGACGTTTCTTGAAATAAAAGTGAGGGCTGAGATGGTTATGCCTCTGTGTGTGCCAGCCAGACAAAGCCGTAGGGGAAGAGCTCCACATGGCTGAGATCCTCAAAATGGCCGCCGTAAACGAGCTCATCGAAGGCGCCGGTCTCCGGACTGGAGACGGTGACAAACTCCTGGCTGAAGTTGAACAGGGCAATCAGCTTGCGGCCGTTGTACCAGCGCCCCACACCCAATACGTGGGAGTTTCCGGTGTCGAAGGTCCATACGTCAGCCCGGGGATCGAAGGCGGACTCTTCCGCCCGCAGCTGTTCCAGACGGCGCAGGCCCATGAACTGCTTGCCCTGGCGGGTGTCCGGGTCGTGGCGCAGCTGGGCCAGGTCCCACTGGAAGGCTCCACGGTGAAGGTACCGGCTGTCCGCGCGCTTCTCGTCGTCCTGATGGTAGGAGTAGTCGTTGAGCTGCCCCACCTCGTCGCCGCTGTATAGAACGGGGATTCCGCTCTGGGTGAGCATCCAGGCGTGGAGCATCAGATCGCAGGCGATGGAGCGCTCCAGCTTGAAGGGGTCCTTCTCGAAGTCGGCTGCCTCCACGCCGCACAGGGAGGCGGTGGTACCGCACAGGCGGGCATCCCCCAGACGGGGATCGTCGTTGTAAAGCTCGCCCCGGCTCTCACTGCCCGGCCATCTTCCAATGAACCAGTCGTTGAGGTACTTTTTGTGGGCCACCTCGTTGGTGCCGAAGTGCTCCCCCAGCCAGGGATAGTCCAGCCCCCAGCCGATGTCGTCGTGGCAGCGCAGGTAATTCAGGAAGAGGAAATCCCGGGGCAGGGCGGAGACAATGTCCATCTGGTGCCGCAGGAGGGAGACATCTCCCGTGGCCAGAGTGTGCCAGGTGGTGGCCATAGTGGTGACGTTGTAGAGCATGTGGCACTCGGGTTTGTCCTGGGTGCCGAAGTAGGGAACCACCTTGGCGGGCTCCATCACAACCTCACCCAGCAGCAGAACACTGGGACAGACAATTTCGCAGACCATGCGCATCATCCGCACCAGGGTGTGCACCTGGGGGAGGTTTCGGCAGTTGGTGCCCAGCTCCTTCCAGATGTAGGGGACAGCGTCCAGGCGAATGATGTCAATGCCCCGGTTGGCCAGGTAGAGGAGATTTTCCGTCATGTCGTTGAAGACCATGGGGTTGGCGTAATTGAGGTCCCACTGATAGGGATAGAAGTTGGTCATCACCACCTGCTGGCAGTCGGGAAGCCAGGTGAAGCTGCCCGGAGCGGTAGTGGGGAACACCTGAGGAACGGTCTTTTCAAATTCCCGGGGAATATCCCAGTTGTCGTAGAAGAAGTAGCGCTCCCGGTAGCCGGGTTCCCCGGCCCGGGCCTTCCGAGCCCACTCGTGGTCCTCACTGGTGTGATTCATCACGAAGTCCAGGCACAGGCTGATGTCCTTCGCCCGGCAGGCGTCGGCCAGGTACTCCAGGTCCTCCATGGTGCCCAGCTCCGGCTCCACGGTCCGGAAATCAGCGACGGCGTACCCGCCGTCGCTGCGGCCCTTGGGGCTTGCAAGAAGGGGCATCAGGTGGAGATAGTTGACGCCGCACTCCTCCAGGTAGGGCAGCTTCTCCCGCACGCCGTTGAGGGTGCCGGCAAAGGCGTTGGTGTAAAGCATCATACCCAGCAGGTCCCGGCGGCGGTACCAGTCGGGATCGGCCTCCCGGCGGGCATCCTGGGCCCGCAGGTCTTCCTTTCGCTCTGCCCAGCTCCGGCGGAGCATGTTCACAAAGTAATCAAAGGCATTCAGGTCGCCGTGGTAGAGCTCGCAGTAGAGCCACTTGAGCTCGTCGTAGTGCCGGGCCAGCCGCTGGTCAAAGACCGGATCGGCGGCCGCGGTCACCTTGGATGCTTCGGTGGTCTCCTCTGCCTTGGCAGCGCGGCTCTGAGCCTGCGCCGGCTTTTTATTTGCTCTGGGAGCAGTCTGCTCCCCGATGGATTTTTTGGTTCTCATTGGGTCTCCTCCTTTAGTCCTCCAGCTCCGCCAGAGTGGGCATGGCGGGAATGGCGCCGCTACGGGAACAGGTTTTGGCCGCCGCCCGGTTGGCAAAGGCCAGAATCGTCTCCAGCTCAGGAGCGGTGAGCTGGTCCAGCGGCGCGTCGCCCCGGCGGGTCAGACGGCTGAGCACGGCACCCAGGAAGGTGTCACCGGCGCCGTTGGTGTCGGCCACCGTGGTGGTTACGCCGGGTACCAGCCCGGTCTTGCCCTGCCAGCGGTAGAAGGCCCCGCCGGCGCCCAGGGTGATGAGCACCAGGCGCACGCCCTTTTCCTCCATGCGGCGGCTGCCCTCTTCGGGGTCCTCCGTGCCGGTGAGAAGGGGCAGCTCCTCGTCGGAGAGCTTGAGAATGTCCACCAGGGGCAGGGGGATGCGCATCCACTCCACGGCCTCCTCCTGACTGCTCCACAGGGCGTCCCGGTAGTTGGGGTCATAGCTCACCAGCACACCATGGGCCCGAGCTTCCCGGGCGGCAAACAGAGTGGCGGAGCGGGCGAGACCGGCAGTGAGGCTCACCGAGCCGAAGTGGAGAATCTTGGCCTGTTCCACCAGACGGGTGTCCACCTCCTCGGGGGTCAGAGCGCTGTCCGCGCCCCGGACAAAGCGGAAGGACCGCTCTCCGGTGGCGGAGACGGTGACCACCGCCATGGTGGTGGGGGCTGTGTCGGTGCGGACACCGGACACATCCACGCCGTTTTCCGCCAGCACGCCGGTGAGGTAGCTGCCGAAGCCGTCCCGGCCTACCTTGCCCAGAAAGGCCGTTTTGGCCCCCAGGCGGGCGGCAGCCACCGCCACGTTGGCGGGAGCGCCGCCGGGGTTGGCAGCGAGAAGGGGAACGTTTTGCGGGGTGGCGCCGGTCTGGGTCAGGTCGATGAGCACCTCGCCGATGGTAGTAATATCCGTCATGGCAAAGCCGCTTCCTTTCTGAAAAGAAGATAAGAATCAGAGGGTATCAATGGCATCAAAACGGCCCTCCAGCTGGGAGCCGAGATCATACACCACGTGACTGAGTACGTATTGTCCCTCGTTAATAAAAATTTCAATTAGGTTGGGGTCCACAAAGATGTCCAGGCGGCAGCTGCCCTCGGGCAGCCGGGGGCTCCGGGCGGTGAGTCGGACCTGGGAGAGCCCGGCAAATACGTCGCTGCGGTCGCCCTCCACCTGGCCGTCCCGCATGCGAATGCGGTAGCCGCCCAGGTTTAGGCAGTCCCCTTCCCGGAGTGTGGTCTGGAGCCGGACGGGCCGGTGGTCCGCCAGGGGGGAGAGGTCGGAAACCGATTTTGTAAAGCAGGCGGACACGTTGGGGTGTACCGGGAAGCAAACCCGGCCATCCCGCACTTCCACCACCCGGGGCAGGCTCATCATGCCGTTCCAGGGGCCGCGGCCATCCCCAAAGTCGGGAGCGGGCTGAGGCATCCGCATCCAGCCCACCAACACCCGGCGGCCCGCCTCATCCAGGGTGCTCTGGGGGGCGTAGAGGTCCAGGCCGTAATCCAGGAAGGAGAGGGGCTCCGCCAGGGTCATCCGGCAGGATTCCGGGTCAAACTCCGCCCGGGCGTACATGGCCTGATCGGAATAGGCCAGACCGTCCGCTGTAATGCCCATGGGGGAGCCGAAGAACAGATAGCCCTCCTCCAGCTTAGCCAGGTCGGGGCACTCCAGAATCCTTCCCAGCTCCGGGGCGGCGTACTGGTTGGCGTAGGTCCAGGTGAGTCCGTCCTCGCTGCGGTAAAAGAGAACGCGCCCCATGGTGCCCCCGCAGGTGCTGCCCAGCACCATGCGGTAGGAGCTGCCCTCCTTCCACACCTTGGGGTCCCGGGTGTCCTTCCGGTCACCCTGGTCCGGGTCTGTAATTACCGGGATAATCTGCTGCTTATCGGTCCAGTTGTCAAAGTGCCGCCCGTCGGGGGAGACCACCATAGCCTGGCTGGTTTCAAACTGGTCACCCTCGGCTATGTGGATGTCCTCCGGCTTGGGCTGGGTATAGCGTACCGCCGAATAGTAGAGATGCATCCGGCCATCCAGCTCCAGAGCGCTGCCGGAGAACACACCATTCTGGTCGTAGTCCTTGGTGGGGAAGAGGGCGACACCCAGGTGCTTCCAGTGGACCAGATCCCGGCTGACCGCATGGCCCCAGTGCATGGTGCCCCAGCGGGGGGCGTAGGGAAAATGTTGGTAAAAGAGGTGGTATTCCCCTTTATAGTAGATAAAACCGTTGGGGTCGTTAATCCAGTTTCCCGGTGCCCGCAGGTGCAGAATATCTTCGGTCAATGTGGTTCACTCCATATCTTGCTGGTCTTTGCATAGGCTGTGTTCCGCCGCTCCATAAAAATCGGGAGCCCCTTAGCAGAGGCTCCCGATGAATAGGCTGCATTGCCGGCCCCATGCCGACAGGGTGGATGGCCTCCATGCAAACATGAATTGTATCACACCGGGAGCGGTTTTGACAGTCCTTATTTCACCGCGCCGGATACTACGCCGCCGATGATCTGCTTCTGGAGGATGACATACAGAATCAGGATGGGGATGACGCACAGCAGAAGGCCTGCCATGATGGTGCCGTAGTCGGCGGAGTAGGTGCCGTAGAAGCTGTAAGTGGACAGAGGCAGGGTGAGCAGCTCCTTATCGGTGAGCACCAGGGAGGGCAGGAGGTAGTCGTTCCAGAAGGCCAGGGAGTTCAGAATGACCATGGTGGAGATGATGGGCTTGAGGAGGGGCAGAACGATCTTGAAGAAGGTCTGAGCATGGGTGCAGCCGTCGATGTAGGCGGCCTCCTCCAACGCGATGGGGATGTTGCCCTTAATAAAGCCATGGAACATAAAGACCGACATGGCCATGGAGAAGCCGGTGTGCATGAAGATCAGGGTGATGCGGTGGTTCAGTACGTTGAGGGTGCCGCCGTAGATGCTCACCAAGGGAATCATGATGGCCTGGAAGGGGATGATCATGGAGGCTACCATGAGAGCAAAGGTAAGCTTGGAGAACTTGTTGTTGTGGCGGACGATGTAATAGGCCAGCATAGCGGCCAGCAGGGTCACCAGAACGGTGGCGGAGACGGTGACGATGAGGGAGTTTTTAAAGGCGTTGAGGAAGTCCATCTGGGTAAAGGCCTTGACGAAGTTGTCGAAGGACAGGCCCTTGATGGTGAAGAGCCAGGAGAAGGGGCTCTTGATGATGTCCCGCTTTTCCTTCATGGAGTTGATGACCACCATGATGAAGGGGAACATGTAGGCGATGAAGATGATGATGAGGCCGGCCATAGCCAGGGCGTTGGTTACCTTGCGCTTGGTGCCGCCGATGGAAGAGTTGTTCATTATGCCTCGACCTCCTGTCTCTTGGTGATATACACCTGGATGCCGCTGATGATGGCTACGATGACGAACAGAATGAGGGCTTCCGCCTGGCCTACGCCGAACTGACGGGAGGTGAAGGCCTTCTCATACACGTGCATGGCGGCCATTTCCGTGGTGCCGTAGGGAGCACCGGCGGTCAGGGAGAGGTTGACGTCGTACACCATGAAGGCTCTGGAAAGGGTGAGGAAGAGGCAGATGGTGATGGAGGACATCATGAGGGGGAGGATGATGCTCTTCAGCTTCACCCAGCCGGTGGCACCGTCAATGCTGGCGGCCTCCATCACGTCCTGGTTAAGGCCCATAAAGCCGGCCACGTAGATGAGGATCATGTAGCCGGACAGCTGCCACACGGAGACCAGCACCAGAGCGGCAAAGGCCAGACTGGGGTCGGACAGCCAGGAGCTCTCAAAGAGGCTCCAGCCGGTGGCCTCGCCCACGCCCACAAACACGCGGGAGAACACGAACTGCCAGATGTAGCCGAGAACCAGGCCGCCGATGAGGTTGGGGGTGAAGAAGCCGGCCCGGAAGAAGTTCTGGCCCTTGATGCCGCGGGTCAGCAGGTAAGCGATGCCGAAGGCCAGCACATTGACGATAATGACCACAAAGATGACGTACTTGAAGGTCAGCAGCAGGGAGGACCAGAACTGGGTGTCCTTCAGCACGCTGGCAAAGTTGTCAAACCACACGAAGTTTTTGACGGAAGACACGCCGTTCCAGTCCGTCAAAGTGAGATACACGCCGTAAAGAAATGGGATGATGACCACGGCAAAGAAGCAGAACATACCGGGCAGCGCGAAGCCGCAGAAATCTTTCCCTCCGCTTTTTCTTTTCATTTCAGCTCCTCCTCCTTATTGCTGCTGGGCCCAGTAGTCCTCGATGGAGGCGATGAGCTCAGCTCGATCGCTGCGCTGGGCCAGGTACTTCTGCATGGCGGCGCCGAGGACGGACCAATGGTCGTTGGGGACGATGGCGGAGGCGTTGAAGGCGGCTCCGTCGTGCACGTGATTGTAGATGTCACGGCTGAGCGGATCGGAAGGCTCATAGGGGTTATTCTGGAAGGGGGGAATAATGTTGCAGGTCTTGACCAGCATCTGCTGGCCGATTTCGCTGTAAACGATCCAGTTCAGGAACTCCTTGGAAGCGGCCAGCTGCTTCTCCGTAGCCACCACGCCGTCCAGCATCACCTGCTTGGAGGGGGAGGCCTGAATCTGACAGTTCACAAAGTCGTCGGGGTCGTTGTTCATGAAGTAAGGCAGGAAGCCGTACGCGTCATCCTTCTCCGCATCGGCGTCCTCCAGGTTGGGCCAGGCCCAGTTGCCGTTGAACCAGAAGGCGGTCTTGCCGTCCACCAGGTCGATGGCCATCTCGTCGTAGTCGGCGCCCAGGGGGTCGCTGGCGGCCACATTGTACTTCATCAGCACATCGAACATATCCAGGAACTGGGACATACGGTCGTAGGTGGTGAGATCCAGCTGACCAGCCTTAATCTGCTCAATAACCTCAGCCGCTCCGGCAGAGGTGCCGTCGTAGGTCTCATAGATGTACTGCAGGTGGTGGGCACCCAGGGACCAGTCCTCCATGGCCAGGGAGACGGGGTGCTCCATGCCGGCCTCCACCAGACGGTCCAGCAGGGCGACGAAGTCGTCCAGCGTCCGGATGGAGGCGGGGTCGAAGGTCTCACCCAGGGTGTCTTCGATGACCTGCTTGTTGTAGATAATGCCGCGGCCCTCGATACACAGGGGGAAGCTATATACCTTGCCGTTGACCTCGGTGAGGTAGCCCTCAGCCTCCTTCAGCCAGGCCTCGTTGGACAGGTCGGCCGCCTTTTCCTCGGCCAGGGCGATGACGTCGGTGGTGTCCAGGATGGACATGGTGGGCGGATTGCCCGAGTTGTAGAGGCTGACAACCTTGGTGTAGGGGGAGTCGCCGTCGGTGACCGGCATGACCTCCACGTGGACGCCGGACTTCTTTTCGAACTCCGCGCTCATCTCCACCAGGGCGTTTTGGATCTCAGCCTTGGAGTTGAGCAGCGTGATGCTGGTCCCCTCCAGGGAGGGATCATACCGGAAGGTGTCAACTGAGGTGTCAATGGGTTCCGCCTCATCCACCTGGTTGGGGTCGTCCGGATTGCTTGCAAACCCGAACCGGACTCCGCTGACAGCTGCTGCGGTCAGGGCGCCCAGCGCCACAACCACAATCAGCACGGATACGATCGCTTTTTTCATGATCAATCCTCCTGCTCCTAAAAAATCAACAAAACACAAGATGGAACCGGTTACTTTGGGGTTATATTAACACTTTGTGAACGGATACGTCAATCGTTTGTGGGCAAATAACCGAACTTTGTAAATAATAGCTGATTTGCTTTGGTCACAATTATACACATTTCACAAGGACGGGGGAAGCCCTTGTGGTTGTGCAATTGCGTCCTTTCTGATATAATGGCGAAAACATGCCCGGCGCGGAAAATGCCGGCGGAACAGGGGCACTGCTATGGAATCCAAAAAGAAGATTACCTTCGATGACATCGCAAGGTACACCAATTTTTCCAAGACAACCATCTCCAGGTATTTCAACAACCCGGATTCCCTGGCACCGGAGAGCCAGCGGATTATTTCCGAGGCGCTGGCCAAGCTAGACTACAAAGAGAACAAGGTGGCCCGCATCCTGGCCAACGGCCAGACGGAGTTTATCGGCATTATCCTGCCGGAGTTTTACCACCGGTTCTTCTCTGAGGTCCTCAATCAGATTCTCTCCACTTATGAGACCTACGGCTATAAATTTCTGGTGTTCGTGGGCAACCGGAATGAGGAGAGTGAGCGGCGGTACATTCAGGAGCTGATGGCCTATCAGATCGAGGGAATGCTGGTCCTCAGCCACACCATCTCCTCGGAGGAACTGGCCCAGCTGCAGATCCCCATTGTCACGATGGAACGTGAGGACAGCCAGGTGTGCAGCGTCAATACGGACAACTATTCCGGCGGTTATCAGGCTGCGGGGCTGCTGGACGAGCACGGCTGCGACGTACTCATCCATATCAATTCGCCCACGGATCCCCATATTCCGGCTTATGGACGAATTACGGGCTTTCAGGACTACTGCAGCGAGCATGGGCTTCGGCATGAGGTCATGTTCCGCCCGGTGGACCGCTCCCACGAGGAGGACCAGGCCATTCTCGAGGATATTATCAGCACCCTGGAGGAGCAGTACCAGGGCCAGAAGAAGGGCATTTTCCTCTCCAACGATACCCTGGCCAGCACCCTTCTGAATCTGCTGTTCCGGAAGTACGGGCATCTGCCCGAGGACTACCGCATTGTGGGCTTTGATAACTCCCCGGCATCCCGGGAGGCCATCATCCCCATCAGTACGGTGGGACAGCAGGTGGATAAGCTGGCCCAGGAGGCGGTGCGCCTGGTGGTGGAGCAGATCAATGCCCGGAAAGAGGGGCGGTTCCACCCGGGCAAAAAGCCGGTACACAAGATCATCGATCCGGTTCTCATCCGCCGGGAGTCCACGGAAGGACGGAGCGCGGATACCTGAGAAGCTTGTCTCATTTTATGACATTTCCTTTGACGGTATGACAAGGAAACACAGCGGAACAAAATGACGTCCCGGGATCACGCAGGAATCCCGGGGCGTCATTTTGTGTTTTATTTTGCATCCAGTGCCCAGACAGCGGCTTGCCAGGGCTCCAGGGTCATGGGTCCGGGAGCGGCGGGAGCTTCCGCCCAGTTGGCGATGAGGAGGCGAGCCTTTTGACCGGCCAGTTCCTTCGGGGGAACGAAGGAAGCCGGGGTGCCGGAGAGGTTGCACACCACCAGGAGCGTTTTACCCTCCAGGGTGCGGGTGTAGGCAAAAAGTTGGGGGTCGTCGGGCAGAATCAGCTGATAGCTGCCGTAGACGATGAGGTCCCGGTCGGGGGAAGTGCGGCGCAGAGCGATAAGCTTCTGGTAGTAGCGGAAGACGGAATCCGCCCGGCCAAGCTGCTCCCTGGCGTTAATCTGGGTGTAGTTGGGGTTGACCATGATCCAGGGGGTGCCGGTGGTAAAACCGGCGTTGGAGGAGTCATCCCACTGGAAGGGGGTCCGGGCGTTGTCCCGGCTCTTGTAGGCGATGGCCTCCAGCAGCTCCCCGGCGGGGAGCACGCCCCGGGCGGTCAGGTCATGGTAGGCGTTGATGGACTCCAGGTCCCGGTAATTCTCAATGGGGCCAAAGGGCACGTTGGTCATGCCAAGCTCCTCTCCCTGGTAGACATAGGGGGTGCCCTGCATCATGTGCAGGCAGGTGGCGATGCACTTGGCCGAACGCTCCCGCCACTGGGGAGAGTCGTCCCCCAGCCGGGAGACGATGCGGGGTTGGTCGTGGTTGCAGAAGTAGAGGCTGTTCCAGGCCACCCCGTCCAGCTCGTTCTGCCACCGGGAGAGCAGCTTTTTCAGGGCCACCAGATCGATCTTCCGGGTGCTCCACTTGCCCAGAATGGCGTCGCCGCCGTCCAGATCCACGTGCTCAAACTGGAACACCATGTTGAGCTCGGTGCCCTGGGCATTGGCGTACTGCTTGGCCTGGTCGATGGTCACCCCGGCGCACTCGCCCACGGTGAGCAGGTCGTAGCGGGAGAGCACTTTCCGGCGCATCTCCTGGAGGTACTCGTGGACGTGGGGGCCGTTGCAGCAGCCCAGATTGCAGGAGGCGTAGGGGGCACCTCCGGTAGGCATATCGGGCAGGCCCTCCTGCTTGGAGATCATGGAGATGACGTCCATACGGAAGCCGTCGATGCCCTTGTCGCACCACCAGGTCATCATGTCAAACACCGCCTGGCGGACCTGGGGATTGTCCCAGTTCAGGTCGGGCTGCTTGGGGGAGAAGCAGTGGAGGTAGTACATCCCCGTGGCCTCGTCCTTTGTCCAGGCCGGGCCGGAAAAGGCGGAGCCCCAGTTGTTGGGCTCCTTTCCGTCTTTGCCCTCCCGCCAGATGTAGAAGTCCCGCTTGGGGCTGTCCTTGGACTGACGGCTCTCCACAAACCAGGAATGCTCGTCGGAGGTGTGGTTGACCACCAGGTCCATGACAATTTTCAGTCCCCGGGCGTGGGCCTCGGCCAGCAGGCGGTCGAAGTCCTCCATGGTGCCGAACTCGTCCATGATGGCCTGGTAGTCGCTGATGTCGTAGCCGTTGTCGTCATTGGGGGAGCGGTACACCGGGGAGAGCCAGATGACGTTGACGCCCAGCTCCTTGATGTAGTCCAGCTTGCTGGTGATGCCGGGCAGATCGCCGATGCCGTCTCCGTTGGAATCGCAGAAGCTGCGGGGGTAAATCTGGTAGATGACGCTCTCTTTCCACCATGCCTTGTTCATGTCGATGACCTCCCTTACACTGCCTCAATGTGATACTGAACCGCCTGACACTCATCCAGGAAGGGAAGGGGCAGTCCCGCGTACATGAGCTCGTCGCCGCCGTAAATCTGGCCGTCGATGCGGTAGTCGCGCTCCGGATCCAACCCCTTGAGCCGCAGCAGGGGCCGTACCGGGTTGGCGTGGCGCTGGGTCTGGACCAGGCCCACCAGGGCGTGGCTCCGGTCCTGAGAGACGTGCATCCAGGCGCAGAAGCTGTCCTCCGGGCGGAAGGGGTCGCTAAGACGGTAGTAGTCTCCCCGCATGACCAGTTCCCAGTCGGTGCGGAAGGCGGCAATCTGCTCCCGTACCTGGGCAAGCTCCTCCTGAGACAGCTCGTTGAGATCCAGCTCGTAGCCGAAGGTGCCGGCGGCAGCCACTACGCCCCGGGTGTGGAAGGGAGTGGAGCGGTGGGTGAGGCCGTTGGGCACGGCGGAGACGTGGGCGCCCATGGAGGCGCAGGGGTAGCAGAAGGAGGTGCCGTACTGGATGCGCAGACGGTCCATGGCGTCGGTGTTGTCGGAGCACCAGATCTGGGGGGTGTAGTAGAGCATGCCGCAGTCGAACCGTCCGCCGCCGCCGCTGCACCCCTCGATGAGCAGGTCGGGGAACTCCTGGTGGAGGGCCTCCAGAATCTCATATACCGCCAGCACAAAGCGGTGGTACACCTCGCCCTGGCGCTGGGCGGGCAGACCGGCGCTCCACACGTCGGTGAGGCTGCGGTTCATGTCCCACTTGACATAGGAGATAGGGGCGCTTCTGAGCATGGCGCGCAGGTTGCCCAGCACGTACTGCTTTACCTCCTCCCGGGTGAGGTCCAGCACCAGCTGATACCGGCCCCGGGTGACGGGACGGCCGGGTACCTGGAAGGCCCAGTCGGGATGGGCACGGTAGAGCTCGGAGTTTTCATTCACCATCTCCGGCTCCACCCAGATGCCGAACTTCATGCCCAGCCCCTGGATCCGCTCCGCCAGGGGGGCCAGACCGCCGGGGAGCTTCTTCTCATTGACGTTCCAGTCGCCCAGTCCGCCAAAGTCGTCGTTGCGCTCGCCAAACCAGCCATCGTCCATCACCATCATCTCCACGCCCACCTGGCTGGCGGCCTTGGCGATGGAGTAAATCTTGTCTGCGTCAAAGTGGAAGAGGGTGGCCTCCCAGTTGTTGATGAGAATGGGGCGGCGCTGGTCCTTCCAGGGTCCCCGGCACAGGTTGAGGCGGATGGCCTTGTGGAACAGACGGCTCATGTGTCCCAGACCCTGGGCGGAGAAGACCATGGCCGCCTCCGGAGCGGTAAAGGTCTCGCCGGGCTGGAGCAGCCAGGAGAAGTGGAAGGGGTGGATGCCAAGAGTCATCCGGGTCTCGTGGAACTGGGTGTGCTCCATAGAGGCCAGGAAGTTGCCGGAGTAGACCAGGGCCATGCCCCAGCAGCGGCCGGCGTCCTCGGTGGTATCTTTGTCACAGAGGACGAAGAAGGGGTTCTGCTGGTGGCTGGAGGAGCCCCGCACGCTGCCCGCGGTGTGCGTGCCCTGAGTGAGGGTGGCCCGCACCGGCTCACGCTCCCGGGCGTAGGCCCCACCCAGGGTGATGAAGTCGTGCTCCCCCACCGGGAAGTCAAGACAGGCGGAGGCCACCCGGGTGAGCCGCACCGGGGCGGAACCGTCGTTGCGTACCCGGACGGCCCGGGTGATGAGGTCATATTCCTCCAGCACGCCGTAAAGAAGCTCCACCGTCAGACCGCTGCAGCAGTCCTTCAGCTCCACCGTGAGGGTCTGGGCAGTGACGCCCTCGCCGTAGAAGGCAGGCAGACCCTCCAGGGCGTACTTGCCCTCCTGAATGGTGTGGCGGACGTAGCGGAAATCCGCGGTGTGGCTGCCGTTTTCCAGATCCGCCTCCAGGGAGGGGAGCCGGAAATCGCCCACGCCGCTGGAGGAGTACTCCTGGGGCTGGGTGTCCAGGGACCAGGTGCGGTCCAGCCCCACCTCATCTGGATTGGGGGAGAAGCCGCGGTCCTCCGGGCAGATGAGCCGGGAGAGGTCGCCGCCCCGGAGGCGCGGACCGTAGTAGGTGTGCAGCAGCACCCCAGTGGAGTGAATCTTCATCTGGTAGCTGGTGCGGTGGGTGTTCAGCGTAATGGTACGCTGCGAAGCGTCATATAGAATCATGGGAGGGTCATCCTTCCGGCGTAAAATCTAAGCCGCCCATGGCGGTTGTCGAGCCTATTGTATCACATCAGAACCATTTTTCCAGACCAAATACAGGTTGCGGCAAAGCTTTGTTTATAATCGCCAAAAAAATGGAACCGGTTTCATCATTCCTACAAAAAAGTTTTCAAAGGCAAGATTTCTCTTGATTATTTTGAAAAACCGTTGTTAAATCATAGGCAAGATGACCTGGGCGGTGACTGGAGCGGCCCGGCGGCGGGACTGCGCCCAGCCAGGTTGACAAAGTACGGCTTCCCCTGGCTACTCCATTTCCAATAGCCATGCGGGGCCCAGAGAAGGAGGAAAAGGACCGCCGGCCGGCGGTGCGGCAGTGTGGAGACCTGCCGTAAACCTGTTCGGGTTCTGCTCCCGGGCGGGAAGGCCTTTTCGCGGAGGCGGGAAGGTCACGGCCAAGGTGTATGGCAACTGTAAGCCTGAAGCACATCTTCAAAATCTACGATGGAAATGTAACCGCAGTGAGCGACTTCAATCTGGAGATCGCCGACAAGGAGTTTATCGTGCTGGTAGGCCCTTCCGGCTGCGGCAAGTCCACCACCCTGCGGATGGTGGCCGGCCTGGAGGACATCAGCAAGGGTGAGCTGCGCATTGATGACAAGCTGGTCAACGATGTGGAGCCCAAGGACCGGGACATCGCCATGGTGTTCCAGAGCTATGCCCTTTACCCCCACATGACGGTGCGGGAGAACATGGCCTTCCCCCTGAAGCTGCGGAAGATGGACAAGGCGGAAATTGCCCGGCGGGTCAATGAGGCCGCCGAAATTCTGGACATCACCCAGTACCTGGACCGCAAGCCCAAGGCGCTGTCCGGCGGCCAGCGGCAGCGCGTGGCCATCGGCCGTGCCATTGTCCGTGAGCCCAAGGTGCTGCTGATGGATGAGCCTCTCAGCAACCTGGATGCCAAGCTGCGTAACCAGATGCGGGCGGAGATCATCAAGCTGCGCCAGCGGATCAACACCACCTTTATCTACGTTACCCACGACCAGACCGAGGCCATGACCCTGGGCGACCGGATTGTCATCATGAAGGACGGCCTTGTCCAGCAGATCGGCACCCCCCAGCAGGTCTTTGACAGCCCGGTGAACCTGTTTGTGGCTGGCTTCATCGGCACCCCCCAGATGAACTTCTTCCGTTCCAACCTGGAGAAGACAGCGGACGGCTATGTGATCCGCTGCATGGGCGCCGCCATCCCTGTGGCGGCGGATATGGCGGCCAAGCTGGCGGCCAAGGGCCAGGAGAGCGCTGAGATCATTCTGGGCGTGCGTCCCGAGCACATTACCCTTCAGGCCAGCCCTGAGCAGGCCATCGCCTGCACGGTGGAGGTGTCCGAGCTGATGGGCAGCGAGTTCTACCTCCATGGCACCGTGGGCGAGGGGGCCGAGCAGCAGAACCTGGTCATGCGGGTGCAGACCAGCGAGCTGTCCGACGAGTACCGTTCCGGCGTGCCCTACGGCACCAAGCTGAACTTCACCTTCCACAGCAACCTCATTCACCTCTTTGACTCCGCCACCGAGAAGAACCTGCTGGCGGACTGAGAGATATCTTCAAAACGAAACAGAGACGGCCCGGAGCATGTGCTCCGGGCCGTTTTTTATGGAATTTCCAACACATAATGGCGGTAGGCGCTGATGATGCTGGTGGAGCCCCGTTCCGTCCGCCGGGGAAGTCCCGAGCCGTAATTGAGGTGGACATGGCCGTGGATAAAGTACCGGGGGCGGTACCGGTCCAGCAGGTCCACGAAGCACTGAAACCCCTGGTGAGGGAGGTTTTCCAGGTCGTTGATGTGCCGGGCGGGGGCGTGGGTAAGGAGAATGTCGAAACCCTGATGGCGCCAGAGCTGAAGGCGCAGGCGGGCAATCCGGCGGCGCATCTGCTCTTCGGTATACATATTTCCGCCGGGACGGTACCGCAGCGAGCCGCCCAGCCCCAGAATCCGAAGTCCCTGGCAGACCACAATCTGGTCCTCGGCGCAGATGCAGCCCTCCGGAGGAAAGGCCTCCAGCTGGTCATCATGGTTACCCCGCACATAGACCACCGGGCAGCCGGACAGAGTCCCCAGAAATTCCAGGTATTCCCGATGCAGGTCGCCGCAGGAGAGGATCAGATCAAATCCGTCCAGTCTGCCCGGCACATAATGATCGTAGTAGAGGGAGGATTCCTCATCCGATACCGCCAGAATCCGCAAAATTGTTTCCTCCTTGGAACACCGGACGTTCCCTCACACACGGGACGGAGCGTCAGTTGATCGTTTCTTTTGTGGCGTCCACGCCTACAATGCCCACCGTGGCCTTTCCAGTGGGGCTCAGTTCGTCGTAGGCGGGCAGGGAGCCCACCACATTTTCCACCAGCCAGTCCATGGTGATAATCCGTTCCACATCCAGAATGTCACCCTCCGCCACCTGCTTGTGGCCGCTCTGGTCGTAGATGGGGCCCCGGAAGGGGTGGCAGCTGCCGCTTCGGATGCCGTCCCGCAGCAGGTCGGCCAGCTTCCGGGTGCTGTCCGGCAGGCGGAAGGAGCAGCGGAGATCCACCACACCGGAGGAGAGCCCCCAGTAGTAGTTCAAAGCCTTGTGGCTCTCCTCGTACTCCATCTGGAAGGAGCGGTCCTGAATGCGGCGGAGAATGGCCTCATAGTAGACTCCCCAGCGCCAGACCGGCATGGCCAGATTGACCTGGTGGTCGCCCTCAATGACGGACAGGCCGAAGTTGTGGCCGGGGGCGCCCCGCCGGGCCAGATCCTGGGCGGAGATGAGGCGGATCCCCTTTTCCGTCAGGCGCTGAGCAGCAGTCTTGGCGTCCTCCACCGAGGACCACTCCAGGTAGACCCGGGCCAGGGGATTGGTGAGCTGCACGCCCAGGGCAAAGGCGTTGATTCCGGCTACCTGGCCGAAAATGGGATAGTCGCAGATATAACCAACCGGGTTGTCACCGGCCAGAGCGCCGGCAATGGCGCCGGTGATGAACTTCACCTCGTACATCCGGGCGTAATAGGTGCGGATGTAGCGGTGGGAGGTGTTGAGGGAGCAGTTTAGAATGATGACCTCGGGGTGGTCCACCGCCGCCCGCAGGCTGGCGGGCAGCAGGAGGGGAGAGGTGGTGAAAATCACGTTGCTGCCCTCGCTGATCACCTTCTGGAGGGCCTCCAGGGGGTCGCCGTCCATGGCGTTGAACTGAGCAGTGGTCTCCAGACCGTCTTTAAAGACGCGCTCCAGATGCTTCCTGCCCCGCTCGTGTCCGTAGGTCCAGTCGGAGCGCTCCGGGTCCTTGTCGTGGAGAAAAGCGGCCCGAAGGAGCTTTTGCTCGCCCTTGGGCAAAAACCAGGAGAAGAGACTGGGGCTCTTTTTCTCGGCCTCCTCTGGGAAGAGCTTGACGTCAATGGGCTCCTCCTCCTGCTGGAGGGTAATTTCCTCCCACACGCGGGCCACCGCAGTCTGAATTTCCTCGGCGCTCTTGCCCATCAGCGCCTCATAGCCGTAAATTTTCAAAAAGGCCAGCATGGCGTCGCCCACCGTGGAGGTGAGGCGGTCGCCTCCCTGGGCCTCGTAGGCCTGATGAAAGCGGTAGTAGGCCGTGGAGAAATCCCGCCGGTCGTTTTCGCTCCAGGCCTGGCCAGGCTGTTTACCCAGCTGCTTTTGCAGCTCGGCGTAGCTGCCCGGCTTGGAGAACTCCAGAAAGTTGATTCGGCTGCACTGGTAGAAGTCCACAAACTCATAGTACAGCTCAATTTCCCGGCTTCCGTCCCGCTGGGGCAGAATCCGGGTGACCTGAGCACTGATGCTGTTGGCGTCAAAGAATTTCAGAACACTGACCCGCTTGTGGCCTTCCTCCACGTAAAAGCGGTTGCGGTACTCCCACACCTTGATGGGATCCCAGATGCCCTCCTCCAGGTGGGCCTGGCACAGCTGCTGCCACTTTCCGGCAAATTCCGTGTTGGCGCCCATCAGAGGCATGAAGCTGCGGGAGAAGGACTGGGTGCGTCCCAGGGACTTGGTACCCACCACAAACTCCAGCGGAATCAGAATGGTTCCCAGGTTGGTGGTGTGCCCCAGCTGCTCCTCGCCCACAAATTCGCTGAGAACAGGCAGATAGGGGGACTCGCCCCGGGCGGTACAGGAACGGAATTCCTTTTGCCCCCGTTTGAGGGCTTCGTAATAATACAGATTTGGCACAGAAGGGCCTCCTCTCAAAAAGTCCTGCCCATAGGGTATGCGCCGGACGGACCGCTATGCTTTGGGTGTCTGCGTTCTATCCATAGCATACCACAAATACGAAAGAATTCCAGATGAAATCCATTTTTTTGAAGCTGCGTTTTTGAAACGGCGGACGGGGCCTGGGGAGACAAAAAAGGCCCCCGCCGTGAGACAGGGACCTTCTCGGATTATGAAGGGGAGCGTTACAGATGGTTGTATGCTTCGTCGGTGACGGCTTCCAGCCACTCGTTGGAGCAGTTCTCGCCGGGTACCTCCAGCGCCAGATGGGAGAACCAGCTGTCCGGAGCAGCGCCGTGCCAGTGCTTTACTTCCGGCGGGATGTTGACCACGTCTCCGGGGTGCAGCTCCCGGGCCTCCTGGCCCCACTCCTGGTAATAGCCCCGGCCGGCCACGCAGATCAGAATCTGGCCGCCGCCCTTGGAGGCGTGGTGGATATGCCAGTTGTTGCGGCAGCCCGGCTCAAAGGTGACGTTGTATACCCCCACCTGGCTGGTGGAGAGGGGCTGCAGATAGCTCTGGCCCACAAAATACTGGGCAAAGGCATCATTGGGAGCGCCGATGGGGAAGACCATCTCCTTTTGATGCTGGCTTCTGCCGTCCATGCCGGCGTCCTCCTCTGCCCAGACCTCCTTGGCCATGCGGAAGGCAGCCCAGGCCTTGGGCCAACCGGCATAAAAGGCGGCGTGGGTGAGAATCTCGGCAATCTCCTGCCGGGTGATGCCGTTCTGCTTCGCGGTTGTCAGATGGTACTGGAAGGAACTGTCCACCAGCCCCTGGGCCATGAGGGCCACCACCGTCACCAGGGAGCGGTCCCGCAGGGAGAGCTTATCCTCCCGGCTCCAGACCTCGCCGAACAATACGTCATCATTGAGCTGTGCAAATTTGGGGGCAAACTCCCCCAGGGCATCTCTGCCCGCCGTCTGCTTGACTGCCATATGAATGTTACCTCCTATGCAAGTGAAAAGGTGACCTGGACCGTTCCTTCGCCCAGCTTGGCCTGCAAATCGGTGGGGTCATCAATTTTGGCCAGCCGGGTAAAGGTCCAGGAGTTGGTGCCGTAATAAATGGTGATCTGATTGCCCTGATAGAGGATTACATCGCCGGGCTCCGTGGTGATGGATGTGTCGCTGCGCGTCAGTGTGGTGCCCAGGGGGCCCAACTTCTCAAAGCCGCCGTAGTCCTCCATGGAGACGGTCAGCGGCCCCTGAGCAAGAAGCTCCTGAAACGCACGGGCGGAGGGGTTGTCCTCAAAGGAGGCCAGAAGCTCATAATCTCCCACGGTAATCTTCAAAGCGGACACCTCCTGTCCGGATGCGTCATCGGAAGAGAATGGGAATTGAACGGAAGGCTGCTCCGGAGCTGCCTCCTGGGATGAGCTGGTTTGGTTTCCGCCTGTGCTGCAGGCGGAGAGGACCAGAAGAGCCAGAAGCATACAGAGTAGCCCGGCCACAGATTGCTGCATTCCCCTGTGCATCATTTCAAATAAGTCTGGAAGAACTGCTGGATTTTGTCGAAGGGAATGATGTCCTTCCGGTCATAGAGGTCGGTGTGGACGGCTCCGGGGAGAATAAGCAGCTCCTTGTTGTCGGTGTAGGGATTGTCTTTGACCATGTCGGCAAAGGCGTCCCGGCTGAAGTAGCAGGAATGGGCTTTCTCCCCGTGGATGACCAGCACAGCACTGCGAATCTCGTTGCTGTAATGGAGAATGGGCATGTTGAGGAAGGACAGGGAGGAGGTGGTGTTCCAGCCGTCGTTGGAGTTGAGGGAGCGCTCGGTATAGCCCCGCTCCGTCTTATAGTAGTCATAGTAGTCCTTCACAAAGAAGGGGACGTCCTCGGGCAGGGGGTCCACCACACCGCCGGCCCGGGCGTAGGTGCCTGCTTTGTAGTCCTCGGTCCGCTGGGCGTTGAGGGCCTTCTTTGTCTCATACCGGGCGTCGGTGTTGTCGGCAGAGTCAAAGTAACCTTTGGCGTTCACCCGGGTCATGTCATACATGGTGGAGGTGACGGTGGCCTTGATGCGGGTGTCCATGGCGGCCGCGTTGAGGGCCATGCCGCCCCAGCCGCAGATGCCCAGAATCCCCACCTTCTCCGGGTCCACAAAGTCCCGGGTGGAGAGATAGTCCACAGCGGCGGAGAAGTCCTCGGTGTTGATGTCGGGGGAGGCCACATTCCGGGCCTCGCCGCCGCTCTCTCCGGTGAAGGAGGGGTCAAAGGCCAGTGCGGCAAAGCCGCGGGAGGCCAGCTCCTCGGCGTAGAGCCCGGAGCACTGCTCCTTCACGGCGCCGAAGGGGCCGGACACGGCCACGGCGGCCAGTTTGCCGGAGGCTCCCTTGGGCAGGTACAGGTCGCCGGCCAGCTGGATGCCGTAGCGGTTGTGGAAGCGCACCTTCTCCCGGGTGACCGTGTCCTGCAGAGGGAAGGAATAGCCGTTGTATCTGGATTTCATAGGGGAATCCTCCTTACATCTGTTTGCCCATTTCGTAGGCCTGCTTCAAAGCGGGATGTCCCTGGATTTCGCCCACGGAGGTCACGCCGCCGGCAAACACCGTTCCGGCCAGACGGGCCTTTTCAAAGCAGTCAATCCAGCCCTGCAGGCCGGCGACGGCGCCGTCCGGGGTGTGTTCGTCCTCCTCGGCCGCCGCGGTGAGCAGGTAGATGTCCCGGAACCGGTAGTCGGCGGAGTAGAGGGGATTGGCGCGGTCCAGCATGGTTTTCATCTGGCCGCTCATGCCGTAGTAGTAGATGGGGGTGGCAAAGACGAGAACGTCGGCGTTCAGCATCTTTTGGGCAATGGTGTCGGCGTCGTCGTGGATGACGCAGCGCTGGGTGCTCTGACAGGTGAGGCACCCCTTGCAGAACCTGATGGTTTTATCGTACAGCGTGACCTTTTCCACGTCGTTCCCGGCCTCGCGGGCGCCGCGGATCAGTTCCTCCGCCAGCATATCCGAGTTTCCGCCCTTCCGGGGGCTGGTGGAGATGACCAGAATCTGTTTGCTCATTGCAGTTCCTCCTTGCTTAAGTGTCGGATGATCTTTGCGGGCGTACCGCCCACAATCGTGTTTTCCGGGACGTCCCGGGTCACAACCGCCCCAGCGGCCACAATGGCGCCGTCGCCGATGGTCACGCCGGGCAGTACCGTGGCGTTGGAACCAATCCAGACGTTTTTGCCGATGTGGATGGGAGCGGGAATCATGCTGTTGCGATCCCGGGGAGACCGGGCGTGATTCAGAGTAGCCAGCACCACGTTGTGGCCAATGAGAGCTCCGTCGTCAATGTAAATACCGCCCTGATCCTGGAACTTGCAGCCCATGTTAATGAAAACATGTTTTCCAATGTGAATGTTTTTTCCGCAGTCGGAATAAAAGGGCGGGAACAGTCCAAAGCTCTCGTCCACCGGCTGGCCGATCAATTGGGAAAAGAGGGCGCGCAGCTCGGGCGGTTCATGGTAGCTGCCGTTGATCTCCACCGTAATGCGCAGTGCCTCCTGGCTCACTCCGTGCATGAACAAGTGGGGCTCGCTGCCGCCCTGTACCGTTTTTCCGCTGTTCAAATGCTCCAGAAATGTTTCTAACTCCATTGCTTGCTCCTGATACATAAAATTTACAGCCTTATTCTATCACCTTGAATTTTGGATAACAAATACCTATATAGAATAATTTACTATGCTTGAAATCTATATCTGGGCTGTGGTATCATCAGCCTGACCGGAGGTGGCAGGATGGAATTGAGAGTGCTTCAGTATTTTCTGGCGGTGGCGCGGGAGCAGAATATTTCGGCAGCGGCCCAGTCCCTGCATCTGACCCAGCCCACCCTCTCCCGGCAGCTCAAGGAGCTGGAGGAGGAGCTGGGCAAGCAGCTGATGGTTCGGGGGAGCCGGAAGATCACCCTTACGGAGGACGGCATGCTGCTGCGCAAACGGGCGGAAGAGATTCTGGAGCTGGTGGATCGGACGGAAAAAGAGGTTATGCAGTCCGACGAGGCCATCAGCGGAGACGTCTACATCGGGACCGGGGAGACGGATGGGGTGCGTCAGCTGGCCAGAGCCGCAACTAGGCTTCAGACGCACTATCCCGCCATCCGCTTTCATATTGCCAGCGGAGATGCCACAGATGTGTGCGAGCGCCTGGACAAGGGGCTGCTGGATTTCGGGGTCCTGCTGGGTGACATCGATAAGACCAAGTACCACTATATCGAGCTGCCCATGAAGGACATCTGGGGTGTTTTGATGCGGCGGGACAGTCCCCTGGCGCGGCAGGAATCTGTCAGCCCCCGGGATCTCTGGGACAAGCCGCTCATTCTCTCCCGGCAGGTGAATAACAAGAGCGGGCTGTACCGCTGGCTGCAGAGAGAGCCCTCTCAGCTCCACACCGCGGCGACCTACAACCTTATTTACAACGCCTCCCTGATGGTGGAGGAGGGGATGGGCTATGCCTTTGGACTGGACAAGCTGGTGAATACCACCGGCAGTGCCCTCTGCTTCCGGCCCCTGAAGCCGAAGCTGGAGGCGGAGATGTATCTGGTGTGGAAAAAGTCCCGGATCTTCTCCAAGGCCGCGGAGCTGTTTCTGGAGTACCTGCAGGAGCATCTGTCTACGCTCCAGGAAAAGCAGGGGTGAGCCGGGCTTGCTGTGCCCGGAAGTCCGTCCGGATCTGCGAACAGAGAACAGCATCATAAAAGGCAGAAAAAGCCTGAGACCATCGTTGGCCTCAGGCTTTTTAGATTCAGAGATTTTAGAGATAGAGCTCTCCTTCCTTGCGGTCGGAGCATACTTTTTTCAGTGCCACATCAATTGCAGCCAACCGCAGCGAGTCTACCTTCCGGGCAGAGTGGGGACAGACCGAGACACACCGCATACAGAAGATGCACTTGTCCTCGTCCGTATGCTTGGGGTCTTTAGGGTCAATGGCCTGGACGGGGCACTTGGCCGCGCACAGACCACAGCTGACGCAATTCTTGGTGGGCTTGGGCATCATACTGATGACGCCGAACTTCTTGTAGGGGCGGTTTCCGGGGATGGTGGGCTGGGTGGTGTCTCCGGCGGCCAGCTTTTCCTGGATTTTTGCAGCAAAATCCAGAAGCTGCCGCTCATCTTCAGCGTCAGGCCGTCCGGCGGCATATTTGTGGGCGATGGAGTGCTCGGCGATGGCGGCCACAGCGGCCACCACGCGGAACCCCGCCGCCTTGGCGGCGTCCTCCAGCTCCACCAGGGTGTCCTCATAGGCCCGGTTGCCGTATACACATACCAGAACCGCCCGGGCGCTGCCGCCCTTCACGGCACTCAGCCGCTGGACCGCAATTCCCGGTACCCGTCCGCCGTAGGAGGGGACGGCAATGACCGCAACATCCTCCTCGGTAAGGGCCACGGCGGAAAAGTCCGCCTGACTGTCCGTCAAATCCACGGCCACCGGCTCGCCTTCCAGACCTCGGATCAGCCGGTCGGCGACCTTTTGAGTGCCGCCGGTGGGGCTGAAGGTGATCGCATAAAGTTTCATGTCAGAGTACCTCCTCATAAAGCTGTGATGCTTTCGTTCCTGCCCCGGGATGTCTGGTTAGGCTTGCGTTTGGGCGGGAAGAACGGTAAAATAGAGATGTAACGTTTTACATTACAGGCTGAAACCAGTGTACCACCTGCTAGTTGTAATGTCAAGAGTTACAACGAAGATGATTGATTAAACCGGAAAGGACCATGACTATGCAGCTGAGTATGAAATGCTCTGTGGCCGTCCACTGCCTGATTTTTATTCATGAGGCCAGGGGAACAGCCAAAGTGACCAGTACCCTTCTGGCCCAGAGCACCGGTGCCAATCCGGTGGTCATCCGGAACATTCTCAGTTCCTTGAAGAAGGCGGGGATTATCACAGTAGCCCGGGGGACCGGAGGGGCAGAGCTGTGTCGGGAGCCGGAAGAGATTACCCTGTATCAGATTTACAGCGCCCTGGAACCAAAGGGGCTCACCTCTTTAATTGGAATTCATCCCTGCGGCCAGCGGCCCTGTGCCGTGGCCCGGAACATCCAAAAGGTGCTGAAGGGGCCCTACCACAACATTGAGAATGCCATTCGCACGGCCATGGAGGAAGTTACGCTGGCGTCCATGCTGGAGGAGTTCCACCGGTGTCTGGAGGAACATTCAACACAGAAGGAATAAGCAAGAGGGGGATGCGCGGTTGGCGTCATCCCCCTTTTATGTTGCTGCCGATTGCGAGAAAAAGCGGCCCTTATCTATCTGGAGATTGTCATTGTGTCAGCGTTGGCCGGAAGAAAATTCGCCCATGTTGATGTCCAGAACCGCTCTGGGTGGCTGAATCAGTGCGTCCTCGTACTGACATTTCCATTGAATGTCCCGGCTCATCCTGCCGTTTTCTATGCCGTCTATGGTCTCATCGTCCTGAATGGGATTGTCGTGTTCCAGAATGTAAGAGGCGACATTGTAGGCATGGTTCACCACCCAGTTGGGGTCCATTCCGTGGAAGTGGTACTGGAGGTCCGGAAGGAACAGAGTGCTCATGCCCACCGTGTCGATAAGCATATCCTCGGTGCCCTGAATGTTGAAGAAACGGACGTTGACTCCAAAGCGAATAAACCGGTCCGGCCCTTTGATTTGATGTGTGCGTACGTCCTCTGCTAGAAACAGCTTTCCGCAGTTCTGAAAGTAGAAGGCCTCGCAGGTAGGATACAGCTCCGCCAGAGCATCCAGAAAGTCCGCATCCAGATTTGCCCGTTCCAGAGCGGGGAGCGCCGCCGCCAGCATATCGATGGCCACCACCTGGTATTGGCACTCCCGGAAGATCCGCTCCCGATCCTCCTGGCAGTCCCACATCTGGCTTATCAGAAAGGCGTCGAATCCCTCGCCTTCAAAGCTGGTACACCCCATCACCATGAGCTGTACCGGGGCCTTGCCGTCCTTGAATTCCGCGATGTGATCCAGAGCGGCGAAGCCCGCCGTCTTATCATCGTGGCAGAAGCAGTCCACGGCTCCGACGTGCCTCTGAATTACCGCGGTCATTGTCGCTTGATCCGGCATGGCCACCGGCTCTTTGAACAGCATCTGAATCAGAAAGGGACCGCCGGGCCAGGGGCCGTCTTCATCCGTTCGATTTTGCTGAAATACCTCTTCACCCATGGCTTGTCCTCCTGTCTATTCGATCACATTTACCACATTCCCGTCCCCATCGGTAATTCGGGTGGGCACCAGCTCCACGGTCAGAGGGAAGGAAGTCAGCGGGCAGATTTCGGCGTGGGGCTGGAGCATTGAGCACAGTTCCTCCAGAGCCTTCGTCTGCAGAGTCAGAGTTGGAACGCCATCCTCTTCTCCCATCCCAGCCTGTTCGCCCGGCCGGAACAGGACCGCCTGATTGCTGCCCTGAAGGAACAAGCTGCGCCCCTGTCCCACTCTGGCCCGAAGCATGCGGGACAACGTCTGGCTGTGTCCTGCGCCTAAGCGGAGGAAGGCGTGGTTGTTTTCCAACCGGATCCCCAGTTCGTCCATATAGAGAAAGCTGGTGGATGAGCCGTCCCGTTCCATGCCCTCCTGCCAGACTTGGCGGAAGGCGGGGCGCTCCATCATGGAGGAGCGGGAAAGGTCAGTGATGCACAGGGGGAGCTGCTGTTCCAAGGCGGCCAGGAATTTTTCTCCGTTCCAACACATCATGGCCTCCATTTCATCCTCGGTAAGGCCCACCACCTGCAGAAAGGTGAACTGTCCGTTGGGAGAATCCAGTTTGCCCAGCTCCGGGTCAATCCGGAACCCCAGGGCGGTGAGCCGGGTGTCTGTCTCCAGCGCGATGGGGCCGTTGGCGTTCATGTGGTGGCCGGGGCCGAAGACATTTCCGGTGGAAAAGACATAGCGGGCCAGATTCTGCAGCAGGCTGATGGGCCAGACGGGAGGCTGATCCTCGTCTCCCCGCTTAAGCCGGAAGGTCAGCTCAAACCCGTAACCGCTCTCTGCCGGGTTGTCGCTCTCTTTTTCATAGAGCTCAGTAAATCCATATGTAACGTAGTGCCAGTGGGGGACACCGCGCTCGCTTTTCCATATCTCCACACCGTCCAGGGGGTCATTTCCGCCCAGGGCGTAGGGAATGATGGTGCCGTAGTAGAGACCCTCCTGATTTGGGTAGAGCTGCTTCATAGCATGGGAAATAGCATCGAAGCCGGCCTGGGTCACTTCCGTTTCATCGTGCATGATTCATTCTCCTTTTCGTGGTAATGGGCAATCTGTAATCCAATCACACGGGCACCTGCTGCTCCTGTGCAAACCGTATGGCCTGCAGAACATGGAGAAGGCAAGCTTGGCCGGGGATGGGGTGCCGTACCGGGTGTGCCACGGAGTGTCCGCGTTGCTGCTTTTTTATCCGGCCCGATGACGCCGTCCATGGGGTGTCTTTGCTTTTGCAGGACAGGAGGTCAGCTTATCCGGCAATTCATCCCAGTATTTCTGGCCCTTCATGGAAAACAAGCCCATCCCTTCACATATCAGTCCCACCAGAAATACCAGACGGTAGACTGCCACAAGACATCCGCCAGGCTGCCCACAGTGGCATTCTCCGGCTCTTGATCCACAATATCGGGGCAGAACCCGTACTGTTCCGCAGCTGCCTCCATGGCGTTCTCCTTGGAGACCGGGGAGGGAAGCTCGAATTCCAGTTCGTCGTGGCTCATGGCCCCAGGGATTGCTCCGTACTGCTCGAACCAGTATTTGGCTACTGCCATCAGGCTCGGGGTGTCGGGGCATTCGTTCCAGTTGCCGAAGGGCAGGTGTGCAAAGATGTCCCAGGGATTCTGCACCGGGATTTTTGCCAGAATGAGGGGATAGGTCATCCCCGTGTCATGGTTCCAGTAGCTGGAAAAGCGGTCATTGTCATAGCCGCCTTCCATCTCGCCCAGAATGTCGTCCTCCCAGTCCAGATCGTCGTCCTCGGCCTCTGCTTTGCGCTGGCCTGTCAGTTCTGCCAGGATCGCTTTTCCGTCCTTCACGGGGGCGGAAAGTATGTTCCTGCGGTACTCCGCCACCTGCGCCGGGTCAAAGGTGTAGTCATCAGCACCGTCGCTGTCCGGGTCGGAATTCATCACGAGGCATTCCCACAGGGTTTCATCCACCTTGACGAGTACCGGAACATAGCCCTCGTGAGTGCCGTCCCGCCTGGCGCAGCGGTACGCCGACATGATGGGATCGTCATCCTTCATGGAGGGGAAATAGGTGCATTCGCAGTCCAGGTAGTCCATCATGACCTGGGCCAGTTGGGAGGGCTCCAGGGTATCCTCATCAAAGACCTGATCCTCAACAGAGTAGGCTTCCAGCTGCCCGGTGCTCTCCTCACCCTGGGCATCCAGGCCGCCGTCTAACGGTTCCCAGGAGATTTTCAGGGTCATCTGCTCCTCCGGCAGGGCCACGCCCTTACTGCGGGTGATGGTGTGCTTGTCCTCCTCCGAGAAACCGATGGTCTCTCCGTCGTGGAGTTCCACATCGTTCTCCAGTACGTAGGAGACAAGGCTGGCCAAGAAGTCCCGCAGGTCGCCCGGCTGGGCATTGGTGTTCAGTACCTCCATCTCGTCCTTGCCGAACACATCCATACCGTAAGTGTAGGCACTCATTCCGCCCTCATCCTGGTACAGGCCGAACCAGATCCAGTTGAAGATAGGCAGCGCGTCCGACTTCATCATGTCGGCAAAGCCCTCATAGAACCGAGGCTCAAATACCACGCCGCTGGTGTAGACGCCGGAGGCATATTTCTGGCGGCAGCAGGCGGCTACCAGCTTGGTGTAGAGCTTGCCCCGTTCCAGAATGGTTTCCTCCTTGCCCAGCACCGCCACCATAATGTGGGCGCTGTGCTCCTTGGCCGCCTTCACGGCACCCGGCCACATGTAGTTGTTTTCCGCGTTCAATTCGGCCTCGCCGTCGGGAATGGGGTAGGGCATCAGGCTGACGGCGGCAATCAAATCGCCCACTTGGAACACCACCGCGTCGTCGCGCTTGTCCTCGTCGTCCTCTTCCACGGTAATGTCCCACTTTTCCTTCATATCCCGGATGAACTGCTCCTTGTCCCACTGCCCCTTGGACAGAAGAACAAAGCCGGCGAAGGTGCCCTTGTGGTCTGCCTGGTCATCCTCTTCGTCATCCGAGACCTCCTCGCTGTACTTGGTGCCCTCCTCATGGGTCCGGAGCACTGTGGGGGCGCTTTCATCCTCAGGTTCCTCGCTATCCGACGCATCATCCTCCGGCTTTTTCAGACAAACTGAGCCGGCCTCCCGGCGGAACACATGGAAGTTGGCCCAGGGAATATCGCTGTCCTCAAAGAATTCCTTTGCCAGGTTAAGTGCCGTGCCGAGGTCCCAGGCGATAAAGTCCACATAGCCGCAGTAGAGGCCGGTGGCCCCTCCGGTGAGGGTGAGGGCCTCGGGGCCGTCCCCGGCGGTGAGTGCTTCCTCCAGCTTGTCCCGAAAGTCAAAGAGCTTCTGGCTGCCTTCCTCCTCACGCAGAGTATCCAGAGGGTAGCAGAAAAAGCCCGCTACCGCGCCGTCGGCGTGGAGGTCATCCATGTAGTCGTTGTCATTGCCCAGATAGCTGTTCATGAGGGGCGGGCAGCAGGTGGAGCCGACAATGGTGTCCAGCCGCCAGTCGGCCTCCGGATCCTCGTTGGGCTCCATTTGATAGCCGGTGTAGCTCTCCAGATAGGCGTCCGGGTCCGTGGAGAGATCCAGCCCCATGTCCTTCAGTTTATCGGGCAGCGTTGAGAGGAGAATGGGCGATGCCTCCTTGGGTGCCTCCAGCACGTCGAAGGAGTCGATGTACCGCATGTGGGGAATCTCGCCCAGCACCTGGTCAGTGAGGGTGGTGAGCATCCACCAGGCCCGGCCTTCCTCCTCCCGCAGCAGGGGAAGCAGCTTTTCGCAGTAGGCAGACAGGCCAAAGCTATTCTTGTCCAGCTCTTCCACCCAAATCTGCACATCGTCGCCGGAAACCTCCCAGCGGTCTGAGCGCAGGCCGATATTCTCAACTGGCTGGCGGCCCACCAGAATATTCCAGTGCTCCAGTACCTTCTGGGGTGCGTGCTTTTGGAAATAGACCAGCTCAAACAGACGGACCTTGTCCCCCTCCGGCGTGAGGACCAGCTCATACTTTTCTCCGTTATAGCCCATCTCGAAGGAGACGCTGTCAAAGGCCAGGTTGAGGATGGCCTCACACTGCCCGATCAGCTCTTCGCCCCGCTCGTGGTTTTTGTCCTCGTCCATCGTACGGCGCAGTGCGGCCTCTTGCTCTGCAAAGGCTTCCCATGCCGTCTCCGTCCGCTCCTGGAAGCACTCGGCAAACCGGGGAAGCGAGGTGCGCCGTGTGCAGTCCTCCAGCAACTCTTCAATATCCTGCCGGGAGTTGAGCTTGGGATCGTCGCCGGGGTGAAGCTCCAGTGCCTTGCGGAGATAGGGGATAGCCCGTCCCTCCTGATCCAGGTAGTACCAGGCGTACCCCATGCGGAAGTTCCAGGAATAGGTTTCCTTCAGCTCCTCCTCATGGGTCTGCATGAGCTCGATGGCGTGCTTGAGCATCCGCCGCCCCTCTGGCTCGCCGGGAGCCCCCAGATTGTTATAAGCGCGGGCCAGCTCCATGTCGATGTCCGCTGTATGCGCCTCCTGGGGAATCGCCTCCAGGGTGTCAATGATTTTCTGGTGTTCATTATTTTCGTGCCACTTCTGGCACTGCTGCAGAATGTCCATGGTTACGTCCTCCTCTTTCTGGCCTTCCAAAATGCCGTAAGGTTCAAGCGTTGCCTGTGGATATACCCGTATGTACCTCCGTTTATCCCGGTCAACCCTTGCTGGACCGGGGAATGGAGAATATCTGCAATTTGCGTCTCAGGAGCTGAAACGGCCCGCCTTTACCGGGGGAAAGGCGCTGTGCTTGGAGAGCAGGTCCTCCAGCTTTTTTGCCAACGCCTCGACAATGGCATGGCAGGGGTTCTCATATCCCACGACCTCCAGGCGCTGCAGCTCAACACAGTGGAGCGTCCCATAGAATCCAAGCATGAACTCGGTCAATTCCGCGATCATCCGATAGCCTTCCATGTTGTTTGCATCGGTCTGGTTTTCCTTCGCGGTCATCAGTCCGATGATGCCAACTGCCACCGTGAAGGCACCGCAGCAGGACTGCTCCGTCTGCATGCCCAGACCCATCACAGAGAACATCTTTCGCGTCTCTTCGGAGAGATTCAGATGATAATATTCGTTGCATGCCAAAAACATCGCCTCGGCGCAGGTCAGCTCGGTGCCGACGTGATAGTGGTTTACCAGTTCGTAAAGTCTCATGTGGCCCATACTGTACTCCAATCACACATTCTTTCGTCTTCGGTAACACGGTCCAGTGGTGCGTGGATGGTGCTCTGTGCAAGAAAAAAGCCTTGCGTCATCCTGCCATTTGGGCAGGCTGGCGCAAGGCGTGAAAAGGCCGTGAAGAAACGCCACATCTGTACTTGGATGTGGTTTCTTTCCCAGAAAAACCATACTTTTTACATAGAAACGCGGTAATTATAGTCTGCTTTTTTCTTTTTGCACTCATTCCAACTTCAGTTTGTTCTGCACCTGCTTCTCCTCGGAACGGTACGTCTGTTATACCATGACTGGCCCCGGGCGGAGCTCTGCTCTGTATCAGCACCGGAGCGTGTCCATGGCACTACCGTTCTTTACCATGATACCGAATTCAATGGAGATGATCAACTGAAATTTTGTGCGTTTTTTCTCGTGAGACAGTGGGGCATGGAGCGGGGATTTGATACCGGCTGGAATATGGTGTTTGGGCAGAAGGTATGCCTTTACTCGCCCTCCGGATTGGGCAGGAGGCGGACCGCCGCCAGATGGTGAAATACGGCGGCAAAGACCAGGGCAAACGCTACGCCCAGGAAGGTATCCACGATACGCAGCAGTACCGCCCCATGGAGCCCATAAATTCCGGTGCCCAGCATCAGAGCCCCGAAACAATTCATAGCTGTCTTATACCGGTAGTCGGTGCAAAAGCCCAGACACAGTCCGCCTAAGGGCCCCATGAAGGAATGGAACGCCTCCGGCGTCACCAGATAGAGAACAAAAAATGCGCCGCAGCCTGCCACGGCCCCTACGATCCGCTGCCAGAAGCGGGAGACGGTATTTCCGGAGTATGGATATTCAGACAGCAGCGAGGCGCAGGCAAATCCCATCCACATAAAGCGCTCCACACCGAATACCTGCCCTGCGGTCAGGACCAGGCTGACACCAAGGGCCATGCGCAGCTGCCACAGATGGACCGGGGTGGAGGGATCAAACCTCCGCACGACATGGTGAAACCGGGTTGTGCGGTGCTGGCCCCGGTGTTTGGCAATCAGAATCCCACCGCAGATCAGATACCCTACCAAAGCCAGAAGACCGCGGCGAATAAGAGCCTCACCCAAGACGGGGTTACCGGTCAGATAGACATAGGCGAAACTGTATAGGCCGCCGTTGCCCATTTCGGGCCGCTGGGTAGTCATATAGAGCAGGGCAAAAAAGGCTGCGAAATGAAGCGGAACTAAAAAAACGGAAGGGAGTACTGCAGCTGCACTGGGGACCAGTACCAGAATAGCCAGCACCGCGGCCAGGGTTATCAGAGAATCCCCAATGCAGTATTCGAAATTGACAAAGCGGATGCCCAGCATCATGCAGAACAGCGCTACGGCCAAAGGGGTGTTGGCCGCGCCGAACAGGCCGGACAAGAGGCTGATGAATATAATTGCAAAGGCGACAATCAGCGCAGAGCGCACCGCCATGGCGATCCAGTAATATGCCTTCTCCTGCCTGGTGTCACAGGCGGCGATCTTTCGTTTCAAAATGGCGGGGTCCATCTGCAGTGCGTCATAGAACTTCGTGGTCACGGGTCGTTTCCTGTCCTTTCTCAATGTGCGCGGCGAGCTTATCCGCGTAATACATAAATGCCTCAAAATCTGCGCCGGAGCTGCGCCACAGATCGTAGAAGGGCTGCAATATGCTCTCGTATCCCTTCTTCAGCTCGGCAAGTCCGGTTTCTGTGATAAAGAGCTGATAGCTGCGCTCATCCGACGTCTGCCGCTGCTTCCGGATGCAGTTTTTTTCATAGAGGGATTTCAGACAGCGGCTCACAGCCTCTTTTTTCATGCCGCTGCCCTGGCTGAGCAATATAGGCGTATTTTGCTCCGGCTGCAGATACAGATGTGCCAGGAGCTCGCATTCACTGGCCGTCAGCAACGATTTTCGTACGGGCAGCAGGGAGCGCATGACTTTCTGCATCTGCTGCTGGTAGTGCATCATGTCCGTCCATTCCATAGTAAGTTCATTCCTTGTCTATATAGTTAACAACGTTAAGTATATGCTGGAATGTGGTACCTGTCAAGCACTGCACAGTTGAGCAGCTGTAAGACTTTTGCAGGAGTGGCTGAAAACGGGGTTTGAGGCAACAAACAAAAGGCGGACCACCTTGAGGTGGTCCGCCTTTTGTTTGACCAAAGCGATTCCATAGAGAAATTTAACGGTGTTATGCCCGGGCCTGACCGCCTCCCCAGCCTGGGATGACGGTTCCGGATGACTGGGTGGTGCTGGAATTTGTCTGGGACAGATCGGTGGTCTGGGTCATGAGCTCGGCGATCCGGTCAATTACATCGGAAATGGGAATGGCGTACCCCATGCCCTCCACATCGGTGTCGGACAGCTTGGCGGTGTTGATTCCAATGAGTTCTCCGTCCAGATTGAGCAGGGCCCCGCCGCTGTTGCCCGGGTTGATGGCCGCATCAGTCTGGATATAGGTGGAGGTGGTGCCGCTTTCATTGGTGATGCTGCGGTCCAGGGCGCTGACGATACCGGTGGTTACCGACTGACCATAGCCCAGGGCGTTCCCGATAGCCACCACCTGTTCTCCAACCTCAAGGGCGTCGGAGTCTCCCACAGTGATGACTGCAATCTGGGAGAGCGTGTCATCAGTCAGGTCGGAGACTGCGACCTTGAGTACAGCCAGGTCGATATCCGTGTCGGTGCCGCATAGCTGAGCCTCATAGACGGAGTTGTCCACAAAGCTGACGGAGAGGGTGGTTGCATCCTCTACCACGTGTGCGTTGGTTACGATATACAGATAAGTGCCGTCATTGGCGATGATAATGCCGGAGCCGCAGCTGGTGGTCTCCTGCAGTTCGGTTTGACCAGAACCGTTTGGTCCGAAGCGGTGGAAAAAGCTGGTCACTTCCTGAACGGAGATGTTGGTAATGGCAACGACACTGGGCAGGGCGGCGGCCGCGATGTCAGAGACGTCCATACCATACCGGACGCCGGAATAGGTGGTGCTGGCCAGGCTGGTTAGGACGGCACCGGAGGACTCTGCGACGGAAGTCCCTTGGTCCTCCTGGGGCAGGAGCTGATTCACACCATAAAAGGTTCCGGCTGACACGGTTCCAAACAAGACCGCGCTCAGCGTCAGTGAGGTCAGCCTCCGCAGCATGCCCTGTCTTTTTGAACGGGGCTGCTGCGCCGGGTCGGAATTTGTACTTGCTGTGCGGGATAACAGTTTACTCCAAATCGATTTATAATTCATATTCTTCATATGGCAGGCTCCTTTTCTTAGCGGTGTTCCCTGATTTCTGGTTCCTGCCATAAGGATATAAAACGAACCATAATTGAAGTTAAAAATAGCAAATTAAGTTGGAAGTGTGACGATTACCGACAGGGACATGCCGTCCGGACTTTCCGCCCGGATCTTTCCCTTGTGGGCCAGTACGATGCTTTTGGCAATGGACAGCCCCAAACCATAGCCGCCGGTTGAGCTGTTCCGGGATTGGTCTGTGCGATAAAAGCGATCAAAGAGATGGGGCAGCTTGTCCCGATCCATGGGCTGAACCGTGGTGTTGGACATGGTGAGAAGAACGGTCCGTCCCTGTTTTTCCAGGCGCAGCTCCAGATGCCCTCCGGCGGGGGAGTATGACGGAGCTGAGGCGTACGAGCAGCTGATTGCGGAGCCCTATGACTTGCTGATTCTGGATTTGAACCTTCCGGGAATGGACGGCCTGGAATTGCTGCGGCGCGTCCGGACGGAGCGGCCGGAACTGCGGGTGCTGATTCTGTCTGCCCGAGCCGGAATGTCAGACAAGGTAACAGGGCTGGATCTGGGGGCGGATGACTATCTGACCAAGCCCTTCGCATTGGAGGAGCTGGAGGCCAGGGTGCGTACCCTGCTGCGCCGGGAGTTTGTCCGCCGGGAATCTGTGGTGCGGGCGGGGGAATTGGCGCTGGACACCATCACGCGGGAGATTTCCGTGGCCGGCGAACCCCTTTCCCTGACACCCAGAGAATTTGAAATTTTGGAGCACCTGATGCTTGCACAGGGACGGTGGCTCAGCCAGGAAGCGCTGATGGAACATATCTGGGAGGCGGATGCCAATCCCTTCAGCAACGTCATTCGGATGCACATCTCGTCCCTGCGGAAAAAGCTGCGGGAGCGGCTGGGCTACGACCCCATTCAAACCAAGGTGGGCCAAGGCTATCGCCTGGCCGGGGAGAGAACGCGATGAAACGAACTGTATCTCTGCGACTGCAGGTCACGCTGGTGTGCGCGGCTCTGCTTGCCGTGTGCTGCCTGCTGCTTACCCTGACCAACGGCCTGTCCGCCATGCGGATGGCGGACAGCATCCAGGCTCTGCCTGTCCAGCCGGCACAGACTGTGCAGGAGGACAGCAATCTGCCCATGGTGGATCTGGAAGGAAGTGAACCCGTGCTCCAGGCGCGGCAGACCTTTCATGTTCAGAGTGTTCTGGCCGCTGCGGCCGTAGTGGCTGTGGGAGTTATACTGATCTATCTCCTGGTGGGGCGAACCCTCGCCCCGCTGGAAGCGCTGACCCGGCAGATTCGGGAACGAACCGCAGAGGACTTGGACAAGCCGCTGGAAATCTCCGGCAGCAGCGGCGAGGTGGTGGAACTGGCCCAGGCCTTCAACCAAATGTCCCGTCGGTTGGACCAGGTCTTCATCATGCAGAAAAACTTCTCCCACAATGCAGCCCATGAATTCCGCACCCCGCTGGCGGTGTTAAAAACCAGAATCGGCCTGTTTCGCAAGAAGGGGGACATGGGTCCGCAGGCAGTTCAGAAGTTTGTCCGGACCGTTGAGGGAGAGGTGGATCGCCTCTCTGCCATTGTGGGCAGCCTGCTGGAACTGACCAATCTGGAACAGAATGGGCATGAGGAACAGGTCACGGCCGATGGGCTGCTTCGGGAGGCCGTGGAGGAGATGGCCGTGCAGGCCAGAGCGCGGCGAATCTCCCTTTGCCTTGCGGTGGAGCCCTGCGAAGTAACGGGCGACCGGGCACTGCTCCGGCAGGCCGTGTCCAACCTGGTGGAAAATGTCGTCAAATATAGCCCGGATGGCAGCGAAGTGCAGCTCATCGCCCGCCGGGGAGAGGACTGTGTCATATTGGAGGTGACGGACCAGGGGCCTGGTATCCCGGAGGAATTGCAGGAGAGAGTGTTTGAGCCGTTCTTTCGGGTGGACGATGCCCGCTCCCGCCAACAGGGTGGTGCGGGACTGGGGCTTGCGCTGGTGCGGGCCATTGTGGAGGCGCATGGCGGTACGGTGTGTGTGGAAGAGAACGACGGGGGAGGAAGCCGGTTTGTGGTGAAGCTTCCAGCTGCCTGGAAATGATGGATTCGGCAGAGCCCGTCCGCAAGCGGCCCGCCAGAGCAGAAACACAAAGAAAGGGCAGGTACTGCAGCGCAGTACCTGCCCTTCCTGTTTCCTTTCTTTTATTCCTGCGCCGCTGCCACACGTTTCCTGATTTGCAGAAGCAGCAGTACCAGGCTGACGCCCAGCAGAATGTGTCCGATTCCGGCCATGCCGGAAATGGCTGCGCTCATGCCGGAGGACAGCGGAGTGCCCAGAACCTGAGTTATCCCCCGCACCACCAGCATCACAGCAGTCAGGTTCAGTCCCAGATGATAGAGAAACAGCACCCGGCCCGTTGTTGTTCCGGTGAAGGAAAGATTCTTCTCCAGCACAAGCAACAGCAGAAAGAACACCATACCCAGCAGGAAGTAATGGGTATGTACCACTGAGAGGGTGGTTTTGGCGGTAAAGCCGCTGAATTTGGTGAATTCCCGGTAGAATACGCCGCCTGCCATGGCGAGGATGGCATACAGCAGCGCGGCGTTGATATAGCGCTTCATGTGGGTTCCTCTCCTATCTGCATTCGTTCTTCATGGCGAAATATCCGATGAGCACCGTCCAGACGTAGGCGCAGGTCTTGGGAATCATCAGCATGCCGATGGGGGGAACAGCGTCCGCCCACAGCACCACCGGAATGTAAAAGCCAAAGCTCAATACGATGGTCAGCCACATCCAGCGGAACGCCCTGTCCCCATGCTCCCTGGCGCTGCGGTAAAACAGCACAATGACAAGAAGGCCCAGCAGGGCGAAGGGAATGTTGCGGTAGATGCCCCAGGAGAGGGGGGCGTCGGCGCTGAGCCACTGATTTTGCGGCATCATGCACAGCAGGATCCGCAGACCGGCCAGAATGTAGACTGCGGCGGTCAGGCCGCTTTGACCCTTGACGCGGTACCGCTGCCGCCACACATAGTAGAGCAGCACGTAGAAAATGGTCATGGTGACAGAGGTAATCCATTTCCCGAGCCCCAAGGCAGCGGTGTAGTGTTCCAGGCCTGTGGTGCAAAGAGCCACCGCCCGGGGGACCAGATGAAACGCGTCGCCCGCGCCCAGTACTACCGCCATAAGGCCGAACAAACGGAACTGCCGGTTTCCTTTGCTGCCCCGAATCATCCGGATTCCGATGGTAATGACGGTGATCAGATAGACCGCATCAAACAGAGTTTCCATAATTGCCTGCATGATTTACACTCCTTTTACTCCATTTTTGATTGGGTTGTGGCTGCGGCGAAAGCTGCCTTGCCGTAGTTCCGGCCAAACAGCAGCCCGGCCAGCAGAAGCGAAGCGCCCAGCCCGGTATAGAAGACGGCGATAAAACGATCCGGCGCAAATCCGCTTGCCCGCAGGCCGATACCGCCCGTCATCATGACGGCCATAATGGCAAAGGCCTTTTGGTCAAAGAATTTCAGAAAAAAGTGCCGTTCCTCCAAATAGTCGTGGATTCTGGCTGTATGCTTTTTCACCAGCTTTCCAAAAATAAACCGCTGAAACACAGCGAAAACCAGGATAGACAGCAGCGTGTTCAGCACCGTGAGATAGGCCGGGTAGGCCATCAAACCAATGCGGAGGATGTTGAACCCCGCTGCGCTCCACACCAGACAGGCCAGAAGCAGCAGGGTATTCCGTTTTACTTTCATTGTTTTGCTCCTTTAAGTGAACGATGTTCAATTTCTGGGGTATAAAATTCCCACAGCTTGGTGGGAATTTTAATAGAGGGTCCTGCGGACAATCTCCAGTACGGCCGAGGGGTCATAATCCTGCCGCAGCAGCGCGGACAGCATCAGGGAGAACAGGAGATCCGCAAATTTTTCCGCGGTAAATTGCTGGGTAAAGGCATCCAGCCGGACTTTGGTATCCCGCTGTAAAACAGAGCACAGCCCATCTAAAATGTGCTGCCAGGTCTGCTGCATCTTCTGTCTCCCGTCCGATTTGTCCTCCCCCAGGAAGCCCAGGGAGTGGAGGGTAAAAAAGCCGGGATACTGTTTGCAGCCGTATTCCATCCGTTCGTACAGCCAGGTAATACAGGCCTGGGTGTCCTGAAACACGGACCCATCCTCCGGGCGGTGGAAAATCTCACACCAGACGCTTTCCACCGTGGCGCTCATCAAAGCAGCTTTGGAATCAAAATAGTTATAGATGGAGCCCACCGAAACCCCGCAGGCCGCCGCCACCGAGCGGATATTGACAGCCGACCAGCCCTCCCGCTGGATCAGTTCCCGGCTGGTCTTCAGAATTTCCTCTTTGGATGTGACAATGGTATTCATCTGATCACCTCAATATGAACATTGTTCATTATAGGGATTTGTGTCTTCTTGTCAAGTGCTTTGTCAGTTTTGTGTTTCGGCAAACCGAGGATGTCTGTAACCTTTGGGGCGAAGAAGGCGTTCCTCCATGCGGCGCTCTTTGATTGTCAGATGGGGGTGTTTGTGATAGGATAAAGCCATGAAGAAACCCAATGAAGCAGAGCCGCCAGACGGGTCTGGCTTGGAAAGGAGAGCTATATGCCCCGTACAGACGTGACGCAGATGCCGTTTGCCAAACTCTACCCGCTGCTGGTGAACAAAGCCGGGAAAAAGGGCCGCAGCAGGGAAGAGGTGGACCAGGTGACCGCCTGGCTCACGGGTTACACCTCGGAGGACATTGCCCGGATGGAGCAGTCCGACCTCAGCTACGGGGACTTCTTCCGCAATGCCCCGGCCATGAATCCCAACCGGATGCGCATCACCGGCAAGGTATGTGGCGTCCGGGTAGAGGAGATAGAGGACCCGCTGATGCGGGAAATCCGGTACCTTGATAAGCTGGTGGACGAGCTGGCCAAGGGGAAGGCGATGGACCAGATTTTGAGAGCATAAATGAAATCCCCCTGTACTTCGACGAGCGAAGAGCAGGGGGATTGTTTGCGCTTTGGCTGGCGGAAGCAGTTACATCTGTCCCTTCCATACCCGGGCCAGAATGTCTTTGAGCACCAGCAGGGCGTCGGTGCTGTTGTAGCCGTAATCCACCCGCAGCTGGGTAAGCATCTCCCGCAGTCCGGGGGCGTAATCGTTGATGCGCACCGTGTTGTGATAGGTGGCCAGCACCGGGTACTTTTTGCTCCACACCTTGTTCCAGTCAATCCGGGCCTGGGCCTCGTCGCTGACGCTGTCAATCATCTGCTGGGCCTGTTGCTCGTCAAAGTCGTACTCAATGAGCTCGTCCAGAGTCATGTGGTAGAGCATAGCCAGCCCCTTGGACTGGCGGATGTCGGGCAGGGTCTCGTTGGTCTCCCACTTGGAGATGGTCTGGCGGCTGACCCCCAGCTTTTCCGCCACATTTTCCTGGGACAATCCGCTCTTTTTCCGGGCGTGATACAAACTGCTTCCCAAACTCATGATGGGTTCCTCCTGATGTTCCATATTCTGCGTCTCAGTATAGCGCCCGGGCGGCAAAAAATCCACCAAGAAAACCTGTCATCTTCGCCCGGTTTCCTGACATTTGCGCTGCGGGTGTGCTATACTGGAGAAAACGAAGCTGGGAGGGAACGGAATGACGAAGGAGGAATATCAGGCTGCCGCCCGCTATTGGGAGGAAAAGGACGCGGTCAGCGTCAAGCTGGAGCCGGGCAAGCTGCGGGCGATGGCGGGGGAATACATCCGGGCCAATAACACCTGCGCCCTGGCCACCGGGACCGGGGACTATGTACGCTGCACCCCCATTGAGTACGGCTGGCACGACGGAAGCTTCTGGATGTTCAGCGAGGGCGGAAAAAAGTTCATCGGCCTTGCGGAGAACCCCCATGTGTGCCTGGCCATTTATGACCGGTATGAGGGGTTTGGAAAATTGCATGGGATGCAGATCATGGGCCTTGCGGAGCTGGTAGAGCCCTTCAGCGAGGCGTACAAGGCCCACGCCGCATGGAAGAAAATCCCTTTGGACGCCCTGCGCAAGCTGCCCAGTCCCATGCACCTGATACGGGTCCGGCCTACCCGCATCGACTGCCTGTTCTCCGACTTCAAGGAGCTGGGCTGCGCCTCGCGGCAGACGCTGCTGCTGGAGGAAGGGTAGGAATCATCGCATTCCGAAAGGGAGAGAGGAGCGGACCATGATGCTCAAACAGATCTGGATGTCCCCGGACACCCGACGAAAAAGCCGGTACGGACTGCGCACGCTGGGCGGTATTTTGGGAATTGCGGTCCTGGTTCTGGTGCTGGTTGGCGGCGGGACGGTGCTGGGCTTTGCCATGGGCTGGCCGGCGGAGGCGTTTTCCGTGATTCTCTGCGTGGGGGTCACAGCACTGGGCGTCCTGTTGGCGATAAGGCTGGGCCACCGGGCCGTGGGGGATGCCACTGTCTTCTTTCTCACGGAGGAGGATCGGCTTTTTGCCATGGACGCCAGACGGCTGTCCTACCATGGCGGGAATGTCATTTCCTATGCGGAAGGGACGCTGGAGACCCAAAGCTTTCTGCGAACGCTGGCAAAAGCGCCCGGGATACCCGCCGGGGCGGATGAGATTCTGCGGGTGGAGCAGATAAAGGAAAACCCGTCCGACTACGCCTTGGTCTGCCGGGTCCGCCACCCCAACCGGCAGATCATTCGCCGTACCTATTTTCTGGCGAAGGGGATGGAGGACCAGGAACTGCTGCTGCGTCAGCTGGAGCGTCGGGAGCAAGGTGCCGGAGTGGAGGGGACGGAGAACCGAAAGCCCTTTTACATCCTGCTCAGTGGCCTGATCTGCTGTGGCTTTGGCGTCTTGTGTGTGCTGAGCCACCCCGCTGTGGACCAGCTTCCCCGAAGCATTTACTTCCCCTGCCTGGGTGCGGCCTTTGCGGCTTTGTGCTGTACGGTCTGGTTTGGAATCCGGCAGCACCGGGGCGAGTGAATTTCATCCTTCAGGAGGCAGAGCATGACCTATTCCAAGGAAGAACTGTTGGAGGCCAAACGGCAGATTGACTCCACCCTGCACAAGCTGCGGGAGACCGTCAAAACCCTGGGGGGCAAGGAAAATCCCACCCGCTGCAAGGCTCAGATTACCCTGGCCAAACGGCGCATCCAGGCCTTTACCATCGCGTGTTCGCTCATCCAGCGGGAGCTGGAACAGATGCCGGAATAACAGAAGAAACGCCCGGAGCCCCTGTGCTTGCAGAGACTCCGGGCGCTTTCCATTTATTCCAGGGTTCCGGCCTGGATGCGGCGCTTCAGGTCAAGGACCTTTTCCTCGATCCGGGCCATGACGGCGAGAAATTCCTTGTCCTCCTTGCCGCTGGGGTCCTCCAGCCCCCAGTCCTCCCGGTGGGAGCAGGGGAAGGTGGGGCACTGGACGTTGCAGCCCATGGTCACCACGATATCCACCGCCGGAAGTTCGGAGAGGGGCTTGTTGCGCTGGGTCTGCTCCATGTCGATGCCGTAGACCTGCTTCATCAGGCGCACTGCGTCGGGGTTAATCCGGGCGACGGGCTCCGTTCCGGCGGAGAAGCTTTCAAATACGTCCCCGGCCAGCCGTCTGCCCAGTGCCTCCGCCATCTGGCTGCGGCAGGAGTTGTGGACGCAGAGAAAGGCCACCTTGGGCTTTTTGTGATTTGCGGCCGAGAAGGGGCAGCGCTTGCCGATACACTGGTTGTTTTGGCCGCTGTAAGAGCAGACCGGGACGGTCCGCTCCATCTCCACCCCCAGATGGGTCCGAACAAAGTCCACGGCAGCCAGAATGGCCAGGAAGGAGTCCCGTTTGCAGCACCGGGGACCACCCGCCTTGCCGATGCGGTCCAGAGCCAGGGCGGTCATTTGATTGCTCAGGCCCCAGGGCTCCTGGGCCAGGGGGGTGGACTGGGTGACGATTGCCAGAAATTGCCCCGCGCTGATCCCCGCTCCGCAGGCGCCCCAAAAGCCGCAGGCCCCGCCGGGGACGGCTTTGCCCCGGTGATACATTTCGTGAAGTGCTGGCTCCAGGTCCACGCTGCCTCCGGTGTTTTTGTACGCCGTGAGCAGAGCCGCGCCCACCATCACATGGTGCTCCGGTCCGTGCATGTGACAGAATGGCTGGTCCATCATCCGCCGGACAATGGCCACGGGGTCGCTAGAAGTTTCAGAGAGGCAGAGCCCGAAGATGTGGTCCATTCCCTGGGTGTGGCAGTCATTGCACACATAGTGTCCCTTTATGCAGCGGGCTTTGCTGGCTTCCTTTTTGTGGCAGATGGCGCACTCCATCACCTGGTCCTGGACCAGGTATTCCAGCGGCGCCTTACAAATCAAACATTCTTCCTGATTCAAGTCTCCTTCTCCTCCCATTCCCGCAGAACGGCTAATTGCTGGGGCGTGTGAAACCAGTGTTCTCCGCACTCCATCACGGTGAGCTTTGCGTTGTGCTGACGGACATATTCTTCCGCCATTCGGCGGGGTGTCATGTTGTCCTGGCTTCCATAGAGAATGCGGACGGGGCAGGTCCAAGATTGGACCGGATGCTCCCGCACCCAACACAGGTACTTCCAGGACAGAGTCTGGCCGAAGGTGGTGGGGATCTCACCGTGCTCCTGCAGCAGCTCCTCCGTCACTCCTGCCCAGCCCATCATGGTCAAAATCAGACTCTCCATGTCCAGAATGGGGGAGACCAGCAGGGCGCGCGCCGGGGCGGCCCAAGCCAGCATGGCGAAGTAAGCACCGATGCTGTTGGCACGGAGAGAGACGGCCTTCCAGCGGTGCTTGGCCCAGTCCAGCGCCGCGCGAATGTCCGGCACCGCCGTCCATGGAGCAAATTCCTCACCCCGGTCCCGGCGCTCTCCGTGGCCGGGCAGGTCTATGGACAGTACCGCCATTCCTTTGGGGCAGACCACCTGGGCGAAGGCTTCCGCCTCCTCCTTGCAGCCCATCTGTCCATGGAGAAATAAATATCCTTGCTCCGCAGGTTCCCCATATAAAACGGCGGGAACCGTGCCGATTTGAATGTGCTGTGTTTTCATGGGCTTGCTGTTCCTTCCGTTAAGGCTGTAAGGATTCGCTCCAGCCCTGTCCCAAGGCCCTCAAAGCCTGCGCACCGGCTGGGGCGGGTATTGACCGCATGGTCTAACAGGGGTTGAGCCTGGTTGGCGGTGTCCAGACACAAATCCAGGGCCAGCACGTCCTCCCACGCCCGGTTGAGAAAGGCCACCTCCCGGCGGCCGTGGGTGCGGGTAAGCTTAAGGCCTTCCGCCCGCTCCAGATAGTCCTCTGACTGTGTGCGGGAAAAACCTGCGGCGGTGAGGCTCTCCAGCGCCCCCTCCCGGAATAGCCCGAAGACATCCGTCCACTGAAGGGGCGTCACATCGTAGCGGACAAAGGTATACCGGCTGTGGCAGTGGACCGCCAGCAGGCTCTTGCGGCCCCGCAGGTCAATGACATGGAGGTCCCAGCAGAAGCGCCGGTCCGGCTCAGTGCCATAGTCGGGCGTGCTGCACTTCAAAAATCGCTGCAGGGGAAAGGTCAGTCCCAGCTCCATCACGTCACCTCATGGGGGATGGTGATCTTCTCCACCTGAATGGTTCCGTCGGCCACGTCTGCCATCATCATGGTGATCTCCTGATGGAAGCGCCGGGGGCCGCAGGAGCCGGGGTTGAGCCAGAGCATGCCGCCCTTTTCCTCCTGTGCATATTTGTGGGAGTGGCCGAATACCACCACGTCCACGCCGGGGAGGTCCGCCGGCACCTCTTTTCGGTTGTGGACCATGTAAAAGGTCACACCGCCCAACGTCACGGTGAGGTCGTGGGGGATGGCCTCCGCCCACTCCTTGTCGTTGTTGCCACGGACGATGTGGAGCGGGGCGTACTGCCGCAACTCGTCCACAATGCTCTGCCGGTTGATGTCTCCGCCGTGGAGAATGGCATCAGCGGTTTTCAGATGCTCCACCACCTCCGGCCGCAGCAGGCCGTGGGTGTCAGAGAGAATTGCAAGCTTCATTTCTGTGTACCTCTGTCATAGGTTTCTATGAGATTTCGGTAAAATGTGCGGGCCTGTTCCAGGTCACGCTCGTTGGGGTGCCCCTTGGCGATGCCGCCCACCAGCTTGAAGGGCCCGAAGGTGTCGTAGCCCTTGCAGGAGAACTCGCCCAGCACCGGGCAGTGCTTTTCTGCGGCAATCTTTTCCAAAGCCTTGGAACCGCCGCCCTTGGCGCTGCCGTAGGTATAGACGAAGAACACCGGCTTTCCCTGGGGCAGATACTGACGGGCGAAGTCCAGAACGCTGGCGTGGAATTTCCCAAAGTAAATCCCGGAGGCAAAGCCCACGCAGTCGTAGTCCTCCAGCCGGACGGTTTGGCGAGCGGTCACGTCAATGAGGTCAATCTGGCCCTCCCGGGCCATTTCCTCCAAAACCTTCCGGGTGTTCCCGTGGTGGCGGGAGTAGCAGCAGATGGCAGTCTTCATGCGTGTTTGCCTCCCAAGGTCCAGCCAAAGTCGTTGTGGTAAATCATCTGGCGGGTCATGCCGCCGTCGATGCAGATGTTTTCTCCGGTGAGGAAGCCCGCCTTGTCCGAGCAGAGGTAGAGTACCATGTTGGCGATGTCCATGGGATTGCCCACCCGGCCGGCGGGATGCTGGGCCGCGTCAGAGCCCTGGTAGACGGTGTAGTCGGTGTCAATCCAGCCGGGGGAGATGGAATTGACCCGCACCTTGCCGGCAAGGCTTACCGCCAGCGCGTGAGTCAGGGCAGAGATGCCCCCTTTGGCGGCGGTGTAGCTCTCGGTTTGGGGCTGGCTCATCCGGTCTCGGGAGGAGGAGATGTTTACGATGGCCCCGCCGGGCGCAAAATGGGGTGCAAACAGCTTGCTAAGGTAGAAGGGGGCGGTCACGCCCACCCGCAGGGCGTAGTTGAACTCCTCGTAGGTGCAGTCTTCGATGCCCTTCATCAGGGGCAGGGCATTGTTGACTAAAAAGTCCACATGGCCGTAGTCTGCGACGACCTTGCGGGCGAAATCCTCCAGAACCGTTTGGTCGGAGAGGTCCCCCACATAGTAATCGTTGGGGAGCAGGTCTATGACGCAAACCTGGGCACCTTCCCGCCGAAATTCGTCTGCAATGGCTTTGCCGATGCCCCTTGCGCCGCCGGTAACCACGGCAACCTTGTGTTCAAACATGACAGCACCTCCTCACTCTGCGTCCTCGTCCAGGGCTTCCACCAAAAAGCTGACCGGACGGAAGCCGTCGTTGCAGGAGAGCATGGCGGACTTGGGGTTCTTCATCCAACCGTCGTAAAAGTTCTCTCCGCCGTGGCTCAGGGCCAGCACGAAGGGGGAGAGGGTGTCCCAGGCGCTTTGACAGAAGCCATCCGGCTTTTCCCAGCCGTTGGCGATGAAAACCTGTCCCACCTTCATGTCGCAGGCGTGGGAGATGGGATTTTCATACTGGGCCATCAGGTCCTCATATTGGGTTATGCGCATGACGGTAATTTTACATTTTTTCATATAAGGATGCCCTCACAGTGGTCGATTTCGTGTTGGATGATCTGAGCGGTCCAGCCGGTAAATGTTTTCAGCCGCTCCTGGAACTTCTCGTTCTGCCAGCGCACCTTGATGGACTTCCACCGTTTGGTCGGGCGGATGCCGGTGAGGGAGAGGCATCCTTCCTCGGTATGGTAGGGACCGGAGGTTTTGAGAATTTCCGGATTAAACATGACCATGTAAGTGCCTTCGTTGTCAAAGGCGATGATGCGCTTGTTCACGCCGATCATGTTGGCTGCCATGCCCACGCAGCCGTCCTTGTGGTGTTCCAGGGTCTCCAGCAGGTCGGCGGCAATCGGAAGATCATCCGGGGTGGCGGGCTCCGCCTTTTGGGCCAGAAAGGTCTCGTCTCTGCAGATTTCTCGAATCATGGTTGGTTCTCCTTGTGTTGTTGAATAACTTCCGCAATACTCTGGGCCGCAATGCGCGAGCCCAGTTCGTTGGGGTGAACGCCGTCGGCAGCATAGAGGTCCTGGGTTTTGGAACACTCATAAAACCTCCGGCCTGCATCGGCAATGAGAGCGTGGTTCTCACGGGCAGCTTTGTGGTAGACCTCAGATAGTTTTCGGGCCATCTCGTCATAGTCCCAGCCCTTGGCCGTCAGCTTTGTCCCGCCCTTCTGATAGGCCCAGGTGGCGTAAAGAATGGGAACAGCCCCATTTGCCCGAATCTGTTTGCAGAGCTGCTCCACGCTGGAAAAGAAGCTTTGGGAAGCAGTAATGGGGCCGTGGCTCATCTCCTGGAGGACCACATAGTTCCAGTGCTCATCACGCAGCGCTGCCTGTGTCTGTGCACCCAGTCTGGTTTTGGGGTTTAGCTGCTCCGACAGCCGCGCCCCGCCCCGGGTGTGATGCACCACTTCCGCACCGGTCAGCTCAGCCAGCATCTGAGGCATATGGTTGGTGGAGGTAAAGCTGTTGCCCAGCATTAAAATCCGCATGGTAACACTCCTGTCATCTGTCCAAACCCAGCACCGCCCGGAGCGCAGTCTCTGTAGCCCCCGGAAAATTTCTGCGTATCTGCTGGCCGATCAGTTCTCTGGACTGGGCAGGCTCCACCGAATAGGCGGAGGAGATGTGCTCATAGCCCCAAAGAGCCTCTGGTGTGCTGTAGACGGAGATGGGCCATCCGTAGGGCTGCCCCTTTTTGTTGCGGCGCTGCCGGAAGTCCCGGATCAGAAGATACCCTCCCATCTGCAGGTCCGTCACGGTGCCCTCAAAATTCTTTTCGCCCTCTTTGCCGAATCCGGCCAGGCGCTTGAGCTCAAAGGAATACAACTCATCCGGAACGGTAAACTGGTCCATGATATGCTTCTGGCGCAGACTGGCCAGTCCCTCGTCCCAGCGGCTGTCAAAGTCATAGCCGTCCCGCCGCCAGTTGGCAAAGTGGGGAAACCAGGCTTTGGAGATAAACCCGGCCTTCCGGCCAAAGAACTTGCCGTAGGCCACCTGTCCGCTGCGGGCAATGAGCTGCCGCCACTCCCAGGGGTCCTGCTCCGGGTCGCCGCTCCACCAGTAGAGGTCAGAGGTGTGCTCCTCGGCGGAAAAGCCGTCAATTTCATTTTTGAAGAGGGGCAGAAAACCAACTTCATCAATCCAATGGACCAGCTCCTGCCAGCTGCGGATGCGATAAGGGTCATCCCAACGGAGCCCGCGCATGATCCATGTGCCGTTTTCATTGGCCATGGTGCACACCTCCCTGTTCCGCTCGTTAAAGGCATTATAGCACGGCAGCGACGGAAATGCTATGGAGGCTGGATGGAAGAAGCCGCAATTCGGATACGGAGTACCCGAATTGCGGCTTTTCTTCGTGGTCAATATGTGCTTCGCGTCCGACAAGCGGCGGAGTGTTCGGAGGACAAGCTTGTGCTTGGTTCGTGTGCAGTGGGCGAAACAAAGAGGCCCCTCAGTCCTGTTTGCTGCCGTCCTGTGCTTTGGGCTTCATCCCCCAGAACACGACATTCATCACAATGACAATGAGCAGCACCACGGACATGGCCACCCAGAATCCCATGTCGATTCCCAAAAAGGAAGTGCGTCCAAACAGGTCCATCCACAGCTTAGACCAGAACATAGAAAATTCCTCCCAACGTCAAAGTAATTCGCCATAGTGGCGTACATAAGCTTTTTTCAGACTGGTGGCCAGCACCATATAGAGCAGAATACAGGGGATGAGGTAGGCAAAGTAGGCGGCAGGCAGAGCGACAAATCCCAGCACAGCGCCGAAGGGAGTGAAGGGGATGATGGTCAGCACGGCGATGCCGGTCAGGGTGAGCAGGGTCAGGGGAGCGGAGGCCCGGCTCTGGAGGAAGGGCAGCTTGGGGGTGCGGATCATGTGGATGACCAGGGTCTGGCTCCACATGGATTCCACAAACCAGCCCGCCTGGAAGAGACCAATGTACTTTGCCTGCATCAGGAGCAGCTCCGCGCCGCTGAAATGGGCGGCCAGGTCGTTGAAGAGCACGCCGCCGGAAACAAACATGGGGCAGAAGACAAAGTACATGAAAAGATAGGTGGTAAAGTCGAAGATGGAGCTGGTGGGCCCGAGCCAGAGCATGAAGTTGCCCACACTGGAGGCGTCCCACTTCCGGGGTTTGGAAATAAACTCCTCATCCACATTGTCCCAGGGAATGGCAGTGCAGGACAGGTCGTAAATGAGATTGAGGAAGATAAGGTGTACGCTCATCATGGGCAGGAAGGGCAGCAGGGCAGAGGCGGCCAGCACTGAGAACATGTTGCCGAAGTTGGAGGAAGCGGTCATCTTGATGTATTTGATCATGTTGGCGTAGGTCTTGCGCCCCTCGATGATGCCCTGCTCCAGCACCATCAGGTCCTTTTCCAACAGGATGATGTCCGCCGACTCCTTGGCCACATCCACCGCGGTGTCCACGGAGATGCCGATGTCGGCAGCCTTCATGGCGGCGGCGTCGTTGATGCCGTCCCCCATAAAGCCCACGGTGTGTCCGCTTTCCCGCAGCACCGAAACTACCCGAGCCTTCTGGTCGGGGGTGAGCTTGGCAAACACATCGGTGGACTCGGCCGCCCTTGCCAGCTCCTGGTCGCTCATGGCGTCCAGGTCGGAGCCCAGCAGCATGTTGCGCACCTTCAGGCCCACCTGCTTGCAGATGGTACGGGTCACCTTGTCGTTGTCACCGGTGAGAATTTTGGTGGTCACACCGTGGCGCTTCAGCGCCCGGATGGCGTCGGCCGTGGACTCCTTGGGCGGGTCCAGGAAAGCCAGGTAGCCAATGAGCACCATGTCCCGTTCGTCCTTGACCCCGAAGGCTCCTACAGGAGAGGGGTTGCTCTTTTGAGCGATGACCAGCACACGAAAGCCCTTGTCATTGAGAGCATCCACCGTCTCGAGAATCCGCTGCCGCACCTCGCCGGTCAGCGGCTGGACGCCGCCGTCGCACTCAGCAAAGGAGCAGATGGAGAGCATCTCCTCCACAGCGCCCTTGGTTACCATCTGGGTCTTTCCGGCCCGGTCCTGAACCACGGTACTCAGCCGCCGGCGGGCAAAGTCAAAGGGAATTTCATCCACCTTTACATAGTGCTCCGATAGGTCCACCAGCCGGGGGTCCTCCGCCTCGGCCTCCTCCGTTTTGCGGATGATGGCCAGGTCCATGAGATTCTTGTAGCCGGTCTGGAAATAGCTGTTGAGGTAGGCGTGGCGAAGTACCCGGGTGTCGTCCTCGCCGTTTACATTGAGGTGGTATTCCAGCACCACCTGGTCCTGGGTCAGGGTTCCGGTCTTGTCGGTGCACAGAATGTCGATGGCGCCGAAGTTCTGGATAGAGTTGAGGTTCTTGACGATGGTCTGCTTCTTGCTCATGGACACCGCGCCCTTGGCCAGGCAGGTGGTCACAATCATGGGCAGCATTTCCGGGGTCAGACCCACGGCGATGGAGATGCCAAAAAGGAAGGCATCCAGCCAGTCCCCCTTGGTGAGGCCGTTGATGCAGAAGACCAGGGGAACCATCACCAGCATGAAGCGGATGAGCACCCAGGAGACGGCGTTTACCCCCTTTGTAAAGCTGGTTTCCGCCGCTTCTCCCGCCACTGCGGAGGCCATGGAGCCAAAGAGCGTGTCGTCTCCCACGCAGACCGCCACGGCGACGGCGCTGCCGGAGACCACGCTGCTGCCCATAAAGGCAATGTCGGTATAATCCGTAGTGCTCTCCTTGACCTCATTTGCCTGGGGCTGCTTCTCCACCGGCTCGCTTTCGCCGGTGAGGCTGGCCTGGCTGACAAACAGGTCCTTGGCCTCCAGAATGCGTACATCGGCGGGAATCATGTCTCCGGCGGACAGGTGAACAATGTCGCCCACCACCAGCTCATCCATGGGAATTTCCACGTGTTCCTGTCCCTTGCGGGTCACCGTGCAGGTGGTGGTGATCATGGCCAGCAGCTTTTCCGCCGCGCTGCCGCTTCGGGATTCCTGAACAAAGCGTAGGGTGCCGGAGATGATGACCATGGTGAGGATAATGACCACGGTGAGGCAGTCAAAATCCTCCGGCACACTGCCGAAGAGGGAGAACATTGGAAATACCATGTCCGTCATGGTGGACACCAGGGCCAGGCAGAGCAGAATGGCGGTAAAGGGATTGACAAATGCGCCTGCCAGCCGTCTGGGCAGGGATTTTTTCTTCTCGTGGGTCACCTTGTTGCTGCCGTATTTGGCCCGGCTGGCGGTGACGGCCTCCGGGTCAAGCCCGCTCAGCGGCGCTTGAAGCGCACGGAGAAGAGCCTTCACCGGGGCGGTTGCTGCGTCCTGAATGCGGCGGTTCTGTTCATCACGGAGGACAGCCTGCTGGGCTGCCTGGCGCGCCGAACGGCGCGTTTCATTTCTGTTCATGGTTTCTTACCTCCTTGTATGGGTTCAAGGCGGTACAGTGGATGGGAGCCGGAACTCCATGTGCGCTGCACTGTACCAAACTTCGCGGACTGCCGTCAGAATCCATGTTGTTCCCTCCCTTCCTGCGTCCTAAATGAGTATAAAAAAACCGCAAGAAAAATCACATGGTCAAAACCTTGCGATTTTCTTGCGATTTGGTCAGAATTTGAATTTACAGCTTGTCGCTGAATTTGTATCCGATGCCCCAGATGGTCAGGATATACCGGGGGGCGTCGGGGTTGGGCTCAATTTTCTTCCGCAGCTTTCGGATGAAGGCCATAATGTTGCTGTCATCCAGTAAGTAGTCGCTCTCCCATACGGCCTGGTAAATCTGTTCCTTGGTAAATACCTCGCCCCGGTTGCGGGCCAGAAAATACAGAATATCAAACTCCTTGGGCGTTAAGGAAATTTCTGTACCGTCCCGGCTGACTCTGCGAAGCCTCAGGTCGATGGAGAGGTCACCGCAGCGGAGGATGTCCTCGGACACGGCCTCATGTTCGCCATCTCCCAGCTCCAGCATGAGGGACTCGGTGCTGCCGGTCATCAGGTCCCCCAACCCTTCCAGCAGATCCTGAGCGGCGCGGGAGCGGGGCGCGGTGGGGAGTGCATCGGCAAGCCAGCGCGCAAGGGAGAAATCCAGCGTGATAAATCCGATGTGTTTTTTCATCACAGATTCCTCCTCTCTTACAAAAGCTCATGGCAGCGGCGGATATACCAGCCTTTGGCCAGCGTGACCCAAAGCAGATACAGGGAGACAACGGCGGCCAGAAAGCCGAAATAGACTGGGGGCAGCGGGGTGAGGCCCAGCAGTCTGCCCGCCGGGGTAAAGGTCAGAACGGTAAAGAACAGGGTGCCCAGCAGGGTAACCCACATCACCGGACGGGAGGGCCTGCTTTGCAGCAGCGGCACCTTGGGTGTGCGCAGCAGATGCAGAATCAGCACCTGGGTCCACATGGATTCCAGAAACCACCCGGTTTGGAAGAGAGCAATGAAGGAAAGCTCCCTGCCGCTCCCCACCAGGGAGGCGAAGCTTCCCCCGCACACGGCGGGACACAGCACAAAGAACAGATACGAAAAGGTGAGGATGTCAAAAAAAGAGCTGATGGGGCCGAAGAACCGCATAAAGCGGCCCAGGGTCCTGCCGGACCACTCCAGGGGCCGGGCACAGGTCTCCTCGTCCACATGGTCCCAGGGGAGAACCAGACACAGGATATCATAGAGGAGGTTCAGCAGCAAGAGCTGCAGCGATGTCATGGGGAAGAAGGGCAGAAATACGCTGGCAACCACAATGGAGAGAATGTTGCCGAAATTGGAGGAGGCCGTAATCTTGATGTACTTGGACACGTTGGCAAAGGCCCTGCGGCCCTCCTGAATTCCCTCCTCCAGCACATTCAGATCCTTTTTCAGCAGAATGACATCCGCGCCTTCCTTGACGGCCTCCGCTGCGGTGTCCACGGATATGCCCACATCCGCCTCCACGATGGCGGGCAGGTCGTTCATGCCGTCCCCCAAAAAGCCGACCGTATGTCCATTGGCCCGGAGGTGCTGCACGATCTGTACCTTCTGTTTGGGGGACAGCTCCGCAAACAGGGTGGTGCGCTCAATTTTGATGGGGAGCTCATCCTCACCCAGCTGCTCCAGCTCCCGGCCGGTCAGTGCCTGAGCGGTGTCGATGCCCAGTCTCCGGCACACGGAAACGGCAATATCCCGGTGATCTCCAGTCAGCACCCGCACGCCCACATGGAGCTGCTGCAGCTTTTGAATAGCTCCGGCGGCGCTCTCCTTGGACGCGTCAAAAAAGGCCAGATAGCCCAGCAGAATGAAGTCGTGCTCGTCTGCCGGTGACAGTGTCGTCTTTCTCAGGGGCTTATAGGCCACTGCCAGTACCTTCATCCCGTCTTCCAGCATCTCGTCCACAATGGCCCGGACACTTTCGGTTTGGTCACCGGATATCTGGTGGCGCTCGCCTTTGTACTCCACGCTGCTGCACCGGCGGCATACCTCGTCAATGCTGCCCTTGATGAGCAGCAGGTTTTCGTCCCCGTGCTGCACCAGAACGCTGGCAAACCGCCGCTCATAGTCAAAGGGCAGCTCGTCCAGCTTGCTGTGGCGGGCAGCCAATGCCTGAAAGTACGGCTCTCGGCCTGGCATCCGGCGGCACTGGAGAAGCGCGCTGTCCAGGTGGTTTTTTACTCCGGTGTGATAGAGGCTGTTCAGATAGGCAAAATCCAGAACCCTTTGGCTCTCGTTGCCCAGGATATCCATGTAATATTCCAGCGTGATTTCGTCTCCGGTCAAGGTACCGGTCTTATCCACACAAAGGATATCCATGCTGCCGAAGCCCTGCATGGCGTTGATGTTCTTTACCACGGTCTGCTTTTTTCCCATAGCCGCGCTGCCTTTGGCCAGACAGGCGTTGATGACCATGGGGAGCATTTCCGGCGTCAGACCCACGGCAACCGACAGAGCGAACAGAAATGCGGAGACCCAGTCACCCTTTGTCAGGCCGCAGGCAATCAGCACCACCGGAATCAAAACCGTCATAAAGCGGATGAGGACCCATGCAATGGAGTTGGCACCCTGGTCGAACCCGTTTTTTCGGGGGGATTCCGCCCCGGCAAAGCCGCCGTAAACGGTGTCTTCCCCCACGGCCAGAACCACGCCCTCGCCGCTGCCCCCGGTGAGGGCGGAGCCCATAAAAACGAGGTTGCGGTACCCGGCATAGGATTGGGCCTGCCCCTGGGGGAGTGTGTCAGTGTTTTTTTCCAGAATTTCGCTCTCGCCCGTGATGACCGATTGGGAAACAAACAAATCCTTGGCCGCAGTCAGCCGGATGTCGGCCGGGACACGGTCTCCGGCGGACAGACGGACCAGATCGCCCACCACCAGCTCGGTGGAGGAGACTCTGGTCCACGTTCCGTTCCTGCGCACCAGCACCGTGGAAGCGATCATCCCTGTGAGGCGGTCCGCAATGCGCTTTGCCCGCAGCTCCTGAGTGAACCGTACCGCACCGCTGGTGAGCAGCATACACAGAATAATGACGACGGTGGTGATGTTGCGGCTGAAGTTGGAGGCCAATACCACATCGGTCAAAAAGGAAATGCAGGCCAATACAAATAAGATGATGGTGAACGGGTTAAGAAAGGCCCGCCGCAAACGGTAGAGTACTGTGTCCGAGGCCCGGCCTGAGAGACGGTTTGTCCCGTATTGTGCCCGGCTTTCTTCTGCCTGAGCGTCGCTGTAACCTTGATCAGAAATGTGAAAATCCCGGTACAGCGTATCGATGTCCATGTATGCATACTCAAGGACACGCCGATGGGCGATTGGACTTGCTTTCATAGCCTCACCTCCGCAGGATTTTTCTATCATACCATAGAATGGCCTTGCTGCGAGGGGGAAAATCCTTGCTTTTTTCTTGCTTTCCCCGAGACTCGTACGTATAGCACATCAACGTTCTGTCAGTGTGCAAAGCTACTGCAGAGGAAAAGAAGCGTTTCATAGCGTAAAAGAGGCCGGAGAGCACGTTGAACGGAAGTGCTCTCCGGCTTTTTGTATTGGACTTTGTACCTTATTCCTGACGCAGGCGCTCTACCACGGAATAGCGCTGAGCGGCGCGGCAGCTCAAAACCGGGATGAGGATGCCCAGCGCCCCGAACAGGGGCAGCACCACGGCGATGGGCCAGACGGTAAAGTGATAGGTGAAGAACCAGATGAGCCGGTTGAGGGCGGGCCCCAAAAAGGGCGCAGTGACCACAATCAGTGTTAAAGCCAGAAGAGCCGCGCCCACCGTATAGAACAGCCCCTCCAGGGCCAGCATGGTCCGCAGCTGCCGGGATGTCATGCCGATGGACTGGAGCACCGCCAGCTCCCGCCGGCGGGCGGTGATGCCGGTGAGGATGGCGTTGAAGAAGTTCAGCACGCCCACCAGCCCAACAATGAAGCTCAGAGCGCCTCCCAGGAGAAGGAACATGCTCCTTGTGCTCGCAAATTCCCCGGCATAGGTGGACTTGCTCTCGCAATCAAACTGAGGGTTCACATTCTCTGTGTAGTCCTGAAGGAAGGCTTCCATGGCGGCGTTGGTGTCATCCGTGGTGTCAAAGGCGTAGTACATGACAAAGTCCGTTCCCGTATCACGGAGAAAGGCCTCCGATCCCATGACAAACTCGTCGGCGCCGTAATAGCGGTAGCTCAGGGCGGAGGGCACCGTCACCAGGGCGGCCACGGTATAGTCTATGTCCCGGTACTTTACCGCCCGCTCGACGTAGGGGGCCCCGTCCGGTACATTTTCCAAGGGGCCGTAGACCTCGCCGGTATCGGGATTGTAGTATTCAAACTCCTCCACATAGCGGATGGTCACCGTATCACCCAGCCGGGCCCAATGGCTGCCCATATCCGGATTATCATAGTCATCGGTGCCGTAAACAGCGGCAATGTAATTGTGGTCAGGGTCATTGAGCTTTGTCAGGTCCCCATCCAGTACGGTCAGATAGTCAAGGGCGAAGGGATCCATGCCGTAGAGCTGCACCCGGTCCACCAGAAGCCCGTCCTCATTTCGGTCTTTAAAGGCCACCATGCTGTCCAGCTGTTCTTGGGTGTTCCAGCGTCCCCACATAGAGCGGTAGTATTCCTCCGTGACGAACTCCAGCGCCGGGCCGGTCTTGCCGTACACGCGGCCGCTCCCGGTAATGCCACCCTGGGCATCCACGGCGTCGATCACCGCCTCCGGCACCCCCATCTCGTCGTTGAAGCCGTCCCCGCCCGTCTGGAACTGGCCCGCGTCGGCCAGGATAAAGTCGCTGGCGGTAAAATTGGCCACATATTTGTCTATGTCGAAGCCGTTGGTGAAGGTGACGGTCAGGGTTAGCAGCACAACAGCGAGGGTCAGGGACAGCACGGTGAGGAAGGTCTTACCCCGGCTGCGGCCCAGGTTGGCCCAGGCCATGGACAGCAGGGACACGCCCTTGCCGTCCCGCTTTCCCTTCTTCTTTCCTGCCTTGCCTTCGGTGTAGCGCACCGCCTCCACCGGGGAGACCTTGCCCGCCAGACGGCCGGGACGGCGGCAGGAGATGAGCACCGTCACCAGGGCAAAAAGGGCCGAGCCCACAAATAGAAGGGGGCTGACGGAGACCACGGTGGTCACCCCGTTGAGCCGTGCGGTGATGACAGGGGTGAGCACGCCGCCCAGCAGCCAGCCCAGCAGCAGGCCGATGGGGATGCCGATGAGGGAGAGGAGCAGCGCCTGGGTGCGGATGATACGCCGCAGTTGCCGGGGCGTGGTACCGATGGTTTTCAGCAGCCCATAGAAGCGGATGTCTCCCGCCACCGAGATTTGGAACACATTATAGATGATGAGATACCCGGTGAGCAGAATGAGGGCCAGCGCCCCCGCAATGATGGCCACCACGGTGGGGTCAAGCTTCTCAGAGAGCTGCGCTCCGGTGTAGCCCCAGTTGACGCCGATGGAGATGTAATTTTCTCCCGGTGTTTCTGACTGATAGCCGTGGTTTGCCAAAATTTCCTCCATGTCGGAGGCAATGGAGCGGGCGCCGTTTTTCAGCATCACATCCAGATTCCACTCGCCGGTCATGCCGTCGCTGCCCGGCGGATTGACGCCTACTTCCTGCAGCACCGCATCCACCCGGCTCTCGGGAATGAGAATATGGTTGGCCACAATGGCCTCGTCATACTCCCACCAGCCGCACAGGGTAAAGGTCTGGGTGGTCTCATGGCCGTCCACCGAGAAGGTGACGGTAAATTCTGTGCCGATTTCCGGCTCTACGCCCAGCAGATCCAGCACATGGGTGTCGGTGGCGGCCTCGTCGGTACCCTCCTGGGGAAGACGGCCCTCTACAGGGTCACAGTACATCCAGTGGGCGTTATTGGCGTCGGAATAGCCGATCTCCACATGGGATTTGTTGAAGGGGACGTCCGTAGGCATGCCTAAAAATCGGCGCAGGCCCCAGGACTCGATAAGAGGATCGTCTTTCAATTCCTCAAATTGCTCTTCCGTCAGGTACTTAAAGGTGCCGTGGCTCCAGCCCCCGGCCTGGCGGAAGTTATTCTGTTGGATTCCCTCGTTGATGGAGAGGGCGATGGTAAAAAGCGAGGTAAACAGCACTGCCGTCAGGGCGATGGCCAGCACCGCTACGATGTTCCGGGTGCGGCTGGCCAAAAGGGCGCGCAGGCTCAGGCGGCGGATGCAGTTGCGGTTGGAGACCTTCATACGCTTTGCCCCCTTACCGCGTCACGATCCGGCCGTCCTCGATGCGGACGATGCGGTCGGCCATCTGAGCGATCTCCTCGTTGTGGGTGATCATCACCATGGTCTGGGCGAACTTCTGGCCGGTCACCTTCATGAGACTGAGCACGTCCTGGCTGGTCCGGCTGTCCAGGTTGCCGGTGGGCTCGTCAGCCAGAAGAATGGCGGGTTTGGTAGCCAGAGCCCGTGCAATGGCCACACGCTGCTGCTGGCCGCCGGAGAGCTGGCCCGGCAGGCTCCGGAGCTTTTTCTCAAGCCCCAGAGTGGCGATGACCTCCTCCATATAGGTCTCGTCTACCTTCCGTCCGTCCAGTTCCACCGGCAGGACGATGTTTTCCCACACGCTGAGCACCGGCACCAGGTTGTAGGATTGGAACACGAAGCCGATTTTCCGGCGGCGGAAGATGGTCAGGGCTTCGTCCTTCAGGGCGAAGATGTCCCTGCCGTCCACGGTGACGGTGCCCGAGGTGGGCCGGTCCAGTCCGCCCAGCATGTGCAGCAGCGTGGACTTGCCGGAGCCGGAGGTGCCCACAATGGCCACAAACTCGCCCTGCTGGATGCTCAGGTCCACGCCGTCCAGGGCCTTTACCTGGGTGTCCCCGGCGCCGTAGTATTTTTTCAGATCCTTGGTCTGTAAAATAACCATACTTGATTCCTCCTATGAAAAGAGCGTGATTGTCTTTCTTACAGCACCGACTTTACCACAGAAATCTGTCCAGGCGCTTTCGAGGATGTGACAGTTTTGAAAGAATTGGAGTGGGGGGATAAAGGGGATTGACAGAGATGCTATCTTGCATTACAATATAGCAAACACCTACCTTGCAAAGCAAGATAGCGGAGGTGATACTGTGATTCCGTCTCAGATGCTCAAAGGGACGCTGGAGGGCTGTGTGCTGGCCATCCTCCGGCAGGAGGAGCGCTATGGCTATGAAATCTCACAGAAGCTGGAACGCTATGGATTTGGCCGGATTCCGGAGGGAACCGTCTATCCGCTGCTGCTGCGGCTGGAGAAACGAGGCTCCATCACAGCCAGCTTCCGGGCCTCACCGGAGGGACCACAACGAAAGTATTATGCCTTGACAGACCTTGGCCAAAAGGAATTAGAGGAATTTTTTTATCATTATCAGGAACTGACCCAAGCGGTGGATCAGCTGATTCAAATGACAGGAGGTTATCCCCATGCGCAAGAAGACAAAGCTGCTTTTGGAGGAGAATAACCGGGCGGAAGAGGCCCTCAGCGAAAAGGGACAGACACTGCTGACCAATATTGTGGTGTATCTGCGGGGCTCCCGAATCAGCACTTGGGAGCAGGAGCAGGTGCGGCGGGATATCACCCGGATGCTGCTGGACGCAGAGAACCGGGGAGAGGATGCGGAAGCTGTCATCGGACGGGATCCCAAGGAATTCTGCGACAGCGTCATTGCGGAGCTGCCGCCCATGTCCCGGTGGGAAAGTCTGCTATGTACGATCCGGGACGGGCTGTTGGCTGCGACGGTCCTGGCGGCAATCTGGTTTGGATTTGGTGTTCTGGAGGGATTGCTTGGCATAGGAAGCTGGCCGGAGCTGACGCTGACGATTGGCCAGCTGATCTCGGGTGGGGGGATTTTGCTCACTGCCTGCGGCGTGGTCTACTGGATCTGCCGCAGCTCGTTCTCCGACGACGAGAAAAAGGGGCCGTGGGTGTTGTTTTTTCTGGTTTTCTGCGGGGTGCTCTGCGCAGGGTTCTTTCTGCGGCAGCCCGTTGCCACCCTTCCGGTTCCGGCGGCGGCCTGCGTGGTGGCCGGCTTGTTTGTGGTCTATAAATTGATGGATCTCAAGCTGGATTAACGGCTTCTGCTGCAAGTGAAAAGGCTGTGCCCGCAAGGGCGCAGCCTTTTTTGCGAAGTGGGTTTGTTTTCCTACGCCGTCTCATGGGGGAGATAGAGGGAAAAGGTGCTTCCCTTCCCCGGTGTACTCTCCACCTTCACATAGCCGCCCTGCTTTTCTGCGATCTGACGGGTGAGGTAGAGGCCGATGCCCACCCCCTCCGCCTGCCAGGCCCCGGAAGCGCGGTAAAACCGTCCGAAAACCTTGGCCTGCTCTCCCTCGGAAATGCCCGGGCCGGTATCTGTTACCCGAATGGCGGAGAACAACTCATAGTTTTTTACCGCCACCGACACCGTTCCGCCGGACGGAGTGTACTTGACGGCGTTGTCCAGCAGGTTGCACACTGCCTCTTCCGTCCACTTAGGGTCGAAGACTGCGGAGCCTTCCCTCTGCCCAACGGTCAGGGTGATGCCTTTTTCCGAAGCCTTGGGCATATACTGCGCAGCGGCACGCTCCACCACGGAGGAAAGCTCGCTAGGCTGGGGGTGGAGGGCCAGAATGCCCGTCTCCAGCCGGGAGGTTTTGACCAGAGCCTCGATGAGGGCCTGCAGCTTTTCCGCCTGGGCGGAGATGGCGGCGGCACAGTCCTTTCCCTGAGGTGTGAGGGGCTGCTCTGCGAGCAGCTGGGCATAGAGCTGAAGATTGGCCACCGGTGTCTTGGTCTGGTGGGAGATGTCGGAGATCAGGGCACTGATCTGGTCCTTCTGCTCCCGCAGATTCCGCTCAGACAGGGCACTGGCCGCCAGATACCGCTCCAGCCGGCTCTCCAGGGCAGAGAGTCGGCTCTCGTCAAAGGTTTCTGCAGAAAAGTTGCCGTTCATGGCTGCGGTGAGCATATCGTCCAGCTGCCGAAGAATGCAGGTGGTCCGCCGGCGGTCATAAACCACCACGGCAAGGGCCAGCAGCAGGGCTGTTCCCGCTATCACATAGCCCGTCATGGCTTCACCGCCCAGGTATAGCCGATGCCATACACCGTTTTCAAATACTCCGGCCTGGAGGGGTCAGCCTCCAGCTTGCTCCGCAGCCGCTTGACCGTGACGGACAGGGCGTTTTCCTCCACAAATTCCGCTCCGTCCGTCCATACCCGGTCCACCAGTGTGGCCCGGGGTACGGCGTGCCCGCGGTTTTCCACCAGTACCCGCAGCAGCTTCTGCTCGGTTTTGGAGAGCTCTACCAGCCTGCCGTCCCGGCGAAAGTCCATCCGCTCAAAATCAAAGGCAAAGGGGCCCACGGCCAGGGCAGGGGAGACCTTGGGGATGCTTCGCCGGAGCTGTGCGTTTACTCTGGCCCGGAGTACCGCCAGAGAGAAGGGCTTGGTGATGTAGTCGTCCGCGCCCGCCTCCAGCCCGGTGACCTCGTCCAGCTCCAAGTCGTTGGCGGTGAGCAGGATCACCGGCGTGGCGTCGCCCTCCGAGCGCACCTGGCGCAGCAGATCCAGACCGCTGCCGTCGGGGAGATTTACGTCCAGAATCAGCAGGTCGAACCGTTCTTCCGACAGCGCTTCCCGGGCCTTGGCCAGGCTGGGCTGGCAAATGACGGCTGTCTCCGGTCCCGTCAGAGCCATGGCAATTCCCCGCCCCAGGGTCCCGTCATCCTCCAAAAGAAAAATGTGTTTCATGTTCGGTCCTCATCGTTTGTTGTTCTCATTCAGAGTACAAGCAGTTTGCAATGCTTCATTATAGCACAAGTTACGGCGTTGGAACATGGGAATCAGTTGCTGGTGATGAGGCACTATGATATGATATGGATTACTTACCGCGGCCAACCGAACCGGATTTTACAAACAGAATGGAGAACGATATGAAAGAAGTAGATCCAAAAAGTACCTCCCGGGCGCTGGCCTTTGAGCTCTGGATGAAAGCCCCTATGCCTATGGTAACCTTGATGAAGACCCTGGATGTGACCCCGCTGGTGCGGCTGAACCGGAAGCGGGGCTGCAAATTCAATATGCTCCTTTGCTGGTGCATCGGAAAGGCGGCGGCCCGGACGGAGGATTTCTACCTGCTTCCGGTGGGAGACAAGCTGATGCAGTATGAGCGCCTGGCCGTCAATACGGTGGTGACCACCCAGGACGGCGGTATCGCCACCTGTGACATCCCTGTTTCCGCTGATTTGGAGCAATTTAACCGGGACTACCGGAAGCTTACCGGACAGGTCCGTGAGAGCGGGGAGAGCTATGAGTTGGGGGAGGACTATATGGTCATCGGCACCTCGGCTCTGGCGGGGTATGAGATCGACGGCGCGGTGAACATCTACGCCGGGTGTTATAACAACCCCTTCCTCATCTGGGGAAAATATCGGAAAAAGTGGCTGCGTACCACCCTGCCGGTGTCCTTCCAGTTCCACCATACTCAGATGGACGGCATCCCGGCGGCAGAATTTTTAGAGCGGCTGCAGCGGGAGATCCGCCAAATTTAAAAATTCCCCTTGACTCTGACGTTCCGTCAACTGATACAGTATCCCAGGAAGGGATGTTTATGGAGTATTCCATTCAGGAGCTGTCGCGCCTGTCCGGGGTGACCACCCGCACCCTGCGCTGGTACGACCAGATCGGACTGCTGAAGCCCAGTCGGGTGGCGGAGAGCGGCTACCGCTACTACGGCAGGGCAGAGGTGGACCGATTGCAGGATATTCTCTATTACCGGGCCCTCGGGGTGGAGCTGGCCCGCATCAGGGAATGTCTGGACGATCCCTCCTTTGACCGTCTGGCCGCCCTGCGAAGCCACCTGGCTGCTTTGGAGGCGGAGCGGGAGCGGTTGGAGCAGCTCATCCGGTCGGTGAAAGACACCATCGGAGCGGAAGAAAGGAATGAGATCATGAGCGACGAGCAGAAATTTGAGGCGTTCAAGCAGCGGGCTGTAGCCCATAATGAGGAAGTTTACGGAGCGGAAATCCGCGCCAAGTACGGCGACCAAGAGGTAGACGAGGCCAACGCCGCGGTGATGAATCTGAGCCGGGAACAGTATCAGGAGTGGACAGACCTGGACCGGGAGATCCAGGAGCGGCTGGAGGCTGCCGTCCAGGTTGGGCTGTCCCCGGAGAGCGAGGAGGGCAAGGAAATCACCGCCCTCCACCGCCGGTGGCTCACCCTCACCGGGAACCGGTACGACCCGGCCAGGCACCGGGGAATTGCGGAACTATATGTGATGGATGAGCGGTTCACCGCCTACTATGATAAGCGCCTTCCCGGCTGCGCCCGTTTCCTGCGGGATGCCGTCGTACACTGGGTGAAGTAAATATGGATGAAGATCCCGGCCTGCATCCGGTGAGCGGCCCATAGAAGAAAACCTCCCATGCTGTGTTTATCCAGAGGACAACACAGCGTGGGAGGTTTTATGTTTGTTTCCCATGAGCGAGTATACCTGCTTGTCTCAGACTCTTTTCCAGCATCCGCACGGTGATGGACACAATCACCACATAGATGATGGCACTGGAAGCGGCGGACACGGGCAGCATGGAATCTTCAGCCGCCGCTGTCCGGTTTACCATGATCAGCGTATTTTGCAGCGTTAAAATCGCCACCAACGCATCAATGAAGTTGACCGTCCGCAGCTCTGCGGCCAGAATGTTTCCACGGGCCCTGCGCCGCTGTCGTCCCATGTGAATGGAGGCCATGGTGATCTTCCAGGTGGTATAGGCCGCCATGGAAATGGCCGGAATTTGCCCTATGGAGACCGGCTTGTCTAGTATCACCATCATGGTGATGGGCCAAATCAGTGCAGCATCCATGACTAGGAGCAGTACGGAAGTAATGAGAAAGGTCCGGCGGCGGCAGCGGATTTGTTCTGCAGCGTGCCGGGCCTGGTTCCTCTTCTCCGTGAGAAGAACAGTTCCCCGAATCGACACAAGCAGGAGATAAAAGACGCCGATGCTCCCGTGCCACACTGAAGCGTAGCAAAGGCCCAAGTATCCATGGTATAGGGCGAAGAGTGCTGTGACACCCAAGGATGCAGCGGCGCTCAGAAAGGTCTGACCGATGTAATCCTCCCGCCAGGTCCGAAGCAAGCGTGCAGCCCTGTCCTTATTTCCCATCGCTTCCATCCCTGGGCCGCACGCAGGACTCAATGATGTCGGCGATCGTCTCCACCTCGTCCGCGCAGTCCTGATGCAGCCACTCCTTGACGATAGCGATGATACCCTCCACATAGTAGGCCATGTAATAGGGGCGACGGGCAGCGGGGATCTCAAACCGTTCCAGAACGGGGCCGAGGATATGCTGCTTCAGTTCCCTATATCGGGTATGAGCCTGCATGCTGCCCGGATTCCGGAATGCCGCACGATAGACCTTTTTGTTGTCCCGGATGAAGCGGAGATAGGGGAGAAGATATTCCCGGGTGACCAACACCAGATCCTCCCGCGCACAGCTGCCCATGTTCCCCAGGACTTCCTCTTCCTGCTGGGGAAAGTAGGAGAGGAATCGCTGGTTAATCATTTCCAATGCCTCGTTCACCAGGTCGGCGATGGTCTCATAGTGCAGGTAAAAGGTGGACCGGTTCACACCGGCCTGGTGACAGATCTCTTTCACTGTGATATATTCCAGATCCTTTTTCTCCAGCAGGGCCAGGAGTGCCTCGTCCATCCGCAGGGCGGTATTAAAGTATTTACTTTCGGATTTGTTCATCTGCCGCCCTCCTCGCGGGTTACTCTGCCGATTCGCTGATCTCCCGGGCCAGCTGCATGATTTCAAAGGCATACTTTTCCTTGCCGGTCCGGAGAAGCTTTTTGTAGACGGGATAGTTCAGGCCCACGCCGACGATGCCCAGAATTCCCAGGAGGACTCCGGCCCCCGTCATCAGAACGCCGCCACTTCCGATTACCTGCATGGAAAGACACATGCCCAGGCCAAGGACTAGAGCCATCCCGATACCGAAGCCATAAGCGAAGACAGTCGCTGAGCGCTTCGCCTTCCAATCCAGCTTTCTCAGTGCGACGACCTTGGAGGTGTCCTTGGGGGCGTATTCGTTGGCAATGGCTTCCGCAAAAATTTTATCCGTGTTCATGGTGATGTTCTCCTCTTATACTCAATTCTTCGCAGCTGCTGATGTGATCATAAGGGGTGTTGAGACAAAAGAGAACAACACAGTTTTCAATTTGTGCTGAATTCAAAGCTTATGATTTTTTCTTGTTAAACCGATTCCAACAAGTGCCGCGAGCAGTACAATGGGGGCCAACCGGACAAACAGCCATTCAAATGCGTGAAAAAACGTGCCGACAACGGCAAGTTCCGGATCACGAAAGTCCCAACCCAAGTAAGGACTATTGACTACGACCAAGGCCGCTGAGATTGCCACGATAACCGCGCATAATGCGATCAGCGACCAATGAAGGAACGCTTTTCGCATTGCCGTTCTCCGTGCAAACTGTAAGTTGATGATCTCCAGTTTTTCGGAGAGTGCTTTGACCGTATCTACCTCCGATTCCGCCACCGTCTCTCCCAGCAGCGTGCTCACAGGCGTCTCCAGGGCCTCCGACAGGGCGATTAACAGATCGGAATCCGGGACAGACAGTCCTTGCTCCCATTTGGAGACCGTTTGCCGCACCACATTCAGTTTTACGGCAAGCTCCTGTTGGGAAAGCCCTTTTGATTTCCGGATTGTTTTTATGTTTTCGCTTAACATGAGGGATAACTCCTTTCGCTCAGGTGTTACCGCCATTGTAGGGAGAACGGCCCGTTGCTGCAAGCAACGCAGATTAACACGGCCTATTTCAGCAATTCCTTCCGCAAATCGTCCAGATACAGCATTTGCTGCCGCTTCAGATAGCCGGGGACAAAGGGGAGCATCCACCAGTGCTTGGCATTGACGGTCTCAGTGCAATGGAGCCGGGTACCGCCCTCTGCCGCCTCGAAAATCCCTTCCCAGGAGCCGGACATGTTGCCGTTCTCCATGGTAAAGGCCCAGAAGCGGAGTGGCTCACAGGCCGTGACGGTGAAGTTTGTGGCATAGCCGCTTTTGGTGTGCTCTACAAAACGGGTTTCATCCAAAACTTCCACCCAGGCCAAATCGCTGCGCCAGGCGGTGTGGGCAAGGTCGGTCACGGCTTGCCATACCCGGTCCACCGGGCAGGAAAAATGGACGGTCACTTTAGACGTGGCCATGGGATCACCCCTTCTTTGATTTCTTGTTGAGTTTCAGGCTGATGCCCCGGCAATCCGCCGCTTCCTGAAGCAGTTCCACGGCAGCGAGGGCACGACTCTTAATCGGCTGTTCGCCCAGCTCCGGCTGGCTGTCCAGAGCGGCCATCACGGAGCGCAAATCCTCCAGAGGCAGGAGATAGACCGCTGTGCTGAAAAAGGTCTTGCGGCGGCCATCGTTGTAATGGGCCAGAAGTTCATTCAGAATTGACCGTTTTTCCTCCAGCTGGGCAAGGTAAGTGTCCAACCCCAGTTCCTCGGCCTGGGCAATATCCTGCTGTCGGTTCCGGTGCGGGACAAAGGAATCCCCATCGTCGAAGCCCTCATAGCGAGGACAGGGATACTCCGGGCATTCCCAGCAAAACGGAACGCCGCCGTGCTCCAGAGAGCATTTGGCTATCGGACAGCTCTGGTTGCCCGCCCCGCCGCCGCAGCCGGGACAGTAGTCGCCCAGGTGCATGGAGCACAGGGCGCAGTTGAGGCCGCACAGGGAGAAACGGGTTTCTGTACGGGTAAAGCCTTTCATAATATCCTCCTGATTGGGTGCCGGATCACCGTTTTCAGCCGCTCCGGCTTGCACCGTCGTACATCGCTTAAATAAATTTCGTGGTGGAAGCGGTCTTCACCAAAATCCTCTTCGAAACCCTTGGCCTTGGCGTATTCCGCCATTGCGGACACGGTGGCGGGCTCGTCGTCGTAAGGGCCGATGTGCATGCACTGGACGCACAGCCCCTCCTCCCAGGAGAAGAACTCCACCGGGGAGAAGTCCTGCTGTTTCTTTTCCGTGGCCTCCCGGATGGCCCAGTCAAAGGCCTCTTTTGTCACGAATTCCGGCAGGCGGATGAGGGAGATCCACTGAAAGTCCTTCTTCTGGGTGTAGTCCACCCCGTGGATATCCTCCTGCCACCACAGGCCTTCCAGGGGCGGCACCACATAGTCAAAGTAGCCCTCCAGCTTGTGTTTGCCCAGCTTGCTCATTTTGATGGTAAAAGCCACGGCATAGAGCATCCCCAGGGCCTTCTTGTATGCGCCATCCTCCTCGTTGGGATCACCATGACCCCGCACGGCCAGAAAGTTCATGGCGGGCACGGTGACGATGTCCGGTGTCCTGGGGGGCAGATAGAATTCCTTGTACTCTTTCTTGTAGTCAAAGGCCATGGTCAGTTCCGTCCTTTCTTGGGTTGGTTCTGAAGAGCCAGACAGGTGAGGCGGGTGAGGGCGGTCATGGTGTCCCGGTCATCCACGTCTTCCACCCAGATGTAATCTTTGGCCCCCTCATAGGGAGGTGCCTTGGGCAGAGTGGGGAACGCCGCTTCGCCCGCCGGAGTGACCTTTACAAAAAACTGATCGTCGCAGATAACAGCGAAAAACACATCGTTGCAGTAGAGGCCGTATTCGCCGAACATCTTCCGGCTGCGGATAGCTCCAGCCTCCCGCAGCTGCTCGGCCACATAGTCCACGAAGTCCTTATGAGATGCCATATCAATCCCCCTTGTAACGGTCGGCCAATGTTTTGGTCAAATTTCCAAGCTGTTCCCGCAATTCCTGCGGTTCCAGCAGCTCTGCCTTGTCCCCAAAGGTCAACACCCAGCTGAGTACACTGTCTCCATCGGGAAAGCCTCCGGTAAAGCGCAGTTTGCCGTCCGGCTCTGCGGTAAAGCGGTCTGCGCCGTATTCCTCCACCAGCCGCCAACGGCAGGTAGGGTCAAAGAGCACGGTGACCTGATATTTGACTGGAAAGACCCGCTCCGGCTCCAAGTTGGGCAGCGGTGCGGAATGAGGGATAAATGGTTCGCTGGTGGTAAGCTCCGTCATGCGGTTGAGCTTAAAAAGACGGAAATCCTTCCGCATCCGGCACCACCCCCACACATACCAGGTGGACCAGTGGAACACCAGATAGTAGGGATCCACGGTGCGCACCGACTCCTCTTTTGGGGAAAAATAGGTAAAACGGATGGTATGGTGATGCTCGATGGCGCCCTGAATCAGCTCGATTTTCGGCGGCAGGCTGGTCTTGTACCAGGAGGAGAGGTCGATGAGCATGTGGGCGCCGCCGGGTACCAGTCCGCCTGTCCCGGCGGACAGCTTCTCCATCAAAAGGGCATAGCGCCGGGTGCCGCTGACACTGTCCAGGCTCCGCAGCCCTGCCAGGATGGCCTGCATCTCCGGATCGGTGAGCACGGTGCGGTCCACCCGGTAGCCCTCCATGATGGAGATGCCGCCCCCCGCGCCCTGGGCGGTAGAGATGGGAATGCCTGCCCGGCACAGGGACTCGATGTCCCGCTGGATGGTCCGGCGGGACACCTCGAACTGCTCCGCCAGCTCCGGGGCGGTGACCTTTTCCCGTTGAAGCAGGATGGACAGAATGCCGATAAGCCGCTCCATCTTCATGGAAACTACCGCCTTTCGCATTTCTGTCTGCATTATAGCACAGGAACCGGACAACTGTCTGTCATGTTTCTTTTTGCCTTGTTCTTTTTACGACTCTTGGGTACAATAGGGGCAATGGAGGAAATGGTTATGGGACAGATTGTGTTATATCTCGCCATGAGTGTGGACGGGTATATTGCGGACGAACAGGGCGGCGTAGACTGGCTGGTGGGCGACAGCAGCGAGCCGGAAGCCCCCGGCAGTTACCCGGCATTTTTGAATACGGTGGACGCCATCGTCATGGGCTGGACTACCTATTATCAGCTCGTCACGGAGCTCTCTCCGGACAGCTGGCCCTATGAAGGCCGACCCTGTTATGTAGTGACCCACCGGCAGGAAGCGGATCAGAAGAACATTTTCTTCTGGAATGGGGAGCTGACTGACTTGGTGGACAAGCTGAAAGGGGAGCACGAGGGCAATATCTGGATCTGCGGCGGCGCGTCCGTGGCTGGGCAGCTGCTGAAAGAGGGCCGCATTGATAAGCTGTGGCTGTCGCTCATCCCCACTGTGCTGGGCAAGGGCGTGCGGCTGTTTCCGGAGTTGCCTCAGGAACTGCCGCTGAAGCTGGTGGGAACGGAACATTGGAACGGGATCGTGGATCTGGTATACGAAAAGCGGTGATAAGCGATGCGTGATCAATTTATCAATCTGACAGAAGATAATCTGGCCCAGGAGCACCTGTGCTGCATCATCCGCAGCAAGAAGCCCCACCCAGGTGTGGAGGCCAAGCGGGCCTGGCTCAGAGAGCGGCTCGGTGAAGGCCATGTGTTCCGCAAGCTGGATGCCAAGGGTGTGGTGTTCATTGAATACGCTCCGCTGGAGACGGCCTGGGTACCGGTGGAGGGAGAAAACTATCTCTACCTCTACTGCCTGTGGGTCAACGGAGAATTCAAGGGCAAGGGCTACGGCAGGCAGCTGATGGAGTACTGCCTGGCCGACGCCAAGTCCAAGGGGAAATCCGGCGTGTGCATGCTGGGTGCAGAAAAGCAAAAGGCCTGGCTCTCGGACCAGGGCTTCGCGGAAACATATGGGTTTGAAATGGTGGATACTACTCCGGATGGTTACCGGCTGCTGGCCCTCTCCTTTGATGGAACCACGCCTCGCTTTGCAAAGAATGCCAAGCGGTTGGAGATTGAACATCAGGGATTGACCATCTATTATAGTGCCCAGTGTCCCTACATCCATCAAAGCGTAGAACTGGTGCGCAAGACCTGTCAGGAGCTGGAGGCACCCTGTACCCTCATTCCGGTGGATACGCGGGAAAAGGCCAAATCTTTGCCCTGTGTGTTCAACAACTGGGCGGTATTTTATAGGGGGAAGTTCGTGACGGTGAATCTGCTGGATGCCGCCGCGCTGAAGCGGCTCCTGAAAAAGTAAGGTGCGCCCATGGAAATTAGAAAAGTGGAAACCAATAAAAAGCAGTACCTGGAGTTGCTTCTGTTGGCGGACGAGCAGGAGGACATGATCGACCGCTATTTGGAACGTGGAACCATGTATGTGCTGGAGGACGGCGGAGTCAAGGCTGAATGTGTGGTCACGGACGAGGGCGGCGGCCTCCTGGAACTGAAAAACATTGCTGTAAAACCGGACTGTCAGGGCAAAGGCTATGGGAAGACCCTGGTGGACTTCCTTGTGCGAACCTATAAAGAGCGGTATACCGTGCTGCAGGTGGGCACCGGGGACAGCCCCTCCACCATCCCGTTTTATGAAGCCTGCGGCTTTCGCAGGCACCATCTGGTCAAGAACTTTTTCACCGACTACTATGACCACCCCATCTACGAGTGCGGGGTTCGGCTGGTGGATATGGTGTATCTGCAAAGAGAGATGTGAAAAGCGGAGTGCCCTTGGGCACTCCGCTTTCTGTTCACTGTGCTTATTTTCTTTGTGCAAGGAAAGCTTGGATGGCCTCTACTGTCTGGGCCTGCTGCTCCTCCGCAGAGATGGTAGCCGGAAGGTCCCCCTTCTGGGGGCCATAGTTGCCGAATTGGGCGTGGTTGCCGCCCTCAATCTCCACAATGTTCTCCGTGTAGTCGATGTGGTCCTCCACGCTCTGATTGAGGGAACCGTAAATGGTCAAAGTCTTCTCATCCGGATAATCGCCGTAGATGTAGGCACCCATCAGGATGAGCCCATCTACCTGGTCAGGATGGTCTGAGGCAAACTTGGAAGCCATGGCGCCGCCCATGGAGTGCCCGGCAATATACCAATGCTGGAATTCAGGGAACTGAGCGATGACCGCTTCCGCCGCGTCGGAATCAAAAATCGCCATGTGGAAAGGCATATGTACCAAAATGCAGGCGACGCCGGTCTGCCGGATCTGATCCAGCAGAGGCAGATAGGCTTCGGCTTCCACCTTGGCGCCGGGATAGAAAATGATGGCGGTATCGGTGGGGGAAGAAGGGGAGAGGATGGTCAGATTGTCCTGCACTGTGATACCGCTGTCCTGAGCCAACACCTCAAGGGCCACATCCTCCGCTCGGTAGTAGTCAGACACATACCAGAAAAACACCCCTGCCAGAACGGCCAGGAGCAGAAGAACAACTCCTCCGGCGATGAGCCATTTTTTGCGCCGGGACACTCGATTCGCACTCATGCTGCAATCACCCCCACCAGAATATGCCCGATCAAGGCCAGGGTGAACATAATGAGGAACCCGGTGATCATCCAGCCCAGCGCCTTGGAATAACCCTTGGGCGTGATACAGCCCATGGCATCCAGCTTTTTGATAGTGGGATGCAGCCGCCAGAAGTAGGTGGCAATGGACAGGATCATGGCTACCACCGCCCAAAGCTTTACTTGCTCCGTACCGATAATCAGGATCACCGCCAACAGGAAGATGAAAATCAGCTTCACACCGGCCACCCAGTTCACCAGATAAGAGGTGAACAGCCGCTGCTCCTCACTCAGGGGGTTGAAATAGGCGTTGAATACAGCTACGCCGTTTCCCAGACGGCTTCCTGGACAGAAGTAGAGGATGGCCACATTGGCCGACTCCATAATGATAAAAACGATAATTGCGATTGACAAAAGATCCATGTTCCTGTGCTCCTCAGATTTGCTCGTCCTGGGGCAGATAGGCCCGGATGGTGTAGCGGCGCCGTCCGGCTGTGGCCTTTCCGTATTGGATGGCCTGCTTGGGACATTCGTTGATGCAGCGCAGGCACTGGTAGCATTGGGCCGCCCATACCGGCTTCCCATCCTGGAGGGAAATGGCGGACGCAGGACAGTTCCTGGCACACTGGCCGCATCCGTTGCAGCTATCCTCGGCAAAGAACGATTTTGCGCTTCGGGCAAATTTGTTGAACCCAAAGTTGACGAGATGGGACTTCAGCCCAGCCAGCGCCCCCTCATGGACCCGGTATACCCGTACCTGCCGCCGGAGCTCCTGGGAAATCCGGTCAAGCTCTTCACGGGCTGCGGCGATTTTCTGGAGAATCTCGCTCTCATTATCGATATCAGAGCCGATGATGTAGTTGTTTGGCATCAGCAAGCTATAGCTGCTGTCCAGATGGTACAGTTTGGAAAACTGCTTCATGGCCAGTCCGGCATCTCCGCCGCAGGTGCAGACACCGAAGGAGAAGGCTTGAGGCTTTGGGAGCTTCTTCACAAAGTTCACCATGATCTCCGGTACGCCCCAGGCATAGACCGGAAAGAAAAAACCGATCTGTTTGACCTCCTCCATATCCGGCAGCTCGTTCAGGTTGGTAATATCATAGGCTTCGTCGCCGGTGAGGGAGGCCAGATGACGGGCCGCCCACGCCGAGTTACCTGTTCCAGAAAAATAGAAAATCATCTTTTGCGCTCTCTTCCTCTGCCTGCCACGGCAGTTCGTTTTAAATATAAGGGTCAGATGGCCCTATCATACCGTCAGTATCCTGACCTGTCAATGATCGTCATCAAAAGGACATTGACAGGCGCGGCACATGGCATCGTAGTAAAATAAGATGGGTCTGTCGCAGTATTCCACATGAAAGAACAGCAAACAGACTTACTGGTTGAGAGATACCTCCGGTAAGCCTGTTTGCTGTTTTTAAATGAAATGTAATTTTGCCAGATTTTTAGTAGAATTTTTTCTTGACCCGAACGAAGAACCGCTCGATGCCGTAGGCCACCAGGAACACCAGCAGAATAGCCACACCGGCGGTGCCGTAGTCGTAGCCCTGGAGGCTGTTGGAGATGACGTAGCCTACACCGCCGGCGCCCACCATGCCCAGAATAGCGCACTCGGAGAAATTGGTCTCCAGGCGCATTCCGGCCCAGGCCACGATTTGGGACAGGGCGGCGGGCAGCACCGCGTTGACAAAGATAGACAGGCGGCTGGCGCCGGTGACCTCCAGGGCCTCGATGGTTTCATCCGGTATACTTTCAAAGCTCTGAGCAAAGGATTTGGTGAAGAAGGCAGTGGTGTGAACGCACAGACCCGCCACGCCGGCCTCCGGCCCCATGCCGAGGCACACCAGCATCAGGAGTACCCACACAGGCGTGGGTACCGCCCGCAGGAAGGTAAAGAAGGATTGAGTCAGCACCGACAGCCAGGGCAGACGGAAAATATTCCGGGCCGCCAGCATTCCGAACAGGATGCCCAGTATCAGGCTGTAAAGCAGAGAGAGTACCGCAATGGAAATGGTCTCCACCAGGGACGAGAAGATCAGGTCCATGTTGGAAAAGTCCAGGTGAAAAAGGTCCCAGAAAACGAGCCCGATGTCCGGTACCCGGGAAGCCATCTTGGCCCAGTCGATGTCCAGATACAGCAGACTGAGGATGGACAGCACCGCAGTCCCCGCCAGAAAGGCCGGAATAAACCGGTTGCGCCGGCGGCACTTTACCGGAATCTTTGTCCGCTCGCTCCGTGCCGGCCGAGCCGCGGTACCGGAGGCGTATTTCACCATTTCAGCGTTCATTTTAACAGCTCCTTCCGCAGTTTCCCGGTGATCTGGTCCACCACGATGACCATAGCGGCAATCAGCAGGATGATCGAGAGGGCGATATCGTAGTGGAAGCTCTTGATGTAGGAGAATAGCGTCAGGCCTACACCGCCGCCGCCTACCATTCCCACGATGGTGGAGGCGCGAATATTGACCTCCACGCAGTAGAGGAACCAGGAGAGAAAACCACTCAGACAGGAGGGTAGGATAGCCTGGGCCACCCGCTGGGGAAAGGTGGCTCCCACCGCCTGGAGGCTCTCCACGCAGTCCTGGGACACATCCTCCATGGTCTCCACAAAGGCCCGAACCATGAAGGCAAAGCTGGTGATGCACAGGGCCACAAAGCCCACACCGGTGCCGATGCCCAGGGAGGAAAACAGGATAAAGGCCCACACCAAGGCGGGAATGTTGCGCAGGAAGGTGGCAAAGCCCCGAACCACTTTGGCAAAGCGGGGGAAGGGGGAGACCTTTTCACTGCCGAACAGAGCCACGAAGAAGGCCAGGATGGCTGCCACTGTGGTGGCGGACATGGCCAGTGCCAGAGTCACCAGTACACTGGAAAAGATACCGGGAATCCGGCTGGCGGGGGGCAGGGCAGGGGGGAGGAAATCCTCTGTGATGAATTCCCAGAAAGCGTCCCCATTGGCCACCAGCACCATAGGATTAAACTCCGTCAGATAGCTGCAAAGCAGAAACAGTGCCACAGCTGCCAGCAGGAACCCGGTATAGAGCCGTTTTAAATCACGCGCAATGAGCGGAATTCGTTTGGTCATCACCGTGTCCTCCGATCATCAGATTGTTTCGGGAGGTACCGTAGATCCGCTCAATGGTGGCGTCGTCCAGTTCCTCCGGCCTGCCGTCAAACACAATTTCGCCCTTGGACAGGCCGATGATCCGGGTGGAGTACTTCAGGGCCACATCCAGCTGGTGGAGGTTAACGATGCAGGCGATGTTCCGTTTCTGGGTCATGCTCTTGAGCAGGTCCATGATGGTCTTGGCGCTGGAGGGGTCCAGGGAGGCGATGGGCTCGTCGCACAGCAGCAGCTTGGGCTGCTGCATGATGGCCCGGGCGATGCCAACCCGCTGTTTCTGACCGCCCGACAGGTCACTGGCCCGGTTATAGGCAAACTCCTCCAGCCCCAGCTCCTTCAGAAGATCCAGTCCCTCCTGCTTGTCCTCTTCGCTGTATAGGCCGAACACACCCTTGAGTCCGCCCATATAGCCCAGCCGTCCGTGAAGGACATTTTGCAGCACGGACAGGCTGTAAACCAGGTTGTAATTCTGAAAAATCATGCCCACCTTGCGACGCAGCTGCCGCAGCGCCGTTCCACGCTGGGCGGAAACCGCCTGGCCGTCCAGCCAGACGGTGCCGCCGTTGATGGAGATCAGGCGGTTAATGGCGCGCAGAAGGGTGGATTTTCCCGACCCGGAGGGGCCGATGACGGAGATAAACTCCCCCTCTGCCACCTCAAAGGAGACGCCTTTCAGTGCGTGCACACCGTTGGGGTAGTGCTTGGATACATTGTCAAATCGTAGGATCGGTTCCATATTGTTCCTCCTGTGCGTCTTGCCGCTTAAAACTCGTTGATAATCTTGTTGAGCTCGATGATGGCTTCGTAGTCGCTCATATCGCACTCGATGAAGCGGGCGTTGGGGACCTTGATGACATCGGCAAAGTAGTCCTCGTTCTCATAGCTGGTAAGGAACTCGGTGAGCTTGTCCCGGGTCGCCTGGTCCACGTGCTCGGCCACCACCATGGCCTCGGCGGGGATGGCGCCGGACTCGTGGATGATCTTTACATCACTCTCAGAGGCGTTGCCGTTAGCAATCTCAGAAGCCAGAATCTGGTCGGAGATGGGAGCCACATCCACATCGCCCTTCACCACTGCCTGGAGACCGGCCTGGCGGGAACCGGAGAAACTCACCGCCTCAAAGAAGTCACCGTTGGTGTGAAGCATATCGGAGTTCAGTTCGTCCTCCGGGAAGGCCTTGATGATCTCCGCGGTGGGCACCAGGTTGCCGGAGGTGGAGTCGGGATCCACGAAGGCCATGGTGCGGCCTTTGATGTCCGCGATGGAGTTGATGTCATCGTTGGCGCTGTTGGTGATGAACACAGAGTGGTAGATCGCCTTGTCAGGGTCGCCGTCCTCTGCCTTCATGACGATGGGATCCAGATCGGTGCGCTCCACGCCCAGGGCCAGAGCCTGAGAACCCATGTAGGCCATGTCGGCGCTGCCGGTACGCAGAGCTTCGATAATGGCGTTATAGTCGCTGGCCTGGATTTCTTCCACTTCGCAGCCCAGGAACTCACCCAGGTCTTTGGCAAGACCGTTGCGGGCATCCGCGCTCTCGGCGGTGGATTCGTTGGGGGCGTAGGCGATGGTGAACACCCCGTCCTCGCCGCCGGGGTTGGAGCTCTGGCTGCCGGAGGCATCCGGCGTATCGCTGCCCCCAGAGGTGCCGCAGCTGGCCAGCAGGGAGACCGCCATCACGGCGGACAGAGTCAAGGACAAAACCTTCTTATTGATGTTCATGTGATGTAAGCTCCTTCTTTGATTTTGTCTGATTTGATTTGGTCTCAATATATCTGCTCCAAAATGGAGAGGATTGTCTCCACGTCAATAGGAACCGGATTGTTGTCCGCCCGTCCCTTGGTGATGCCCAGCTGAGCCAAACGAGGCAGGTCTTCCCGCTGTGCGCCCCACGCCGACAGAGTGGCGGGCTGGCCGGAGCGGCCCAGAATATCCCGGATTTTTGTCTCCAGCGCTTCCGGGCTGGAGACGCCCAGAGCATCCAGCAGAGGGCCGGGCTGGGCAATCGCCGGGGCATTGAGCCGGAACACCGGCCCCAGCAGCATGCTCACTGCCGCGCCATGGGGGATGCCGCAGTGCATGGTCAACGGGTAGGAGATGGAGTGGCAGGCGGTGGTCTTGGTATTGCTGAAGGCCAGCCCAGCCATCATGCTGCCCCGGGCCGTAGCGTCGTGGGCCTCCATGGTTCCTGCCAAAAGGCCGTCCATGCCGCCCATAATTGTGCGGATGGCCTCCAGCGCCAGGCCACGGGACACGGCGTTGGTTCCTCTGGCCCAATAGCTTTCAATGGCGTGGGCCGCTGCATCCAGGGCGGAGGACACGGCCAGCGGCAACGGCATTCCCGCTGCCAGCTCCGGGTCCACCAGGGCAGCAAAGGCGTAATTCTCACGGCATTCTATCGAGCGCTTGGCGTCCTTTTCCGGGTCCCAAATGGTGGCCCAGCAGGTAACCTCGCTGCCCGTACCCGCCGTGGTGGGTACGCCAATCCACCGGGTGGAGGGCCGGCCGTAGTTCTTTTCCTCAATCAGCCGCCGCAGGTCGTCTGCGTTGGACAGCTCTTTTCCGTACAGGCAGCACAGGGATTTTCCCACATCCATAATGCTGCCGCCGCCCACGGCCACCACTGCCTCCGGGGCAAAGTCTCTGGTGGCCTGATAGGTTTCAAAGAGCTGTTCCACCGTGGGATTGGAGGCCCGAAATACCTGGCAGTGAACAGTGAAACCAGCGTTGGACAGGCTAGAGAAGGCGGGCAGGTCCAGAACCGCCTCGCTCCACACCAACAGGAGAACATTCCGCCGTGCCAGCCCCATGCTTTCCAGCAGCCCGGTCAGCTCCGCCGTGCAGCCGGCTCCCTCGATGGTCTGGACGGGATTGTAGTATCGGTTCAACGTGCTGCCTCCTGTTCTGCCATGCGGCGCTCCAGTTCCGCCAGTGCGGCGGGCAGGTCCCGGATGGAGTCGATGACCAGGTCGGCGCCTGCCTCTGTGTAGCGCTCTGCTGCCTTTTGCTTGCGCTGCGCCAACTCCTCCGGATCCATGGCCTCATACTCGGCCCGGGTCAGCCCCAGCAGGTTGGAACCGGTGAGAATGCCGATGCTCCAGGTCCCGGCGTTCTTTCCTTCCAGGATGTCCACCACCGTGTCGCCCACTTTTACTACAGTACGGGGCGGATACACGTTCAGCCGGCGCATACACTCGTAGAGCATGAACGGAGTGGGACGGCTGGCGCCGGTTACATCAGGAGTCACCACGCAGTCGGCCTTATAGCCCAGCTCCGCTGCCCGGGGCAGCACCTGCTCCATCATCTGGGAGGTGTAGCCCGTGGTGGAACCAATTTTCAGTCCCTTCTCCCGCAGCTGGCGGACAGTCTCCACCACACCGGGGATGGGAACGCTGTACTCTGCCACCATCTGGTACAGGATGCCTTCAAATTTTTCATACAGCCGCTCCACATCCTGCTCGGTCCAACTTGCGCCATACCGCTCTTTCCACTGCCGGTCTCCGGAGGGGGAGGTAAGCAGCGCACGAATGTGGGCTTTTTTCTCCATGCCCATAGGTGCGTTAATCTCCTCCTTGGTCAGGACAATCCCTTCCTCCCGAAACACGCGGTCAAATACCACGCTGGGTGCCACGCCTCCGTAGTCCGTGGTGGTTCCGGCCCAGTCAAATACAACCATCTGAATGCGGTTCATTTCCGCCATGTCTAACACTCCTTGCTTTTGTCTGCTGCTTTATGCTGTTATTTGTGATTACAGCCAAATTATAAACGGCATAATACAGCAAAAACAAGCATGTCCATACCAAATGTATGTAAAAAATAGCGCAAAAAACCGCAGGCTTGATCCTGCGGTTTTTACATATCAATATTTTTTACTGAATCTCAATGCCTTTGCTCCGATATTTTTCCTTCACTTCGGGGGGAATATGGTCATCCATCAGCAACAAATCCACCTGCTCTGGGGAAAGCACCATACATTTGGAACACTGCCCCAGCTTGCTGGAGTCCATCACTGCGATTACCCTGCGGGAGTTTTGAGCCAGAATCCGAATCACGCCGATCTCATCCAAACGGAAATCGGTATAGCCATCCTGATAGTTGACAGCGTTGATGGAGAGAAAGGCCAGATCCGGTCGGTAGACAGCAAACTCCTGTTCACACACTGTTCCATAGGTGGAGCGCTCCAGAGGATCCATCGTGCCGCCAACGGCAATCAGCCGGATGGAAGGATTTTGCATCAGGACACTGAGTGCCGCGTAGTTGTTGGTCACCACGGTAAATTTGAGATTCAGACCAACCAGCTCCTGTGCCAATACCGTGTTGGTTGTTCCGGAGTTAAGAGCAACCACATCTCCTTCACTAATCAATGACACAGCCTTGCGGGCAGCCTCCCGCTTCAGCTCACTGTGGATGATTTCACGGCCGGTAAAGTTGGAAAAAGAATTCCGGTCTTCCGGCAGGCAGGCACCGCCCCGAATGTATTTGATCCGGCCTTCCTGCTCCATATTTTTTAGATCACGGCGGACAGTATCCACCGAAACCTGTAAAAGCTGGCTCAGTTCCGCTACCTTTACTGTGGACTGAAGTTGGAGTTGCTGTAAGATTAGTTCCGCACGTTCATTATACAACATAATGAAACAATTCTCCTTTTTGCGGTATTTGTTTCAAGTATACCGCAGATTACAGCAGCCTGCAAGAAAAGGTTCGCAGCGTCAGCCATATCTCCTTAACAGGTTTTGGCCAC